>JAZBLP010000152.1:0-1043 GCA_037033305.1 Actinomycetota bacterium | reverse complement strand
CACGGTCGTCGCGGTGGCGTCCTTCAGAGCTGAGAGCTGGGCCTGCATCGTCGCGAGGTTCGCCGACTGCTCGTCGAGCGCGGCCTGGGCGGCATCCGCTGCAGCCTGCGCCTCGATCATCTTCTGCTCGGCGACCTGCTGCAGGCGGTCCCGCTCCGTGCGGGCGACGACGGCCTGGTCGGTCAGCTGCTGGGCGGAGTTGCGAGCGGCGACCGCGTTGTCGTGCACCGTCTGGTTGTACTGATAGACCTTGTCCATCGTGCCGAGACGAGAGAGCAGCTGGTCGGCATTGTCGGCCGACCCGGCGAAGAACAGTTCGAGGGCGGTGTCATCGCCGCCGTTGCGATACAGCTGCGCGGCGAGCTGGGCAGCCTTCTTCGTCGCGTCATCGGCGACGACGGCCTGCTCATCGGCCTTCGACTGGAGCTCCTCCGCGACGGCGATGGCGTCGAAGTAGGCGAGCTGCGCGGCGTTGTACTCCTCGCCGGCGAGCACGGCCTTGGCCTGCGCGTCGGCCACCCGCTGCGTGAGCGACTGGATGAGCCCCTCGATGCGCGTGACCTCCGCTGCCTTCGCGGACTCGTTGTTCATGGCGTTCTGCACGTCGTCCCAGCTGGGGTACGACGCGGCGTACGCGGCGGTCACTCCAGAGGAGACCCCGAAGGCGCTGAGGGCGACGACGCTGAGCGCGCCGAAGGCGAGGGCGCTGCGACGGGTGACCGAACGGTCCTTCCAGAACGCGCGGCTCTCTGCTGGAGTCGGCGCGCAGCCGCAGTCCTCGGATGCCGCGGCAGCAGCATCCGACGTGGAGTGTTGGTCGTTCACACGGCCCCTTCCGCCGGTTTCACAGATGCCACACTAACAACTTCTTTCACATCCGCACCAGGGACGGGCAGCGCGAGCGGGCACAGCGATATGAGTCCATCGTCCTCCTGAACACGCCCGGGAGACAGCAGGCTCGCCCTCGATTCGCGTTTTGCTCAGATCTTCCCTTATGCTTGAGCGTCGGCAAGGAAGTCCTCCGGGACAGACTTCGGCCCCAT
>JAZBLP010000151.1:0-1692 GCA_037033305.1 Actinomycetota bacterium | reverse complement strand
ATGAGCGCCGAAGCCCAGCCTGAAGTCATCGTCCGTCCGGTCCGTGATGTGGATGCGGAAGCCCTGGGTCGCGTGCACGCGCAGTGCTGGCACGAGACCTACGACCACCTGATCAGCAAGGCGGCCCTCGAGAAGGTCTCGCCCCGCCGCATGGCCGAGCTGTGGACGCACTGGGCAGCGCAGGGCCCCGAGTTCACGATGCGGGCGGCGCTCGTCGACGGAGAGATCGTCGGCTTCGTCGGCTCCGGCCCCGCCCGCGACAAGGACGCCCCCGCGTTCCGCGAGCTGTACTTCATCTACCTGCTCGACGCGTACCACTCCACCGGCATCGGCCAGAAGCTGTTCGACGCCGCCGTCGAGAAGGACGAGCCCCTCTACCTCTGGGTCGCGGAGGACAACCCCCGCGCGCACCGCTTCTACACGCGCAACGGCTTCACGCTCGACGGCGCCAGCCACACCGAGCCGTTCCTCGGCGAGACGCTGACCGAGGTGCGCTTCGTGCGCTGACCCCGCATCTCGTGACGCTCGCGCTCACGATCCCGCATGAACGGCCCCCTGCCACAAGCAGAGGGCCGTTTCGCTGCGTCGGTGAGCAGCCTGTGCGGAATCGTGAACTGCTCAGCGCCCGGAGACGGTGCCGAACAGCTTCGCGATCGGGGCGATGACGAGCGGGCGTGCGGCGACCCAGCCGAGCGCGATGACCACGAGGGACGCCACGAAGACCCAGAACCCGGTCCAGCCGACGGCATCCGACGAGGCGTACATGTGGTTGAGGTTGCGCAGGAACCCGGTGAGGAACACCAGGGCGACGTGTCCGATGATGAACACCACGAAGTAGATCATGATCGGGAAGTGCAGCGCGCGAGCCCACTCGATCGGATAGGCCTTCGACAGACGCTCGGCCTTCTTCGGCCACATGCCCGACATGCGGAACCCGGTTGCCGCGGCCAAGGGGGCCGCGATGAACACCGTCACGAAGTAGGCCAGCTGCTGCAGGCTGTTGTAGTTCACCCAGCCGTGCTCGGTCGGCCAGTCGAACGACACGTACTGCAGCGCGGCCGACAGCGCGTTCGGTATGACCTCCCAGCTCGTCGGCACGATGCGCGCCCAGTGTCCGGTGACGAACAGCAGCACCACGAAGATCACGCCGTTCACGAGCCAGAGGATGTCGAGTGCCTGGTGGAACCAGATCGTCAGGCTGACCTTGCCCTTGGGGTCGTTGCGTGGGGTCCAGAACGCGGTCGGGCGCTTCTCGTTGCGGATGCGAAGACCCGACCGGATGATCAGCACCATCAGGAACACATTGAAGAAGTGCGCCCAGTTGGTCCATGGCGCGAATCCCGGTTCGACCGCGACGGCCGGCTCGTACTCGCCGGGGAAAGCGGCGAGGAAGTCCTGCATGAACGGGAAGCTCAGCAGCGCCCGCACGAAGGCCACGGCAGCGGCAGCCAGGATGCCGAGGGCTGCGGCACCGAGCAGGACGGCGATCGCTTGGGTCCAGGTCGGTCGAGGACGGTCGGATGCGGGAGCGGTCGCCGTGACGTGTCGAGGCGCGCTGCCGTTCCAGACCGTGCGAGGAGCGGGCAGCGGGATCGAGGGGTCCCCGAGCGCGAACGCGGTGGGGGTGGTGACGGCGGCTGGGGCGGGCGCCGCGGCCTGCACGGATGCCACGACCTCGGCGGCCCGGGCATC
>JAZBLP010000150.1:0-1953 GCA_037033305.1 Actinomycetota bacterium | reverse complement strand
AGACCCTGATCAACGTGCGCCCCGTCGTCGCCGCGATCAAGGAGTTCTTCGGAACGTCGCAGCTGTCGCAGTTCATGGATCAGAACAACCCGCTCGCGGGTCTGACCAACAAGCGTCGTCTGTCGGCACTCGGCCCGGGTGGTCTGAGCCGTGACCGCGCCGGCGTCGAGGTCCGTGACGTCCACCCGTCGCACTACGGCCGCATGTGCCCGATCGAGACCCCTGAAGGCCCGAACATCGGTCTGATCGGTGCTCTCGCGACCTTCGCGCGCATCAACTCGTTCGGTTTCATCGAGACTCCGTACCGCAAGGTCGAGGGTGGCGTCGTCACCGAGCACATCGACTACCTGACCGCCTCCGAGGAGGTCGACTTCAACATCGCGCAGGCCAACGCCCCGCTCGATGCCAAGGGTCGCTTCCGTGAGAGCCACGTCCTCGCACGCCCCAAGGGCGGCAGCGGTGAGGTGGACCTCTTCCTCCCCGAGGAGATCGGCTACATCGACGTCTCGCCGCGCCAGATGGTGTCGGTCGCGACCTCGCTCGTGCCGTTCCTCGAGCACGACGACGCACAGCGCGCACTCATGGGTGCCAACATGCAGCGTCAGGCTGTGCCGCTGCTGCGCAGCGACTCGCCGCTCGTCGGAACCGGTATGGAGGGCTACACGGCCATCGACGCCGGCGACGTGCTCACGGCTGAGAAGCCGGGTGTCGTCACCGAGGTCTCCGCAGACCGCGTCACCGTCATGCTCGACGAGGGTGGAACGCAGGACTACCACCTGCGCAAGTTCGACCGCTCGAACCAGGGCACGTCGTACAACCAGAAGGTCGTCGTCAACGAGGGCGACCGCGTCGAGGTCGGAGAGGTCATCGCCGATGGCCCCGCCACCGAGAACGGCGAGCTGGCACTCGGAAAGAACCTCCTCGTCGCGTTCATGACGTGGGAGGGCTACAACTTCGAGGACGCGATCATCCTGAGCCAGGACCTGGTGAAGGACGACACCCTCTCCTCGATCCACATCGAGGAGTACGAGGTCGACGCGCGCGACACCAAGCTCGGCAAGGAGGAGATCACCCGTGACCTCCCCAACGTCAGCCCGGAGCTCCTGAAGGATCTCGACGAGCGCGGCATCATCCGCATCGGCGCCGAGGTCCGCCCCGGCGACATCCTCGTCGGCAAGGTCACGCCGAAGGGCGAGACCGAGCTGTCGGCCGAGGAGCGCCTGCTCCGCGCGATCTTCAACGAGAAGAGCCGCGAGGTCCGCGACACGTCCCTGAAGGTGCCTCACGGCGAGCAGGGCACGATCATCGCGGTCAAGGAGTTCAACGCGGAGGACGGCGACGACGAGCTCGGCTCGGGCGTCAACCGTCGCGTCGTGGTCTACATCGCCCAGAAGCGCAAGATCACCGAGGGTGACAAGCTCGCCGGTCGTCACGGCAACAAGGGTGTCATCGCCAAGATCCTCCCGATCGAGGACATGCCGTTCCTCGCGGACGGAACCCCGGTCGACATCGTGCTCAACCCGCTCGGCATCCCGGGTCGAATGAACTTCGGCCAGGTCCTCGAGACCCACCTCGGGTGGATCGCGAAGCAGGGCTGGAAGGTCGAGGGCACTCCGGAGTGGGCTGCGAAGCTCCCGAAGGACGCGTTCGAGGCCGCCCCGGGCACCAAGGTCGCCACCCCGGTGTTCGACGGTGCGTCGGAGGAGGAGATCTCCGGTCTCCTCGACGCGACCACCCCGACCCGTGACGGCGTCCGCCTGATCGACTCGAGCGGCAAGACGCAGCTGTTCGACGGTCGCTCGGGTGAGCCGTTCCCGGCGCCGATCTCGGTGGGCTACATGTACATCCTGAAGCTCCACCACCTGGTCGACGACAAGATCCACGCGCGCTCGACGGGCCCGTACTCGATGATCACCCAGCAGCCGCTCGGTGGTAAGGCGCAGTTCGGTGGCC
>JAZBLP010000149.1:0-2011 GCA_037033305.1 Actinomycetota bacterium | reverse complement strand
CGGTGAAGCTGAAGCGACGACCACCCTTCACGACCTTCGAGACACGGTTGATGGTGACCACGCGCTCGAGGAACTGGTTGTCCCCACGGTCGCGGGAGTTGCGGTCACGGCCACCCTGGTTGCGGTCACCACGGCCACCGCCGCGGCGGTTGTCGCGCTGAGACGGCTCTGCCTGCGTGGTGCCGGCGGCAGTCTCGGAAGTGGCAGCTGCCGCTTCGGTCACTTCGTTCTCCTTGTTGTCACTCACAGTGCCAGACCCCCTTCGCGGGCGCCGTCGGCGATGGCGGCGACACGACCGGCGTAGCGGTTGCCGCCACGGTCGAACACTGCCTCGGAAACGCCTGCGGACTTCGCACGCTCGGCGAGAAGCTCGCCGACCTTGCGGGCCTTGGCGGTCTTGTCACCCTCGAGCGAGCGCAGGTCGGTCTCGAGCGTCGATGCCGACGCGACGGTGTGACCCTTGCTGTCGTCGACAAGCTGCACGAAGACGTGGCGAGCCGAGCGGTTGACGACGAGGCGCGGACGCGCCTCGGTGCCGACGACCTTCTTGCGAAGGCGGGCATGACGACGCGCGCGGGCGTCAGACTTTGACTTGAGAGCCATGGTTACTTACCACTCTTTCCGGCCTTGCGACGCACGACCTCGCCGGCGTAACGCACGCCCTTGCCCTTGTACGGCTCGGGCTTGCGGATCTTGCGGATGTTCGCAGCTGCCTCGCCGACAGCCTGCTTGTCGATACCACTGACGGTGAGCTTGTTGTTGCCCTCGACCGTGAGCGTGATACCGGCGGGCGGGTCGATGAGGACCGGGTGCGAGAAGCCGAGGGCGAACTCGACCGAGCTGCCCTTCTGAGCCACGCGGTAACCGGTTCCGACGACCTCGAGACCCTTGGTGTATCCCTGGGTCACGCCGATGATGTTGTTGTTGATGAGCGTGCGGGTCAGGCCGTGAAGCGACCGCGACTCGCGCTCGTCGTCGGGACGGGTGACCAGAACCTGGTTCTCCTCGACCGCGACCTCGATGGGCTTTGCGACCGTCAGGGTGAGCTCACCCTTGGGGCCCTTCACCGCGACCTCACGGCCGTCGACCGAGATGGTCACGCCCGCGGGAACGTCGATGGGAAGTCGTCCAATACGCGACATTTTCGATTACCACACGTAGGCGAGAACTTCTCCGCCCACGCCCTTCTGCTCTGCCTGACGGTCGGTGAGAAGACCGGAGGAGGTGGACAGGATGGCCACGCCGAGTCCGCCGAGAACCCTGGGCAGCTCGGTGGACTTCGCGTACACGCGGAGGCCGGGCTTCGACACGCGCTTGATGCCCGCGATCGAACGCTCACGGTTGGGGCCGTACTTCAGCTGCAGGGTGAGGTTCGATCCGACGCGAGCGTCAGTCGTCTCCCATCCGGCGATGTAGCCCTCCTGCTGGAGGATCTCGGCGATGTGCGTCTTGAGCTTGCTCGACGGCAGGGTCACGGAGTCGTGATGCGCCGAGTTCGCGTTGCGCAGACGGGTCAGCAGATCTGCGACCGGGTCTGTCATTGTCATTGTTGTTTTCCTTTGTTCATGAGGTTCCGGCTGCCGTTACACGACAGACGGCCTGCGATGAGCACGCAATCTTCAATTGTACGTGCACTTCGACAGGCCCAGTGACCATGCGGTCCCTGAGCCTGTCGAAGGTGTTACGCCTGGGCGTCTTCCGAGCGGAACGGGAAGCCGAGGTGACGCAGCAGGGCGCGACCCTCGTCATCCGTCTTCGCGGTGGTGACGACGGTGATGTCGAAACCGCGAACCCGGTCGATCTTGTCCTGGTCGATCTCGTGGAACACGCTCTGCTCCTGGAGACCGAAGGTGTAGTTGCCGTTGCCGTCGAACTGCTTGGCCGACAGTCCGCGGAAGTCGCGGATGCGGGGCAGTGCGAGCGAGACCAGGCGGTCCACGAACTCCCACGCGCGGTCACCACGGAGGGTGACGTGCGCGCCGATGGCCTGACCCTCGCGCAGCTTGAACTG
>JAZBLP010000148.1:0-2304 GCA_037033305.1 Actinomycetota bacterium | reverse complement strand
GATACACCGCGGAAACATGGATACCGAACGATGTCCAGCAATGGATACATCATTGGCCACATCGCAGGATCCGGGCTCCGAGCGCCGGCGTCCCGCCCGCATCCGCGTCTACGAGCAGCTGCGGGCCGAGCTACTGACCGCGGCGTACTCGCCCTTCCACCGCTTCACCGAGGAGAACGTCGCCGAGCGCTTCGAGCTCTCACGCACCCCGGTGCGCGACGCCCTGGCGCGGCTCGAAGCAGACGGCCTCCTCGTCAAGCGCGACGGAGCGCTGTACCGCTACATGCCCACGCTCGAGGAGTTCACCGACCTCTACGAGCTGCGCATCCTGCTGGAGTCGCAGGGCATCGACCGCGCCATCGCCGATCCGACGATCAGCCATGAGCGTGGCCTGCTCACCGCCGAGCAGGCCCTCTGGGTCTCTCGGCTCGAGACCGGCATCACCCCCGATCCCGGTTTCGTCGACGCGGACGAGCACTTCCACCTGGCGCTCCTGGGCGCCGCGGGCAACCGCGAGCTGGTCGGAGCGCTGGAGCGTGTGAACCGCCGCATCCGCCCGATCCGCATGCACGACTACCTCACCCAGGACAGGGTCGACGCGACCATCAGCGAGCATCTCGAGATCCTCGAGCTCGTACTGACGGGTCGCCTGCGTGAAGCCCGCGACTTCCTGCGCACGCACGTCGGCCAGTCGCAGTCGATCGTCGAGGCCCGTGCGGCCCGCGCCATGCAGATCTCCCACATGAACCACGGATTGGACCCGCACCGATGATCTCCCTCTCCTCCTCCGTTTCTGTCTCCACCGACGTCGCCACGCTCCTGACCGCACTCGACGCCGCGCCCGCCAGCATCTGGATCACCCGCCGCAGCGCCGCAGAGATCCAGGCGGATGCCGAGACCGTGCGCGATCGCGTCGCCGCCGGAGCAGCCCTCCCCCTCGCCGGTCTGACGTTCGCCGTCAAGGACAACATCGATGTGGCCGGCATCCCGACCACCGCCGCACACCCCGCCTTCGCCCGGATCCCGGCGAAGAGCGCGACAGTCGTCACGAGGCTGCTCGACGCCGGAGCGATCCTCGTCGGCAAGACGAACATGGACCAGTTCGCCACGGGGCTCGTCGGAACACGCAGCCCCTACGGCGTCGTCACGAGCGCGCTCGACCCCGAGCGCGTCTCCGGCGGTTCGAGCTCGGGATCCGGCGCCGCCGTCGGGCGCGGCCTCGTCGACTTCTCCCTCGGCACCGACACCGCGGGCTCGGGGCGGGTGCCGGCCGCGTTCAACGGCATCCTCGGTGTGAAGCCCACGCTCGGACTGCTGCCTCTCGACGGGGTGCTGCCGGCATCCCCCTCGTACGACACGGTCTCGGTCTTCACACGCACCACCGGCCTCGCCGCGCGGGTGATGTCGGTCGTCGCCGGCCCGTCGAACACCGACCCGAAGAGCAGGCCGTGGGCGCTCGACGCCCCGCAGGCGGCACCGCCGCGACCCGTGATCGCCGTGCCCCGACGCGCCGACCTCGTGTCGCTCTCCCCCGCAGTCCTGGCGGCGTTCGACGAGACGATCGCCCGTCTCGAGGCGCTGGGAGCCGAGACCCGCACGATCGACATCTCTCCGTTCCTGGCCACCGCACAGCTGCTCTACGGCGGCGGACTGGTGAGCGAGCGGGCCTGGTCGTACGGCGCATTCCTCGCCGCTCACCCGGAAGAGGCCGATCCCTCGGTCGCCGAGATCGCCGCCCGCGCCGGAGAGATCGACGGCACGACGGTGATCGATGCCCAGCAGGCCGTCGCCGCCGCGACGCGCCTCGCTCAGCAGGTGCTCGAGGGCACGGATGCCCTGGTCATCCCGACCGCGCCGATCCATCCGACCGTCGCCGAGGTCGCGGCCGACCCGCTCGGCGTGAACAGCACCGTCGGCACCTTCACGAACTTCGTGAACCTCATGGACATGGCCGCCGTGGCCGTGCCGACGGGTGAGGTCGCCGGCGAGGGACACTTCGGCGTCTCGATCGTGACGCCGACGTTCCACGACCAGGTCGCGCTCGATCTCGCAGCTCGCCTCCTCGGCGAGACGGAGCGGGATGCCGCGCTCGACACCCCGGGAGTCGACGTCGCCGTCTTCGGCGCCCACCTCAGCGGCGAACCGCTCAACCCGCAGCTGCAGGCTCTCGGAGCCCGATTCATCGGCGACGTCCGCACTTCGGACGGATTCCGGATGCTGCTGGTCGAGGGCGCGGTCGATCGCCCCGCGGTCATCCGCTCGACCGAGGGCGCAGAGCTCCCCGGCGAGCTGTGGCGCCTGTCG
>JAZBLP010000147.1:0-2752 GCA_037033305.1 Actinomycetota bacterium | reverse complement strand
ATGCTGAGCAGTCTGATTTACAGTCAGATCCCTTTGGCCGCTTGGGTAACTCGCCTGAGCGCACCCGTCCGACTTCGACAGCCAACCGGGGGCACGATAGATAATCATACCTGCCGAGGGCAGGCGTGAGAAATCGAGCGCTCAGCTGCCGAACACGCCGCGATCAGCATCTGCGATGGACTCGGGCGTCCGCAGCAGGCCGCCCTCGGCGCGGCACGTCGCAGCGGCCACATCCATGGCCCGATCGAGCAGCTGCTGCCAGCCCTCGGCGTCGGAGGGCGCACTCTGCGCAAGCCCCGCTGCCACCGCGGCGAGAGTGGCGTCGCCGGCGCCCACGGTATCGACGACGCGCCCGGGCAACGCCGAGATGGGCGCCGTGACGGTTCCGGCATCCGACTCGAGTGCCGCACCACCGGCGCCCGCGGTCGCGAGCACCGCGCTCACCCCGAGCCCCCGCAGCCGCGTCCTCAGCGCGTCGAGATCGCCGTCGTAGAGAAGCGACGCATCGTCGGCGCCGATCTTCACGATCGAGGCTCCCGCGGCCGCTCGCTCGAAGCCCCGCACGAACTCGGCGCGGTCGCTCAGCATCCCCGACCGAGGATTCGGGTCGACAGCGAGACGTGTGTCACCGACGGCGTCGAGCAGCGCGTCGACCTCGGCGGGCACATCGAACGGGAAGCAACTGACGGCCACGAGACCAGAATCGGCGATCGCTCGAGCTGCCTCGTCGGAGTAGCGGATGCTGCGCCGCTGCGCGGCCTCGTTGAACACGTAGACGGGCTCTCCGTCCGGGCCACGCTGCACGATCGCCCGAGACGACCCGAGCGGCGCCTCGCTGGTGATCAGCCGCACGTCGTGATCGTCGAGGTACTCGCGGATGTGCGCCCCCGCTTCGTCGTCGCCGACCATGGCGATCAGGGTGGTCGGCACGCCGAGCCTGCGAAGACCGACGGCGACGTTCAGTGCCGCGCCGCCGACCAGCTCTCGCACCCCGCCGTCGTCGTGGATCTCATCGATCAGCGCGTCTCCGACGACGACTGCACCGGGCACACGGGAGGAATCATCACTCATTCCGCCGACACTACCGCGAGTGCGGCTTCTGTGGCGGTTCGGTCAGCCTCCCGGCATGGGCCGGGCGCAGCGCTACCGTGAGCGCATGAACGCTCGAATCGCCGCCGGCGCAGCGGCTCTCCTACTCCTCGCCGTGATCACCGGCTGCGGTCCGACGGGTTCGGGCACCACACAGTCGGGCGATTCCGCATCGCCGTCGTCGAGTCCGGGGACGGACGCAGCGGATACCCCGACACCCTCCCCCACGCCGACCGCGACGTCGATCGCGCTGCCGACGGACTGCCGGGCGATCCTCTCGGACGACGTGCTCGCGCAACTCGACGGCGTGCCCCTGAACGACGCGGCCTTCGGCCCGTCCGGGGTCGGAGACGACGGCGAGCTCACCTGCGTCTGGGCTGACCCGAAGGCGGACACCACCCGCCTCGTCACCACCATCACTCTGGTGAACCGCGGGCCGGCCCTCGACATGCTGAACGCTCTCGTGGCCGACGAGGGGTACACGTGCTTCACTCCCGACGGCGGCACCCGCTGCGAGAAGACCTGGCAGAACGAGCAATACCCCGTCACCGACGGTCGCACTCTCTTCTGGCGCGACGACGTGCTGATCGACACCGAGTACTCGAACCTCGCACCCGAGGGCTACACGTCGAGCATCATCGAGCACCTCTTCGACTGACACTTCGCGGATCCGGACACGAAGAAGGCCCCGGGCGAATCGCCCGGGGCCTTCTCACTCACTCAGTACGTCAGAACTGAATCGATCAGTTGTACGTGCCCGGCGTGATGTCGTCCGTCGAGAACGCGTCGAAGTCGACGTAACCGAAGTCACCGTCGGCGTACGCACCGTCGGATGCGAAGATCCGGTTCGGGTAGCGCTCGCTCTTGGCTTCTTCCGTCGCCTCGACCGTGACGTCGCGGTACTTCGAGAGACCGGTTCCGGCGGGGATGAGCTTTCCGATGATGACGTTCTCCTTGAGACCGACCAGCGGGTCGCGCTTTCCCTCCATGGCGGCCTGCGTGAGAACGCGGGTCGTCTCCTGGAACGAAGCGGCCGACAGCCACGACTCGGTCGCGAGCGACGCCTTCGTGATACCCATCAGCTCCGGACGGCCAGACGCGGGGCGCTTGCCCTCTGCCACAGCCTCGCGGTTGATCGCCTGGTAGCGCTTGAGGTCGACCATCTCACCCGGCAGCAGGGTCGTGTCGGCGTGATCGACGACGGTGACCTTACGGAGCATCTGACGGACGATGACCTCGATGTGCTTGTCGTGGATCGGCACACCCTGCGAGCGGTAGACGCCCTGGACGCCGCCGACGAGGTAACGCTGCACCTCGCGAGCACCCATGACACGCATGACCTCCTTGGGGTCGAGCGTGCCGACCAGGAGAGGCTGACCGACCGTGACGTGCTGACCGTCCTCGACCAGAAGCGTCGCACGCTTCAGGACCGGGTAGATCACTTCCTCGTCACCGTTGTCGGGCGTCAGGATGACCTTCTTGGCCTTGTCCGTCTCGTCGATCGTGATGCGGCCATCGGCCTCGGCGATCGGCGATGCCGCCTTCGGGGTGCGAGCCTCGAAGAGCTCCTGCACGCGGGGCAGACCCTGCGTGATGTCGTCTGCCGACGCCGAACCACCGGTGTGGAACGTACGCATCGTCAGCTGGGTACCGGGCTCACCGA
>JAZBLP010000146.1:0-2881 GCA_037033305.1 Actinomycetota bacterium | reverse complement strand
TCACCGAGGTCGCCCGCTTCGCGGAGCACGCCGGTGGAGCCCGGATCTTCCTCAAGCGCGAAGACCTCAATCACACGGGGTCGCACAAGATCAACAACGTGCTGGGCCAGGCGCTGCTGACGAAGCGCCTCGGCAAGACCCGCGTGATCGCGGAGACGGGTGCGGGCCAGCACGGCGTCGCCACGGCCACGGCCGCGGCCCTCTTCGGCCTCGACTGCACCATCTACATGGGCGAGGTCGACACCGAGCGTCAGGCGCTCAACGTGGCTCGGATGCGTCTGCTCGGCGCCGAGGTGGTCGCGGTCACCTCAGGCTCGCGCACCCTGAAGGACGCCATCAACGACGCGTACCGCGACTGGGTGGCGAGCGTCGAGACGACCAACTACATCTTCGGCACGGCAGCGGGGCCGCACCCGTTCCCGGCAATGGTTCGCGACTTCCAGAAGATCATCGGCGAAGAGGCCCGTCAGCAGCTGCTCGACGAGGTCGGTCGACTGCCTGACGCGGTCGTCGCGTGCGTCGGAGGCGGCTCGAATGCGATCGGCATGTTCGACGCGTTCCTCGACGACGACGGCGTGAAGCTCTACGGAGTGGAGGCGGCCGGCGACGGCGTCGACACGCCCCGGCATGCCGCCTCGATCGAACGCGGACGTCCGGGCATCCTGCACGGCGCGAAGACCTACGTCCTCCAGGACGAGGACGGCCAGACGGTCGAGTCGCACTCGATCTCCGCGGGTCTCGACTACCCGGGCGTAGGGCCGGAGCACTCCTGGCTCGCCGACATCGGTCGCGCCGAGTACATCCCGGCGACCGACGACGAGGCCATGCAGGCGCTGCGTCTCCTGAGCCGCACCGAGGGCATCATCCCCGCCATCGAGTCCGCCCACGCCCTCGCGGGCGCACTGCGCCTCGGGCGCGACATGGGGCCGGACGCCGTGCTCGCCATCTGCCTCTCCGGCCGCGGCGACAAGGACATGGACACAGCTGCCCGGTACTTCGACCTGTACGACGCCGAGGCGCTCGCGCACGACGTCGCCGCCGAGAGCGACTTCGAAGCCGCCGCATCGAAGGGGGAGCCGGAGCTATGAGCCGCGTCGAACAGGCGATCGCCGCCGCCCACGACGCGGGGCGCAGCGCCTTCGTCGGATACCTTCCGGTCGGTTACCCCGACCTCGAGACCAGCATCCAGGCCGCCATCGCCCTTGCCGAGAACGGCGTGGACATCATCGAACTCGGCCCGCCGTACAGCGACCCGGTGATGGACGGCGCCGTGATCCAGGAAGCGACCACCGCGGCTCTCGCTAACGGTTTCAAGATGAAGGATCTCTTCACCGCCGTGCGCGCGATCACCGCAGCCACGGATGTGCCCGTTCTGGTCATGACGTACTGGAACCCGGTGTTCCAGTACGGCGTCGACCGCTACGCGGACGACCTGCTGGCTGCCGGCGGAGCGGGCCTGATCACGCCCGACATCACACCCGACGTGGCAGGGGAATGGATCGCGGCGAGCAAGCGCACGGGCCTGGACCGCGTCTTCCTTGCCGCCCCGACCTCGACGGACGAGCGCCTCGACCTCGTCGTGAAGTCGTCCACCGGCTTCGTCTACACCGTCTCGACCATGGGCATCACCGGTGAGCGCACCGAACTCGACCGCGCTGCGCGAACCCTGGTCGGACGCCTGCGGGAGCACGGCGACATCCGCGCCTGCGTCGGGATCGGCATCTCGACCGCTGAGCAGATCGCCGGAGTCTCCGAATACGCGGACGGAGCCATCGTCGGCACCGCACTCGTCCGCGCCCTCCGCGACGGCGGCATCCCCGCGCTCGCAGAGGTCACCCGAAACCTGGCGGTCGGCACGTCGTCGGCACGCCCCGTACACGAGAACTAGAATCGCACTCATGTCCCTCGCGCTCCACAGCACCTTCAGCGGCGTGCTCGCCAGCATCCCGAGCCCCACGGTCTCCTACATCGACCTCGGCCCGCTCCGGATCCACTTCTATGCGCTCTGCATCATCGCCGGCATCATCGCGGCGGTGCTGCTGACCAACCACCGCCTCACCAAGCGCGGTGCAGAGCCGTGGGTCGTGATCGACATCTCGATTCTCGCCGTTCCGCTGGCGATCATCGGAGCGCGGATCTTCCACGTCCTGACGCACCCGAACTTCTACTTCGGCGAGGGCAGGAACACCTGGAACCCCTTCGAACCGGGATCCGTCTGGGCGATCTGGGAGGGCGGCATCGCCATCTTCGGCGCTCTCATCGGCGGCGCGGTGGGCGCGTACCTCGGGTGCCGCTGGACCGGCATCCGGTTCTGGACCTTCGCGGACGCACTGGCACCGGGACTCCTGCTCGCGCAGGCCATGGGCCGTTTCGGCAACTGGTTCAACAACGAGCTCTACGGACTTCCCACCGACCTGCCGTGGGGTCTCGAGATCCCCTCCGACAACTCCGCCTTCCCTCCCGGCCTTCCCGACGGTACGCTCTTCCACCCCACGTTCCTGTACGAGGTGATCTGGAACGGTCTCGGCGTGATCGTTCTGCTCTGGCTGAGCCGCAAGGCGACCGCGTTCCAGTGGGGAAAGCTCTTCGCGATCTACCTCATCTGGTACAGCGCCGGTCGTGTGGTGTGGGAGTCGATCCGCATCGATCCGAGCGAGATCATCCTGGGCCTCCGCAGCAACGTGTGGGCCGCCATCATCGGCATCCTCGTGGGACTCGCGATCCTCATCGTGCAGTCTCGCCGGCACCCCGGTCTCGAGCCGTCGCCGTACCAGCCCGGCCGCGGCCGGAAGGACCTCGACGCTGATGTAGAATCGCAGAACAATCCCTCCGATTTCGTGGACGTGAGTGAGCCTCCGTCCGAAGAAGTCGCCGCAGGAGC
>JAZBLP010000145.1:0-3014 GCA_037033305.1 Actinomycetota bacterium | reverse complement strand
AGACATGCAGGATGCGCTGCGGATCACCGCGAGCTCGATCGACCCCGCCCTGCTCGCCCTCCCCTGGTCGACTCCGCTCGGCAAGTGGCCGTCCGAGCAGATCGTGTCGCTCCCCAAAGGGCTGTCGCGGCATCTGGTGCGGTTCGCCGACCTCTCGGGCAAGGTCGTCGCCGTCAAGGAGACGACCGATGAGATGGCGAAGCGCGAGTACGAGATGCTCGGCAACCTGGCACGGCTCGATGTGCCCTGCGTCGACCGCGTCGCCGTGATCGCCGGGCGATCGGATGCCGCCGGCGAGCCGCTCCCTGCCGCTCTCGTCACGTCGCACCTGCGCTTCTCCATGCCGTATCGCGCCCTCTTCACCCGCGTGCTGCGACCGGACACGGCGAACCGCCTGGTCGACGCCCTCGCGGTGCTCCTGGTGCGATTGCACAACGTCGGCTTCTACTGGGGCGACGTCTCGCTCTCCAACACGCTCTTCCGTCGGGACGCCGGCGCTTTCGCGGCATACCTCGTCGACGCCGAGACCGGCGAGCTGCACGAGGAGGGACTGACCGACGGGCAGCGCCTCTACGACCTCGACCTGGCCCGGACCAACATCGCCGGGGAGATCATGGACCTCGCGGCCGGCGGCCGGCTCGAGCACGGCGTCGACGCGGTCGCGATCGCCGACGGCATCGTCTCGTCGTACCACTCGCTGTGGGCCGAGCTGACTGTACAGGAGTCCTTCGCCGCGGCTGAGACCTGGCGCATCACCGAGCGCGTCGAACGGCTCAACGCGCTCGGATTCGACATCGACGAGATGTCGATGTCGACGACCTCCGACGGCACCGTCGTCGAGATCCAGCCGAAGGTGGTGGATGCCGGACACCACCAGCGCCGACTGATCCGCCTCACGGGTCTCGACGTCGAGGAGAACCAGGCTCGGCGCCTGCTCAACGATCTCGATGAGTTCCGTGCCCGTTCGACCAAGCAGTGGGTCGACGAGGAGATGTACGCGCACGAATGGCTGACCCGCGTGTTCGAGCCCGTGGTGCGTGCGATCCCCTGGGAGCTGCGCGCCAAGCTCGAACCCGCAGAGGTGTTCCACCAGGTGCTCGAGCACCGGTGGTATCTCTCTCAGGCGCAGGGACGCTCAGTCCCGCTGGCCGAGGTCCTCACGAGCTACATCAACGAGGTGCTGCGGCACCGCCGTGACGAGGCCACCATCATGGGTCCGCCCACCGAGACGATGAGCCTCCCCGTCGTCACCGGCACGCACCCGGTCGCCGATGACGACGACGAGGTCGACTGGCGCGACCTCGTCTGACGTCAGTAGCCGACGGTGAAGCGTCCCCGACGGTGGGCCGGGCGCTCGATCTCGTCGACCACCGCGACCGCGAAGTCCGCCCCGGAGATGAAGGATTTGCCCTCGGCGTCACGAACCAGCACATCGCCGCCATCGCGATAGTGACCGGTGCGCTCGCCCTCGACCCAGGGACCGAAGACCTCGGCCGGGTGGATGAAGAACCAGTCCAGAGACCGGTCCGTGCTCTGGAGCAGTGCGAGCGAGTCGATGCCGACCTGCGCCTCGTGCTTGTACTCCTCGGGGAAGTCGAGGTCGAAGAGGCGCGGCCCCTCCGGTGCGACGAGGCTTCCGCCGGCGCCGCCGACCACGCCGAGACGGGTGCTGGTGTCTGCGAGCTCCGCGATGACGTTCTTCAGCGCCTCGAGCACCCGGTCTTCCATGTCGCCGCGAGGAGAGAGCGCCGAGACGACGGCATCCGCTCCGTCGAACGCGTTCGCGAGCGACGAGGGGTCGAGCGCCGAGCCCTGGACGTATGAGGCACCATCGACGGCATCGGTCGGCGTGCTGCGCGAGATCGCGATCACGTCATGGCCGCGGCTCACCGCCTCGGACACGATGTGACGACCGGCGTAGCCGGTTCCTCCGAGAACGACGATCCGAGCCATGAGCTTCTCCCCTACTTCTTCGCGTTGCGGATGGACGACACCTGGTAGAGCGCGACGGAGGTCGCGATGCCGGCGTTGAGCGACTCGGTCACGGCCGAGATCGGGATCGACACGATCTGATCGCAGGTCTCGGCCACCAGGCGCGAGAGCCCCTTGCCCTCTGAGCCGGTCACGATCACGACCGGGCGGTCGGCCAGCTGCAGCTCGGGCAGCAGGACGTCGCCATCGCCGTCGAGGCCGAGCACGAACACCCCCTGCTTCTTGAATTCCTTGAGCTGGGTGGTGAGGTTGGTCGCCAGTGCGACCGGAACGCGTGCCGCAGCACCCGCACTCGTCTTCCAGGCCGCGGAGTTCACACCGGCCGAACGGCGCTGCGGCAGGATGATGCCGTGACCGCCGAACGCACCGGTCGAGCGGATGATCGCGCCGAGGTTGCGGGGGTCGGTGATGCCGTCGAGAGCGACGAACAGCGGGACCTCACCCTTGTCGATCACGGCCTCGAGGAGGTCCTGCGGGTGCGCGTACTCGTACGGCGGCACCTTGACGGCGACACCCTGGTGCACCCCGTCGAAGCCGGCCATGCGGTCGAGCTCCTGACGCGTGACCTCGAGCACCGGGATTCCGCGATGCGTGGCGATCGACAGCATCTCCTTGACACGGTCGTCCATCTCGACGCGCTGCGCGATGTAGAACGCCGACGCGGGGATCTTCGCCCGAAGAGCCTCGAGCACCGAGTTGCGGCCGGTGACCACCTCTACCTCGGTGGTGTTGTCCTTCGCGCGGGCCGAGCGATTCGGGTTGCCGCCGGACGTCTGACGCTGCCCGGGCCTGCCCTTGCCTCCCGATGCCGCGTAGCGCTCGGCCGCGGCCTTGCGCTTGCCGGCGGGGTGCCAGGCCCGATCTTCGGCCTTGGGCGTGGGTCCGCGCCCTTCGAGCGAGCTGCGACCCTTGCCGCCGGAGCCCTTGGTGGGGCCCTTCTTGCCCTTGCCTGCTGAGGGATTGCCCTGCTTAGCCATCGATACTCCAATGAGTTCCGGCCGGAGTGTCCTCCAGCGTGATTC
>JAZBLP010000144.1:0-3049 GCA_037033305.1 Actinomycetota bacterium | reverse complement strand
TGGAACTCCGCCGTCTGGGGTGCCAACTCGATCTCGAGCGGCGCTCCCGACACCGCCGGCAACTGGGCCGTCGCACCCCTCCCGCAGTGGGAAGAGGGCGGATCGGCGGCCGGCAACTGGGGAGGCTCGTCGACCGCCGTCCTCAAGGGCAGCGAGCACGTCTACGAGGCGACGAAGTTCGCGCTGTGGCTCAACACGTCGGATGAGGCGCTGACCGCGCTCGCCGAGGCCGCCAACCTCTACCCGGCCACCACCGCGGGTCTCGAGCTCCCGGTCTACGCCGAGGGCGTCGAGTTCTACGGCGGACAGAAGATCTACGACGTCTTCGCCGACGCCGCCACCCAGGTCTCGCCCGACTTCGCGTGGGGCCCGACCATGACCCAGACCTACGCGGACGTGTCCGACGGGTTCAAGGCCGCGGTCTCGGGCAGCGGAACCCTGCTCGACGCGATCGAGAAGGGTCAGACGGCCACGGTCGACGCCATGAAGGCCGCGTCGATCCCCGTCAAGGAGTAACACCCCCTCAGAGGCCCGCCCGTACCCACGGGCGGGCCTCCCTTTTCGTCTGCGACCCGTCTGGAGCGGCAATGAGCGAACTCGTCCACCTGACCTCGGCCGGCGTGAGCGTCGTCATCGACACGACGAGTGCGCGCCTGCTGCACTGGGGCGCGGCGCTCGACCCGGCAGATCTCGACGCGCTCGCTGCCTCGTCGACCGGCTCCGTGACGTTCAGCTCGTTCGACGCGCCGCGGACCTTCCCGCTGCTGGCCGTCGAGGCCGACGGGTGGTCGGGCGCACCCGCTCTGGCCTGGCATCGCGGTGGTCTGCACAGCGCTCCGCTGCTGCGGTCGGTCGGGTGGGAGTCGACATCGACGTCGCTGCGCGCGGAGTTCGCGGAAGCCGCGGCCGGTGCCTCGGTGGTGCTCGAGCTCGACCTCGACGCTGTCGGCGTGCTCACCGCCCAGGTGTCGGTGACGAGCACGGGTGCCGACGGCGCCGACCCGCTCGACCTGCTGGCCGCTCGCATCCTGCTGCCCATCCCCGCGCACGCGACCGAGGTGCTCGACCACACAGGGCGCTGGACGGGTGAGCGGCACCCGCAGCGCGGCACCCTGCGCCACGGTGCGCATCTGCGTCAGGTGCGCCGCGGTCGCGGAGGACACGACGCGCCGTATCTGACCGCCGTCGGCACCGAGGGGTTCGGCTTCCGTCGCGGCGAGCTGTGGACCGCTCACGTCGCGTGGAGCGGCGACCTCGAGGTCGGCGTCGAGCGGCTGCCCGAGGGCGCCGGGGTGCACGGCGCGGTGCTCGGCGGGGGAGAGCTGCTGCTGCCCGGCGAGATCCGGCTCGGTGCCGGCGAGACCTATATCTCCCCTCGAGTGTTCCTCACTTACGGCGAGAGCGGACTCGACTCGGTGTCCGCACGTCTGCACCAGACGGTCCGTGCGTTCCCCGGGCACCCCTCGGCGCCGCGCCCGCTCGTGCTCAACACCTGGGAGGCGGTGTACTTCGATCACGACCCGGTGAAGATCGCCGAGCTCGCCGAGGCCGCGGCATCCGTCGGCGTCGAGCGGTTCGTCCTCGACGACGGATGGTTCCGCGGACGCCCAGACGATCGGTCCGGGCTCGGCGACTGGTACATCGACGACACCAAGTGGCCCGAGGGGCTGCGGCCGCTCGCCGACCACGTGCACGGTCTCGGGATGCAGTTCGGGCTGTGGTTCGAGCCGGAGATGGTGAACCCGGTGTCCGACCTCGCCGCGCGTCATCCGGACTGGGTGCTGCAGGCATCGACAGACTCGCCCACCTGGCGGCACCAGAAGGTGCTCGATCTCGCGAATCCGGATGCCGCGGCCCACTTGCTCGAACGCATCGACGCCCTGGTCTCCGAGATCCGCATCGACTTCATCAAGTGGGACCACAACCGCGACCTGCACGCAGCGGTGTCGCCGCATACCGGTCGCGCGTCGGTGCACGCTCAGACGACCGCCTTCTACGCCCTGCTCGATGCGCTGCGCGAGCGGCATCCGTCTCTGGAGATCGAATCGTGCGCGAGCGGTGGGGCCCGCGTCGACCTCGGAGTGCTGCAGCACACCCAGCGCGTGTGGGCGTCGGACTCGAACGACCCGATCGAACGGCAGCAGATCCAGCGCTGGACAGCCACGCTCGTGCCCCCGGAGGTCGTCGGCTCGCACGTCGGCCCGCCGATCGCCGAGACCACGCATCGTGCGGCATCCCTGCCCTTCCGCATGACGACCGCGCTGTTCGGGCACGCCGGCATCGAATGGGACATCACGCGGTGCACGTCGGAGGAGCGCGACGCACTGACGCGGTGGACGGCGCTCTATCGCGAGCTGCGGCCCCTGCTGCATTCTGGCGTCACCGTGCGCAGCGACGAGGTCGACGACGAGACGCTGTTGCACGGAGTCGTCGCGGCCGACGGGACGCGGGCGGTGTTCGCGTGGGTGCAGCTGGGGACGTCGGTCGACGCGTTCACGCCGCGCACCCGCATCCCGGGGCTGCAGCCGGGAGCGCGATACCGTCTGCGAGTGCGAGACGAGCTGGGCACCGCGATGCGGCACCAGGTCTCGGACCCCGCCTGGCTGGATGCCGGGATCGAGGCCACCGGTGCGTTCTTCGAGTCGGTCGGCGTGCCCCTGCCGCTGCTGGCTCCGGGCGCTGCGCTGCTGCTCGAGGTCGTTCGGGTCTGAGCCGTGGCCGTGCTAAACTGACTCTTTGTCTGCGCACACTCCTGTGCGTAGTTCGCGTGCTTCTCCTTCTTCGGCCGAGAGATCGGCGATGCGGGGTGGCGCGCAGACAAGGGATCTTGGGTGAGGCCGTCCGGTCTCACGGTATAGAAGGAGTCACATCATGGCAGCAGTGTGCCAGGTGACAGGAGCTGTTCCCGGCTTCGGTCACAACGTCTCGCACTCGCACCGCCGGACGAAGCGTCGCTTCGACCCGAACGTGCAGAAGAAGACCTATTTCGTCGCTTCGCTCGGTCGTAAGATCACGCTCAACGTGTCCGCCAAGGGCATCAAGGTGATCG
>JAZBLP010000143.1:0-3571 GCA_037033305.1 Actinomycetota bacterium | reverse complement strand
GCGGTCAGCGGGCGGTCATTCCACGCCCACCCCGCGGCTGCCTCGCTATCACAGCTGCATCATGCACTCCAGGCAAAGCCGCCGCGTGGCCGCCGTGTGACCGCCGCGTGACCGCCGGGTGGGCGGAGGATGGCCACTCGCAGGCCAGATTGGTGGTTCGAAGGGCAGGATTTTCGTGGGAATGGTGTCAGAGCAGCATCCCGGTGAGTGGATCGAGAGTTCACCCGCCTCGTTTCTGCATGCTCCGGGCACTACGCGCACATTCGTGCGCTGACTCCGACTGTGCCTCGGGTGTGTGACCGATACATCGACGGAAGTGATCACCGGTGTCGCTTCGCTCCGTGTCGACGGTGTCCCGATGACGGCTCCTTCGTCGCCCCCATCGATGTCGAGACGGCCGTCACAAAGGAGATCTCCGCTGCGCTGCGACCTGCGCTGCTGCGATGCAAGGGCGGCCACCTCCGGGCGGCCGCGGCGGGTTCAGAACGGCTCGCTACGCTCCCCTGACGTCGCTGCGCTCCACGGTGGGCTCACGGTGCCACTTCGTTCTAAACCGTGAGCCAATGGGAACCCGCCTGACCAGGGAAAAAGTATGGCCGCTGGCTCACAACCCCCTACGGGCCCTCCGGGTTCGGTCGTGAGCCAATGACTCATGAGCCCATGCTTTTTCCCAGATGCAGACGCAATTCCAAAGGCGTTTCCTCCCTGACGCTCGAAAAGCGCCGGAAAAGAGAAAAGAGCATAAGGGGAGGTGGCACCGCGCGTCGTTTCCTTCCTCGCTTCGCTCGTCGAAATCTCGCTTGGTGGTCGGCGTGGCCGACGCCCTTCGGTCACCTGTTCGATCCTCGCTTCGCTCCATCTCTCAGGCTCGCTCACCCACGTCGCTGACGCGTCGGGGCCCTTACTTCGGAGCTAGCGCTCCTCGCCGGGAGACGCCCCACTGGGGCCTCTACCGGTTGCTCCCATGAGCATCTGGTTCGGCTTCGCTCGCCAGCTGCTCAAGAAGACGCACCGCAAGATCCATCCCCGTAGCGACGGAGGATCGAGCGACTCTTGTCGTGGGCAGGCTCCGGCGGCGACACAAACGAGACTCGGCCCTGGCAGCGTGATTTCACGTTGCCAGGGCCGAGGCGTTGTCGGGTGCAGTCGGTAGATCGCTAGGGAGTCCCGGACGAGCTATCGCCGCGGTCAGCGGGGTGCGGGCCTTCGGATCCTAGGCGGCCGGCTCGAGCTGATCGTCGAGCCAAGAGTCGACGTCGGCTTGTCGCCACCGGACTGCCGAGCCCAGGATGAGTGCGCGGGGCAGCGACTCACCGTTCGACCGCTTCCGGTAGATCGTGGAAACGGACATGCCTGTCTGCGCGGCGAGGTCCTTCACCGTGAGGAGAGGAGCGGGTGGGATGCTCATCAGTGCCTTTCTTGCCAGTAATCTGTAACTTGTGGGCTGGGATGACACAACATACCAGAAACTGATAACGTGTGAGTATGGTTGCTGAACGTTTCGCCGATGTCATCGGCGCCTATCTTCGAGACACGCGCAGAGAGCACGGCATTACTCTCGAGCAGGTCGTGAATGCGGCGCGCCGGCACGGCGCGGGTTGGAGCGTGTCGAGTGTTCAGGCACTTGAGGCCGGAAAGGCGTCGCCTACGCTCCCGAACCTGATCTTCGTTGCGCTCGTTATAGGTGAGTTGACTGAGGAGACCGTTAGTTTGGCCGACCTATTCAGCAAGGGGAGCCTCTACGATCTCCCTCGCTTCGACGGGCGACCCGCGAGCCGCGATTGGCTGATGAACGCTCTATCGGGCGCTCAGGTCGAGGCGCCGACGGTGCGTGACGAGAAGCAGCACCAGCGTGGCTACGAAGGGTGGCCTGAGTATGTCGACCGAGTACTGTTCGACGACGAGGTGGAACAGGCTGTCGCGGCACGCGGGCACGCTCCCTTGACGCAGGCCGAGAAGGACTCCCAGCTGGATGCGCTGCTCGAAGAGTCTCGTGATCCCGAGCGCGGGTTCTCGGATCGTGGGGGACCACGGCCGGGACTCGCGGTCAAGCGTGCGGCGTCGAAGCTCGGGATATCTCCGCTCGACCTCGAGCGCCAGGCGGTGCGACTTTGGGGACGGACCCTGGAGGCAGAGTCGCGGGATCGAGCAGGGGTCGGAAGCACGGCGCAGGCACGAGGACGCGTGACGCGCCTTCTCGTCGAAGAACTGCGGAAGTCGCTAGGAGACAACTGATGCCTCGCCCGCGCACGCCATTGAGCAGCTATGGCACGATCAACATCTCTGAGCTTCAACCGGGGAAGTGGCGAGCACGTACCCGCTACCGATTTATGGACGGGAAGTCTCGGCAGATCGAACGCTTCGGAGCTACGTCGAAAAAAGCGGAGATCGCTCTGAAGACGGCCCTGGTGGGAATCGAAGCGGATGCCGGAGGCGAGCTCAAGCCGTCGACTCGCCTCAGTGATCTCGCCCAGAGATTCCTCGTCGCGAAACGGGACGCCGGGCGTGCAGAAGGTTCGCTGACGACCTATGGCTCGGCCATCAAGATGCACATCTCGCCGAAGATCGGAGACCTCTCCGTGTCGGAAGCTAAACCTGAGGTCCTTCAGCGCTTTCTCACTCGGGTGGAGAAGGAGAACGGTCCCGGGGCCGCGAAGAACTGTAGGTCGGCGCTGAGTGGGATGCTTGGAATCGCCGTGCGTAACGGCGCAATTGTGCAGAACCCTGTCCGTGAACTCGAACGGATCTCGCAGCGAAAAACGCGGGCCGCGAAAGCCATTCCGCTGGACGAACTCCCGCAGTTTCTTCAGAAGCTCCGCGCCGATCAGAAGCTGATCGCCTCAGATACCGTCGAACTTGTTGAGTTCATGCTGGTCTCTGGCTGGCGAGTCGCCGAGGCTTGTGCGCTCGATGTCGCGTCGGTGAACTGGCACGCTCAGACCGCAGCGGTAGAAGCGATCAACATCAGAGTGAAGCAGAAGGGAATCGTCAGGCAGGAGTTCCCGAAGACCGAAAAGTCGATGAGAGTCACTCCACTTCCGGCGGCGACGATGGCAATGCTGGAGCGGCGACGCGATCGACTGGCGGAGTTCACGACTGCACTCTTCCCCACCGTTCGCATGAATCTAAGGGATCCCTCGAACACTCAGCGCGAGATTCGCGAGAGCCGAGATGATCTGGGTTACCCCGAACTGTCGACCCACTCGTTCCGCAAAACCGTCGCCACCATCCTCGACAGGGCGGGACTGTCCGCGACAGAGATCGCGGACTACCTCGGCCACGAAGACCCGAGCCTCACGATGGGCACCTACATGAACACTCTAAGAGGCGGGACAAAGCCTGCGATCGTGCTTCAGGAACAGCTCAAGGGCTTGTTCTGAAAGTGCGGGGTTTTCGCGGGGTGCGTGACTGTTAGGTCTTCTCCGAATCGGCAGGGTAGATCCATCAGGGCAAAGCAAAACCCCCGCCATGTAGAAGCTAGGCGAGGGTTTCTGGGACCGTTGTAATGACGATCCTTGTGGCTCCGACGGGCGTCGATCCCGTGACCTCACGATTTTCAGTCGTGCGCTCT
>JAZBLP010000142.1:0-3897 GCA_037033305.1 Actinomycetota bacterium | reverse complement strand
CGGCGCCCATTGACGGGGGCGCCGCGCCGTCAGGCTCAGCGCGACCGGAGGATGCGTCGGGCTGCGGCCACAGCCGCGAGGGCCGCCAGCACCCACGGGCCCGCGACGACGATGGGGTCGAGCCAGATGTGCCGCAGGTCGCGGCGACCGCGTCCGAACCGCGACGTGATCGGATGGTGGCGCGGCTCAGACGTGACTCCGGTCTGTGTCACCGGATTGTCGGGGCGGCGGGTGGCGAACGAGGCGAGGTGCGCGCCGACGGCATCGACGCGGTCGCCGAGCACGAGCAGCAGCCACCGCGTGTTCTTCGTCTCGCTGAACCTGTCGTACGCGAAGCGGCGGATCGCCCCCGACACCCCGTGGAGTGGCTGAGCGGTGCCATAGACGGGCGGGAGCATCGAGTGCTCGATCGACCTCTCTCGCCCGGGGTCGTCACCCTGACGCTCGGGGAACGTCCAGTGGGCGCCGGTGTCGGGAAGATCGTCCCGCTGGTTCCACGTCTGTCGGTGCTCGGGGGCGAGATCGGCGCCCCACCCGGGAATCCTCTCGCGAAGCTCGTCCGCAGACGGCTCGAGGCCCGGACGATCGGCTGTGTACGGCATGATCATTCCTCTCCGACGACCACGAGCGGTTTGACGCAGTCGTCCAGCTTGGCGGAGAACACGTGATACGCCTCCGCGATGTCGTCCAGCGGGAACCGGTGGGTGAGAAGCTCGGACGGCCGCACGTGTCCATCGCGGATGTGTTCGAGCAGTCGCGGCCACTGCCGCTTGACAGGAGCCTGGTTCGCGCGGAGAGTGAGCCCCTTGTTCATCACATCGCCCATGCGAACCGCTGAGGTGAGCGGGCCGTAGGCTCCGATCACTGAGACGGTGCCGCCCTTGCGTACGGAGTCGATGGCCCAGTTGAGCGCGACCGGCGAGCCGCCCTGGAGCTTCAGCTTCGCGGCGGTCACGTGTTGGAGGACGCTGCCGTCGGCCTCTGCGCCCACGGCGTCGATCACGACGTCGGCACCGAGGTAGCCCGTGGTCTTCTTGAGGGCGAGCACGATGTCGGGCACCTCCGCGAGGTGGATGGTCTCGGCGTGGGCGAAGGTGCGCGCCTTCGCGAGTCGGTAGTCGATGTGGTCGACCACGATCACCCGGCCCGCGCCCAGGAACCACGCCGAACGTGCCGCCGAAAGGCCCACCGGACCCGCGCCGAAGACGACGACGGTGTCGAGCGGGGCGATCTCGGCGAGCTGGGCGCCGAAATACCCGGTCGAGTAGGCGTCGGTCAGCAGAAGCGCATCTTCAGAGCTCAACCACTCGGGGATGACCGAGGGGCCGACGTCCGCGAACGGCACGCGCACGAACTCCGCCTGACCGCCGTCGTACCCACCCGTGGTGTGCGAGTAGCCGTAGATGCCGCCGACCGCCGTCGCGTTCGGGTTCACGTTGTGGCAGTTCGAGAAGAGCGCGCGACTGCAGAAGTAGCACGAGCCGCAGTAGATGTTGAAGGGCACCATCACCCGATCGCCGCGCTGCAGGGTCTGCACTGACGACCCCACCTCTTCGACGACGCCGACGATCTCATGCCCGAAGGTGTGGCCGATGCGCGTGTCCGGCATCATGCCGTGGAACAGGTGCAGATCCGACCCGCAGATCGCTGCCCTGGTCACCCGGACGATCGCGTCGTTCGGATGCTGGATGCGTGGTTCGGGCTTCTCTTCGACCCGGACCTTGTATGGGCCTCGGTAGGCCATCGCCTTCATCTCGTTGCCTCCGTCGCTCCGCGCAAGGTGGTCATGGTCGTACGCTCCTTCGGCTTCTGGGGGGATCGTGGGGGTGCCCATGAGACCGGGTCTCGGCGCGATGGAATACGGGCTTCACAGACCGCGGCGCGACGAGGATAATCCGCGAGCCCGGTCCCGCTGAGCGAAAGACTCTCGATCGGTTACTCGCGTTTTCTGCTCATAAACGTGAATTGCGTGCTAGCTTCACTCGTAAAACAGTTGTTCTAGCCACGGAGTCACATTGCTGAGTAGTTCTGCTGTTTCCACTGATTCCAGTCAGCCCTTCGAAGCTCCCGCGTCGCCCGACAAGCTCGCCCGCGACAACATGCCCCTCGCCACCTTCCTGGCGGTGGAGAAGGCGCGGTCGGCAACGCACGTCGACCTGGATGACCTTCTCTCCGCCGCACGCCTGGGCCTCGCTCGCGCCGCCATGACATATGACCCGGCGCGGGGGATTCCTTTCGGCGCGTTCGCGAGCAGCCAGATCAACTGGGCGATGCTGTCGGAGATGCGTCGCGCAGACCCGGCCGGTGAGCGTGGACGCGACAAGATCGAGCGCGTGAGGGTCGCCGCCGAGACGGTGCTCGCCCGCACCGGCCGCGTTGCGAGCACTGCGGAGCTCGCGAGGGAGTCCGGACTCGCCGCCGACGTCGTCTCCGAGATGATGAAGCTCGACGAGATGGTGCGCACGGCGATCAGCTTCGAGGAGCACTTCGACGCCGAGACCGGACGGCAGGCGGTGGACCTCACCGACAGCGTCATCCTTCCCGAGCACGCCGTCGAGCAGTCGGAGACGCGAGCGATGATGAACCGAGTGATCGACGCACTGCCGACGGCGATGCAGCAGGTCGTCCGCGGGATCTACCTCGAAGACCGCATGGTCAAGGACATCGCCGAAGAGCTCGCCGTCAGCCACGCCTATGTGTCGAAGCTGCGCTCACGGGGACTCGAACTGATGCGCGAGGCGATGGAGGCGTGGGAGGACGGCACCACGGGGGACCGATCCACCAAGGCCAGGGCCGAGTTCTTCGAGGCACTCTTCGGGCCCGTTCGTGCCGAGATGCGTGACCGGTCGGGCGAGCTTCTCGCCGCTGTGTGACCCGACCCGTGGAATCTTCCGGATCCGTGGTTACGCCGGCGGCCGATGTCGCGAATATCGGTTGTGCAGGCCCACGGATGGGCCCGCGTCCAGCCCCATAACCACGGAGGAATTCTCATGGGTCTTCAGATCGCAACCAACGTCGGTGCACTCAACGCGTACCGCAACCTCTCTGTCAACCAGAACGACGTCTCGAAGTCGCTCGAGAAGCTCTCGAGCGGCCTGCGCATCAACCGCGCAGCCGATGACGCCGCCGGCCTCGCCATCTCCGAGGGCCTGCGTTCGCAGGTCAACGGCCTGAACGTCGCAGCCCGCAACGCGCAGGACGGCATCTCGGTCATCCAGACCGCAGAAGGCTCGCTCACCGAGGTCCACTCGATCCTGCAGCGCGTCCGCGACCTGGCTGTCCAGGCCGGCAACGACTCGAACAACGCCGACTCGCGCGCCGCGATCACGACCGAGGTCACCCAGCTGACCGACGAGCTCGTCCGTATCGCCGACTCGACGAACTTCAACGGCATCGACCTGCTCAAGGGAGGCGCCGCCCTGAGCTTCCAGGTCGGAGCCAACGGAGACGCGTCGTCGCAGATCACGGTCGACCGCGGTGACCTCAAGGCCGCGCTGGCCTCGATCACGGACATCACCTACGGCGCAGCCGGCGCCGCGTCCACGCACGCCGTCACGGCGGCCTTCTCGTTCGACTCGGCCACGGAAGCAGCGGCGGCCATCACCGCGATCGACACCGCGATCACCGCGATCTCGTCGCAGCGTTCGGACCTCGGTGCGGCGCAGAACCGCTTCGAGTCGACGATCAACTCGCTGCAGGTCTCGGCAGAGAACCTCGGCGCTGCCAAGAGCCGCATCGCGGACACCGACATGGCGGCCGAGATGGTCAAGTACACCGCCTCGAACATCCTGGCGCAGGCGGGCACCGCCATGCTCGCTCAGGCGAACCAGTCGGGCCAGGGCGTCCTGCAGCTTCTCCGTTGAGTCGCTGCGCCTGAGGCGCACAGGGCGCTCGGGC
>JAZBLP010000141.1:0-4138 GCA_037033305.1 Actinomycetota bacterium | reverse complement strand
TGCGCGGCGGCTTGTGGTTCCAGAAGCCGTTGCACTCGATCTCACCCTTGGCGCTGGCGAGCGGCGCGAAGCGGGTGTCGCCGGACGACTTCCAGTCGTTGTACTCGATGTCGAGCCACTCCTTGGGGTCGAGCTCCTGGTCGTAGCTGTCGAGCACGACGAAGCCCTTGTCTTCGAGCGCCTTCGATTTGATGTATCCCATGATCTAGGTCATGTCCCTTCATCGGGGGCCAGCACGTTTTAACAGGCCCTGATAAGGCAAGCCTAACAGGGCGCCCCTGGAGCGCCGCCGAGGGCCGCCGTGAATAAGCGAATAGACTGAACCGGGCGCCTGGCGACTCCTCGGCGCCGGGCGTTACGGGAGGACGAGACACCAGCATGAGCACTGCGACCAACGTCGAGGCGACAGCTGTCAACACGATCGAGTGGCTCGCAGAGGACTCCACGACCATCGTCGTGCCGGTGTATCAGCGTCAGTACCGGTGGGATATCGGCGGGTGCGAGCAGCTTCTCTCCGACGTCCGTGCCGTCGCCCGTGAGGACTCGTCCCACCGCCACTTCATCGGCTCGATCCTGTCGGCGGCCGACGACAGCGAAGCCGACACCGACCTGGTCCTGATCGACGGACAGCAGCGCATCACGACGCTGATGCTGTTGGTCGCCGCGCTACGGCATGCGGTTCAGGACTCCGATCCCCTCCTCGCCGCCGATCTCGACCGGGTGCTCGTGCGAGCCGACGACCCCGCGCGCACGAAGCTGCGCCCGCACGATGCGTGGGCCGAGCTGTACGAGTCCGTGGTGCTCGCGCGAGACGGCCACACCGAGCGCGAGTCGCGATTCGACGACAACTACGCGTTCTTCCGCAGCCAGGTGCACGCGGATGAAGCCCCGCTCGTCTGGGCGGGCCTGCAGAAGCTCGAGCACGTGTCGATCACGCTCGGCGCCGATGCGAACGCCCAGCAGATCTTCGCGAGCCTGAACTCGACGGGCGAGCCGCTGCGCGACCACGAGCTCATCCACAACTACATGCTCATGGGACTGACCCACGCCGAGCAGCTCGAGGTCGAAGAGCGGTTCTGGCTCCCGATCGAACGGCACACCGGCGAGGCGATCGGAGCCTTCTGGCGGCACTACCTCGTGATGACCACCGGTCGTGAGGTCGCCGCCAACGGCGAGCACGGCGTCTACAGCGCGTTCCGGCAGTCGTTCCCTCGCGTCGACCTGGACCACCTGCAGGCGGATGCCGAGGTCTGGCGCCACTACGCGGAGATCTACGGCATCCTCCTGGATCCGGCGCACGAACAGGATCCCGAGATAGCCCGGCAACTGCGATACGTCAACACCTTCGGCCGGGCGTCCTACCCTCTCGTCCTCAGCGTCTACAGCGAGCACGCTCGTGGCCTGATCGAGCGGGAGGAACTCATCGAGACCCTCGAGTGGATCCAGGCGATGTATCTGCGGAGGACCCTCGTCAATCTCCCGAACGAGCGCCTGGTCGCCCGTCTCTGTCGGGCGCGGGTGCACGGGCGCGACGCCCTGGCCCGCGCATTCGCCCGCATCACCCCGTCGGACGAACGAGTGAGTGCCGTGTTGAAGTACAGCGAACTCGCGCATCCCGCATACGTGCTGGGACGCATCGAAGGGGTCGACGACCCGATCGACATCGATGTCGAGCACATCGTGCCCACCGTGCCCGGCGACAGCTGGTCCGGCGACGGCGTGCGTGAGTGGATCGACTACTCGGATGACGAACGCAACGCGCACCGCGCTCTCGCACCCACGCTCGGCAACCTCACGCTCCTCGAGCAGCACCTCGCGGAGCGGGTCTTCGGCGAGTCCTATGCGGTCAAGCGTGACGCCGCGTACAGCCGAAGCACGATCGCCGAGACGAAGGCTCTCGCGGCCACCGCGACCTGGGGAACCGCAGCCATCTCGCGGCGCACGATCCGCCTGACCGCAGACCTGCTGCGGATCTGGGCCCGGCCCGCGTTGCCCGAGATCGACGACGACGGCCTCACCCCCATCCTCGATGCCGTCCGCCGGCGCGGATGGCCTGCAGGATGGGAACGCGAGTTCGAGTACGTCGAGTACCGCGGAGAGCGGTGGGAGGTCTTCGACGTCAAGCACCTCTTCAACCGCGTCTTCCGTCGCGCCTGGACCGACACCCGCGAAGCCGCTGTGTCGTACTGCGCCGCCCACGGCGGCCCGATCTACGACACGATGGCCTGGAAGGGCCAGTGGGACCAGCTCGACGAGACGCACCACCTCTACATGGGGTGGGATTCGAACTACATGATGAATGCAGTACAGGGCGTGCTCCACGAGGCGGACATCGCCTCCGAGGTCTTCGTCAAGTACTCCTACATCGGAAATGTGATGTGACATGACCACCACCATCCACCGCCTCTTCGACCTCACGATCGAGGAGCACACGCTGACCGTGCCGCTCGTCTGGGGCGACGCGGCAGACACCCGCACGATCGACATCTTCGCCCGCGTGGTCACGCGCGAGGGAGGCGAGCGGCTCCCCTACCTCGTCTACCTCCAGGGCGGCCCCGGCCATGAAGCGCCACGGCCCTTCCACGCGTCGTCCTCCCCCGCATGGCTCGACGAAGCACTCGCGCATTACCGCGTCGTGATGCTCGACCAGCGCGGCACCGGCCTGTCCACACCTGTGGGCGACGCCGACCTCGCACAGGGCTCAGAGGCCGTGGCCGAGTATCTGACCCACCTTCGGGCGGACTCGATCGTCCGCGACTGCGAGGCGATGCGCGAGCACCTCAGCGCCGAGACCTGGAGCGTGCTCGGTCAGTCGTTCGGCGGATTCACCACTCTGGCGTATCTGTCGACCGACTCCGACTCGCTCGCCGACGTCTTCATCACGGGCGGGCTCAGCACCGTCGACCGCCACCCCGATGACGTCTACGCGCTCTGCTACGACAAGATGCGCACGGCCTCCGAGAAGTACTACCGGCGATTCCCGCAGCACCGCGACGCCATGCGGCGTCTGGTCGACCGCGCAGCGGCGGGCGACATCGTGCTCCCCGACGGCGAGGTGGTCTCACCGTCTCGACTGCGCTCGGCGGGTTCGGCGCTCGGCACGAACGAGGGCTGGCAGACCCTGTGGTCGCTTCTCGAGCGCGATCCGTCGTCGAACGCGTTCCGCCATGACCTCATGCACGCGATGCCCTTCAACGGGCGCAATCCCCTGTATTTCGCCTTCCACGAGTCGAGCTACGCCAGCGGTCACGCGACCCGCTGGTCCGCCGAGCGCATGGAGCCCCAGGACTTCCGCGACGATGTCACGCTGTTCACCGGCGAGCACATCCGCCGCGAGTGGACCGAGACCGTGCCCGCCTTCCAGCCGTGGCGGGACGTGACTCTCGCATTGGCGGAGTTCGAGTGGCCGCGCATCTACGACGAGGTGGCCATCTCCGCGTCTCGCGCGACGGGCGCCGCCGCGGTGTACGTGAACGACGTCTACGTGCCGCTGGAGTACTCCCTCGAGACCGCGCGCCTGCTGCCCGACGTGAAGCTCTGGGTGACGAGCGAGCACGAGCACAACGGCCTGCGCTCGGGTCCCGTGCTCACTCACCTCATCGACCTCGCACAGGGCCGACGCATCCGCTGAGGATCCACCTGCAGACGGATGCCGATCAGAGCCGTCCCGCCTAGCCTGGAGTCATGGCCGACATACTCGGGACCCTGCTGACGATCGCGAGCCTCCTCGTGGCCGCGACCGCTGTCGTGGTCGTGATCGTGGCGGTCTATGCGCGTACTCCGCTCGAGAAGAAGTACGAGAGCGCGGGTGGCGGTCTGGGCGGATCGTTCGACGCGGTCTGGATGCCGTCGGCGCACGAAGCCGGCGCCGAGCGAGATCGTCAGACTCAGCGGACCGCTCCCGCACCGGCCGCCGGCGACCCGCTGGGGCGCATCGACGGAGAGCGCATCGTCATCGACGTCTGACGATGCTCGCGATCCGGCTGCACCTGCGATCCGGCTGCAGACGACGAAGGCCCCGTGTTCCGAGGAACACGGGGCCTTCGATCGCGGTGGTCGTTACTTGGACGATCCGCCGAAGCCCTTGAAGCGCTGGTTGAACTTCTCGACGCGACCGGCCGAGTCCATGATGCGCTGC
>JAZBLP010000140.1:0-4159 GCA_037033305.1 Actinomycetota bacterium | reverse complement strand
CCCCGGATGCCGCCGCGCAGTTGCAGCTGATCCTCGACGCGATCCTCAACCCCAAAGGCGACGGACCGCCCATGCCGGGGGTGCACTTCACGCCGAGCGATCGCCCGGGTGCGGACAGGGACGCTTCGGACGACTTCTCAGACGGTGCCGACAACGACGCAGCCGCACGCGCAGACGCAGACGCAGACGGTGACGACCACGACCCGTTCAACTCGGATCCGCGGTGCGTGCTCGATGACCGCACCGCTGGGCAGAAACGTCACGATGCTCTCGCCATGGTCTTCGCCATCGCGGCCCGCCACAAGGACATGCCCACGCTCGGCGGTTCCGCGCCGGTCCTCGTCGTGACCGTCGACGCGAAGGATCTCGCTCATCAGGCGGGTGGTTCTGCTTTCGGCGCCGCCTTCGGCGCGACCGCGGGCAACGGCAATGGTGGGTGGGCGACGATCCCCGGATCCGGGGCCCATGTGCCTGTCTCCGTCGCCGCGCATGCTGCATGCTCGGGCACCATCCAACGGGTGCTGATGGACGAGGGCCGGATCATCGGGATCAGCACCACCGACCGGGTGTTCACCGTGCATCAACGGCGGGCGATCATCGCCCGCGACAAGGAATGCCTGATCCCCGGGTGTCACGTTCCCGCGTCCTGGTGTGAGATCCACCACGTCACCGAACACGCCCGCGGCGGCCCGACCCATACGGACAACGGGGTGCCGTTGTGCTGGTGGCATCACCGGTCTCTCGGCACGTCAGGGTGGGAGATCCGCATGAACCACGGGCTGCCCGAAGTCCGCGGGCCGAACTGGTGGGATCCCGCGCACCTCTGGCGCACCCCGAGGCTCAGCCTTCCCGCACCGGTTACCGCCCGGGTCAAGCTGATGCGAGTCTGAGACGCGTTCTGCCCCTGGCGGCTCGGCCGTCAGCGCGCGCCGTCGCCCATCGGTGCTCAGTCCTCAGAATCGGACTTCCGGAAGTGGTCTATGAAGTTGCTGCGGGTGGTCGCGTGCAGCTCATGGATGAGATCGCCCGCGTGATCACCGTCGCGGTCCTTGACCGCAGCGGTGATGTCGCGCAGGAACTCGAGTGCCTCCTGCGGTGTCCGGAGGTTCTCCCGGGGAGCGAGGAAGCGTGCGAGCTTCAGTGACAGGGTCTCCGCCTTGGTCCGAAGCACCGAGTTCGGCGACGCCTGGGCGACGACGAGGAAGTATCCGCGAATCGCCCGGCCAAGAGCCGCGGCATCATCGGAGTCCACTGCATCGCTCACCATCTCCAGCTGGCGTTCCAGCTCGGCGATGTGCTCGTCAGTCAGATTCGCGGTGTTCGTGCGAGCCAGGTGCTCGTGGATCGCTCCGGTGACGAAGAGCCCTTCGTTGATTGCGGCCAGGTCGATGGGCGCCACGCGTGTGTGTCGATGCGGCACCAGTTCGACGACGTCCTCCTCGGCAAGACGGTTCAGGGCTTCGCGGATCGGCGTGCGGGATGATCCCAACCAGGTCATCAGCTCCTCGTCATGCAGCACTTCGCCTGGCTCGAGAGTGCCGTCGAGAATCGCGCCCAGGATCGTGTCATAGACCTCGTCGCGCAGCAGACGGCGCGGGCGAGGCGTGTCAGTGTTGGGCATCAAGCCACCTCGCTCTCGGGTGCGGGTGCGGGTGCGGGTGCGGAGCTCTCGATCTCGGCGCTTTCGGAACGAGGGGCCTCCTCGACTGTAGACGCGGCCTCGTCCTCAGCGGTGTCGCGGGCCCTGACGCTCTCCGCGCCGGCAGTGAAGTAAGCCTGGGTGGCTGCGGCTGCCGCATCGGCGTCCCCCGCCTCCGTCGCTGCCGCGAGTGCATCGAGTGCCGCGGTGGTCGCGGTCGCGTCGAGTGCGCCCGGTCGTGCGGTGATCATCCTCGTGACGTGAGGGACGGACTTCTCGCGAATCCGTTGGATCAGCGTGTTGCGATACCGGTCGATGAACACGCTCATCAACGCATCCACGATCCGCGCACGATCGAGCGCGTTCTGCGTCGCGCTCACCCGCTCATGCAGCTCGCGGATGCGGGCGCGATCCTCATCAGTGAGCAGCGCGACGGCCTCGCGCACAGCCGCCGCGTAGACGACGCCCAGCATCTCCATCTCTTCGCTGAACCGGGTCGCATCCAGCGGGGCGATCCGGGTGCCGCGCTGGGGGAGCACCTCGATGAGACCCATCCCGGCCAATCGATTCACGGCCTCGCGGATCGGCGTGCGAGATGCGCCGAGCCAGGTCTCCAGCTGCTTGTCGCTGATCGGCTCGCCGGCCGCCAGGTCGCCGGACACGATCGCGTCGAGGAGCGTGTCGTAGATCTGATCACGCAGGAGCTTCCGCGGCATCCGCGCGGGCGTCGTGGGCACTGGCATGCAAGTATGCTAACCCGAAGAAATCTGAATATCTAATATATTCATGCCTGGCTGACACCCGTGGCGCCACCCGTACAGAGCCTGTGAGCAGTCGGCTGCCTGTTTCCGTCCGCATCCGCAGGAGCGGCGTCAGGCGGCCACCGCGGCGGGCCCGTGCATCCGGTCGGCGAGGCCCAGGGCGATGCGGGCGATCTGAGCGCTCGCGCTCCCATCGCCATAGGGGCTCGGCCGATCCGCGAGGTTGCCGGGTCCATTCGCGAGGAGGCGGTTCGCTGCGGCAGCGATGTCGAGGTCGGGCGTTATGAGCTCCGCGAAGCCCGCAGCGATCGACTCCGGTCTCTCGGTGGTGCGCCGCACCACGAGCAAGGGCCGCCCGATCACGGTGCACTCCTCTTGCAGCCCGCCGGAATCGGATACCAGCAGGTCGGCCCGTGTCGCGAGAGCGAGGAACTCCCGGTGATCCGCCGACTCGGCGACGAGGAGCCGGTCCAGCAGGCGATCGAGACCGAAGCGCGTGATCGCCGCGCGGGTGCGCGGGTGGGCCAGCAGCAGCACCGGAGCATCGATGTCGACGAGACCCATCAGTACCCGGGCCAGCGCTTCTCGGGTATCGGTGTTCTCGGGGCGGTGCACGGTTGCGAGGACGAAGCGCTCAGGCATTCGCCCGTGCGCGAAGAATCGTCCCAGTGCGGTGGGGCGGTGGGAGAGCGACTCCCTGGTCGCCTCGATGATGGTGTTGCCGGTCACCACGATGCGTTCGTCGGGGATTCCCTCGCGACGCAGGTTCTCGGCGTTGTGCTCGGTGGCCGCGCAGTGGACGTCGGCGAGGACGCCCACGACGAGCCGGTTCAGTTCTTCGGGCATCGCGCGGTCGCGAGAGCGCAGGCCCGCCTCGACATGGATGACCGGGATGCCGGCATAGTTGGCCGCCTGAGCACCGGCGGACACCGCATTCGTGTCGCCCTGCACGATGACGACCTTCGGCGGTTCTGCCGCGAAGAGGGCGGAGAGCGCACCGATCGCGGTGGCGATCTGCGTGCCGCGATGCGCGCCACCGACCCCGTCCAGGACGACATCCGGCTCCCCGATGCCGAACTGTTCGAGGAACTGTCCTGACAGCTCGCGGTCATAGTGCTGACCGGTGTGGATCACCAGCGCTCGGGTGCCGAGCGCTCTGATCACCGGCGCGAGCTTGATGATCTCGGGGCGGGTCCCGAGCACGATCGCGATGTCTTTGCCCACGGTAGTGCTCCTAAAATATTAGGTGATTTGTGCTTACTTCTTGAGTATGTCATTCTCTAATCATCCAATATGTTAGAAAGCCGAGAGAGGCGTGGCCATACCGATGGGTTCCCTGGGAGAGCAGCTGCGACCGCAGCTGCTGAGCGGTCTCGCCTACGAGCGACTGCTGGAGGAGATCATCAGCGGACGTCTTCCGGCTGGTCATCGTCTGCGCCTGGATCTGCTGGCGCGCAGCTGGTCGGTTTCGCGCACTCCGGTGCGAGAGGCTCTGCAGCGCCTGGCTGACATGCGGCTGGTGCGCGTCTCGCCGAACGCGGGCACGCGCGTCGCCCACTGGTCGGCGAACGACATGGCGGAGCGTGCGCGCATCGTCGGCCGGCTCGTGTCCCTGGAGTCGCTGACGTCGCTCGAGTCCCCGGAGCCACCGGAATCGGCCGACTCACCGGAATCGCCCGATTCACCGGAATCGCCCGATTCACCGGAATCGCCTCAGTCGCCGGATTCGCCCGAGTCACTGACCGCGGTCGACCCGATC
>JAZBLP010000139.1:0-4205 GCA_037033305.1 Actinomycetota bacterium | reverse complement strand
GGGCAGCGCGGCCTTCGTGATCCAGAACATCGCGTAGACGTTGGTCTTGAAGGTGTCGTCGAACTGCTCGTCGGTGATGTCGGTCAGCGACTCCTGATAGACCTGCTTGCCGCCGTTGTTGACGAGGATGTCGAGGCCGCCGAGTGCACCGACTGCCTCCGAGACGAGCGTTCGGCAGTACTCCGGGTCACGCAGATCGCCGGGGATCTGCGCCACGGTGGCTCCCGCCTCGCGGAGGATGCCGGCGATGCGGGCAGCATCCTCTTCCTCTTCAGGGAGGTAGGAGAGTGCGACATCCGCACCTTCGCGCGCGAAGGCGATCGCCGTCGCAGCGCCGATGCCGGAGTCGCCGCCGGTGACGAGCGCCTTCCGTCCGGTCAGCCGGCCGGTGCCGCGGTAGCTCTCTTCGCCGAGGTCGGCCTTCGGCGCGAGGTCGGCATCGAGGCCGGGCTCGGGCATGTGCTGCTTCTGGGGCTCGATGTCGGAGTAGAGCTCGGCCGGGTTGGTGAAGGTGTACTGGTCGCGAGACATGGGGTTCCTCTCGGTCGCTGGTCTGGGGGTATGCCTCCAGCGTGCGCGCACGCGCGAATGTCAGCCAGCGCCTTGCGTCTCGCGCCGAGGGTCGCTAAGAGGGGCGGCGGAGGGCCGCCGCGAGGGGGTCGACCCGTCCGGACGCGCGGAGTAGCCTCGCCGCATGGCCCGACTCATCTACTCCATGATCACGTCGCTCGACGGATACGTCAGCGGGCCGGACGGCGGCTTCGACTGGGCGCTCGACGACGATCTGCACGACTTCATCAACAGGCAGTTCGCGGACGTCGGCACCTATCTCTACGGGCGGCGCATGTACGAGACGATGGTCTATTGGGAGACCGCTCACCTCGAACCCGATCAGCCGCAGGTCGGCATCGACTACGCGCGGGTGTGGCAGGCGGCCCAGAAGGTCGTCTTCTCGAAGACGCTCGCCGAGGTGTCGAGCGAGCGCACGCGCCTCGAGCGCACGTTCGATCCCGAGGTGATCGAGCGATGGAAGGCGGAGTCCGACAGCGACTTCTCCGTCGACGGCCCCACTCTCGCCGCCGAAGCGATCCGCGCGGGACTCGTCGACGAGTTCGGTCTCTTCATCGGACCGGCGATCGTGGGTGGCGGCAAGCCGTTCTTCCCCGACGGGGTGCACGTCGACCTGGAGCTCGCCGAAGATCGTCGCTTCGACAGCGGCGTGATGTTCCTCCGTTACACGACGCGGCGGTGACCGGAAGCGCCCCGCGTGATCAGGGGCGCACGCGAACGGTGCGGCCCTCGAACGTGACCAGGTCGCCGTCATGCAGCTGGCGTCCGCGTCGCCGATCGACCTCGCCGTTGACCTTCACGAATCCGTCGATCACGACTTCCTTGGCGTCGCCGCCCGAATCGAGCAGCCCCGAGTACTTCAGGAACTGGCCGAGGCGGATCATCTCGCCGCCGATGGAGACATCGTCGATCGGACCGGAATTCGTCATGACTCCGATCGTATCCGGCGGCGCTCAGCTGCGAGCGAGCGCGGTGTTGACGGCGGATGCCGAGTACTCGCGCTCCACGACCATCGTCGCGAGCCCCACGGCTGTCGCTTTCTCGCCGAGTGTCGACTGGCTGATGCTCAGATGCCTGGTCGCGCGGGGGAGCGATCGAGGGTAGAGGGTCTCGCGCACTCCGGCCAGCAGGGGCGGGGATGCGAGCATCCCGCCGAGCACGACCTCCGACGGGTTGAGGAGCGAGACGACCGTTGCGACGACCTCGCCGATCACCCGACCCGCCTCCTGCGTGAGCCGTGCGGCATCGGGGTCGCCGTCGGCGAGATACACGCCGACGTCCGACGCCGATGAGGCGGGCTTGCCCAGTTCGGTGAGTGCCCTGGCCACTGCTCGGCCCGATGCGGCTGCGGCGAGGCATCCGTGCGCGCCGCACTGGCACAGCAGACCGTCGTGCCCGGCGATCTTCACATGACCGATGTCGCCCGCCCCGCCGTCGGTGCCGCGATAGGCCCGGCCGCCCAGCACGATGCCGGTTCCGATGCCCGACGAGACCTTGATGAAGCACAGGGAGCGGGAATCCGGATGCGCTGCGCGCTGCTCGCCGAGGCCGGCGGCGTCGGCATCGTTCGACACCAGCACGGGGACGCCGAGCGCGTCACGCAGGTGATCAGGGATCGGGTAGGCGTCCCAACCGGGCATGATCGGCGGCTGCGAGGGACGCTCGGTGTCAGGATCGACAGGACCAGGGATGCTGAGCGCGATCGCCGCCACGTCCTCCCGCCGGATGCCGGCGTGCGACAGGAGGCGCTTCGCATGCTCGGCGATCGCGTTGAGGGTCGCGTCGGGTCCGTCGGCGACGGCGACCTCGATGCGCTCCTCGGCGGTCACTCGACCGGCGAGATCGGTGAGGGCGACGGTGGTGTGGGTGGTGTCGACATTCGCCGCGATGACGTGCGCGTGCGCGGTGTTGAACTCGAGTCGTCGCGACGGCCGCCCCGAGGTGACCTTCTCGGTTCCCGACTCGACGATGAGTCCGGCATCGAGTAGCGCGTCGATGCGCGTGGCGACCGTCATGCGCGACATCCCTGTGACGTCGAGCACGTCGCCGCGCGTGAACGCACGGCGCTCTCTGATGAGATCGAGGACTTCCCCTGGACCGGACATCGAACCTCCTGACGACGAGTTCAGCTTAATGCTTGACAGCTAGACGACTTATGTCTAGCTTTTAGTCTTAATGGGAGTCGACCCGACGGCTCAGTCCTGCATTTCCAGCGCAAGGAGGCGCATAGTGAATACCCGTGCGACAGCAGCAGCAATGGCCGCGGTGTGCGTGACGGCGCTCGCCCTCACCGGATGCACGAGCTCCGGCGACGACGACGGCGGCGATGCCGGAATCACCTTCTGGCTGCAGGAGGACCTTCCCGATCGAGTGGCCGCCACACAGGAGATCGTCGACGCGTTCACCGAAGAGACCGGCATCGAGGTCGAGGTCGTCTCGGTCGCCGAAGACCAGTTCGCGCAGCTCATCACCTCGTCTGCCGCAGCCGGCGACCTGCCCGATGTGATCGGCGGCATCTCGCTGCCCCAGGTGCGCACCCTGTCGGCCAACGAGTTCGTCGACACGGATGCCGTCGCTGCGACGATCGACGCTCTCGACGCGTCGACGTTCTCCGAGAACGCACTCGCGCTGACCTCCGACGGTGACACCAGCCTGGCGATTCCGAGCGAATCGTGGACCCAGATGCTCTTCTACCGCACAGACCTCTTCGAGGCAGCGGGCCTGGATGTCCCCGACTCGTACGAGTCGATCCTCGAGGCCGCCAAGACCCTCGACTCGCCGGAGGTCGCCGGTTTCGTCGGCGCCACCGCCCCGGGTGACGCCTTCACCGAGCAGACGTTCGAGCAGATCGCCCTGGGCAACGGATGCGAGCTGGTGAACGAAGACGGTGACGTCGAGCTCGACTCGGATGCCTGTGTCAGCGCGTTCGAGTTCTACGGCGAGCTCACCGGCGACTATTCGGTACCGGGTGCGCAAGACGTCGACACGACCCGCGCCACGTACTTCGCGGGCGATGCGGCCATGTTCATCTGGTCGAGTTTCGTCCTCGACGAGCTGGCAGGCCTGCGCGACGATGCGAAGCCCTCGTGCCCCGAGTGCCTTGCGGACCCGGCCTTCCTTGCGGCGAACACCGGCGTGGTCACCTCGATCGCCGGACCCGATTCCGACGCCGCGGCGCAGTTCGGCGAGATCACCTCGTGGACCATCACCGAGGGAGCGAACACCGACGCGTCGCAGTCGTTCGTCGAATACATGATGAGCGACGGATACGAGCCTTGGATCGCGATCGCGCCCGAGGGCAAGGTCCCCGTCCGCACCGGCACCCCCGAGGACCCGACGATGTTCTCGGACATGTGGGCGACGCTGCCGGCCGGAGTCGACACCAAGGCCCCTCTGTCCGACTTCTATGCACCCGAGGTCCTCGAGGCAGTCGCCGCAGGGCCTGAGGATCTTGCGCGCTGGGGCATCGCCCAGGGCCAGGGATCGCTGCTCGGAGCACTGCAGGGCGAGCTTCCCGTCGCAACCGCGGTGAGCGACGTCGCCCAGGGCGGGGACCCGGCAGAGGCCGCATCGACTGCCGCCGAGACCGTGCGTTCGATCGCAGAGTCGCTGAAGTGAGCAGAGTCGTCGAGGGG
>JAZBLP010000138.1:0-4259 GCA_037033305.1 Actinomycetota bacterium | reverse complement strand
TTCGGGTTCTGCAGCACCCACGCGATCGCGAGCTGCGGCATCGACAGGCCCGCCTCTTCGGCGATCGGCTTGAGCTTCTGCACGGCGGTGAGGATGTCGTCCTGCAGGAAGCTCTTGATGAACTCCGAGCCGCTATGCGGGTCGGTCGCGCGCGAGCCCTCAGGCACCGGCTGGCCCGGCAGGTACTTGCCCGACAGCACGCCCTGCGCCATCGGCGACCAGACGATCTGCGAGATGCCGAGCTCCTCCGACGCCGGAACCACCTTGCCCTCGATCACACGGTGCAGCATCGAGTACTGCGGCTGGTTCGAGATGAGCTGCACACCGAGCTGCTTGGCGAGAGCGTGGCCCTCGCGCAGCTGCTCTGCCGTCCATTCCGAGACGCCGATGTAGAGCGCCTTGCCCTGACGGACGACGTCGGCGAACGCCTGGAACGTCTCTTCCAGAGGCGTCTCGTAATCGAAGCGGTGTGCCTGGTAGAGGTCGACGTAGTCAGTGCCGAGGCGCGTCAACGAGCCGTTGATCGACTCGAGGATGTGCTTGCGGCTCAGCCCGGTGTCGTTCGGACCCTTGGGGCCGGTCGGGAAGTAGACCTTCGTGAAGATCTCGAGACCCTCGCGACGCTGGCCCTCGAGGGCCTTGCCGAGCACCACCTCTGCCGCGGTGTTGGCGTAGGTGTCTGCCGTGTCGAATGTGGTGATGCCGGCATCGAGCGCCGCGTGCACCGTCTTGACGGCGGCGTCGTCGCCGACCTGAGAAGCGTGCGTGACCCAGTTGCCATAGGTGATCTCAGAGACCTTGAGACCGCTGTTGCCGAGATAGCGATAGTTGACCATGGTGCAACGCTACCCGCCGCGTCGGACACTCGGGCCGGATCGCCGTGACCGGTCTCAGCGCCGACGCCGACCCGCGGCCTCGGATCAGCCGCGGGAGTCGACCAGCTGCTCCTGCTCGGCGAGCGTCTGCGCCTGAGCGCGCTTCTCGGCGAGTTCGCGCTCCTGCGCCGCGTCGCGCTCCTCGGCTGCCTGCGCGGCCTCCTTGCGCTCGGCTCGTGTCTGAGGTTCGCCTGATCCGGCATCCGCCTGGATCCCCTGCGACTGCACGGTCACGATCGCCGCGCGGTCGCGGAACCCCTCGGCGGTCACCTTGTCGAGTGCGACCTGCTTGCGGATCGCGACGGCCTTCTCGTAGAGCGACGGGTCGCCGTACGAGGTCAGCACCTTCACGAGCACGGGCAGCAGCTCGATCATGAAGAACAGCGCGGCGATGAGGATGTGCGCCCACAGGATCGTCGGCTCCTTCTCGCTGAGCCTGTTCAGGCCGCTGATCTGGCTGAGCAGACCGATCGCGCCCGCGTTGCCGGATGCCACGGACTCGGCGCGCGCGTTGTACGCGGCGAGCGCGGTGTCGTAGCTGTCGCGCGCGGCGGGCAGCTGAGACTGCGCCTCCTCGCGGTTCTGCGACTCCGACGTGCTGGTGTTCTCCTTCGCGGCGGTGCCGGCGGCGGCGAGCTCCTCGTTGGCGGTGCGCAGCTGTGCGGCGAGCGCGTCGTAGGTCTGCTGGGCCTCAGCGAGCTGCGCCTGGGCGGCATCCGAGCTCGCGCCCTCGCCGTTCACACCGGTGCAGCCGGGAACCGTGCCTGCGCCTTCGCCGGTGAGCTCGCACTGATAGAGGACGCGGGCCTGGTCGATCACAGCCTGCTGCTCGGTCATCTTGGCCGTGAGGTCGTCGACCGTGGCCTGGGCGGCCGACTCGCTCGCCGACGACGAGTCGGTGCCCGCGACGATTCCGGTCGCCGCCTGGTTCTCGAGCTCGGCGACGCGGTCGGATGCCGCGTCGAGCGCCTTCTTCTCGGGGCCGGTCTCGAGCGCATCCTGGTCGGACTGCGCCTGGGTGATGTTCGTCGAGGCGACCTCGCGCGCGATGTCGTTGTGGAAGATCTGCAGCACGAGCGGCTCGGCGACGACGAAGCCGATGATCGCGGCCATGATCACACGGGGGATCGCGAGGCCGATGAGCTTCCAGACATTGCGGGTCGACGTCATGGTCGAGGTCAGGAAGCGGTCGAGGTTGAAGATGATGAGCGCCCAGACGACCGCCAGTGGAACGGCCAGCCAGATCGCGGCCTGCACGCCCGTGGTCAGCGCGAACAGCATCGAGATCGCCGAGACGAGCGCGGTTCCGGCCAGAACGAAGAACATCTGCACGAAGCGCGGCGTCTCGCCGGGGACGCGGTCGAGGATCTCACCCTCGGCTCCACCGAGGATCGCGAGCTTGCGGAGACGCGACCCGGGCACGCGCGGTGCGCGCTCGCGCGGCTGACGCCGGGGCTTGGGATCGCGGACGGGACGGGCGGATGCCGCAGCATCCTGCTCCTGCTCGGGCTCGGCCTCGGGCGCCTCGGGCGCCTGCCGCGGTTCCGTCAGATCGGCACCCGTGGGCTCGTACGCGCGCAGGAAGTCGATGTCGTCCGTGTCAGCGTTCGGGTCGCTGTCGAGGATGATCCGACCCTGCGAGTCGAACCGTCCTGGGCGGTGAGCGGAATAGGGCATTCCGACAATCTACGAAATGTCGCCTGTGGAAAACGTGGACGAACCCTGTGTTTCCGCCTCTGCGGGCGCGTGACGATCAGCCCGGCAGCATGCGGACGAGCGCATCGGCGCTCGCGGCGAGCGCGTCGTCGAGCGTGAAATGCCCTGCAGCGCACAGTGTTCCGAGTCCGTGCACGAGGCCCCAGACTCCGGTGACGCTCTGCTCTTCGAGGCCGGCGGCGACGGATGCCTCCGACAGCAGCTGCTCGAGCTCGACGATCAGGGGGGCCATGGTCTCGCTCGGCTCGCCGGGGATGCACACCGTGGGGTCGTAGATCACGTCGAAGCCGTGCGGATGCTCGACGGCATAGCGGATGTACGCGGCGCCGCCGTCGGTCACCGCGGATGCCGGGTCGGATGCCGTCGAGATCGCGTCGCGCACGGCAGCTACGAGGTCGGCCATGCTGCGCTCGGCCAGGACCTTGAGCAGACCGCGCCGGTCGGAGAAGTGGTGGTACGGGGCATTGTGGCTCACGTCGGCAGCACGCGCGACCTCGCGCAGGCTGATCTCCCCCGCGGCCTTCTCGGCGAGCAGGTGCATCGCCGCGGCCTCGAGAGCATGGGCGAGGTCGCCGTGGTGGTAGCCGGATCGAGAACTTGACACAAGCAACATTGTTCCCTATCTTGACAGTGTCCACCACTGCTTGACACTGTCAACATAGGAGCTCGCATGTCTTCCGCACTGATCATCGACGGCCACCCTGACGCCCGATCCCTCACGGCGGAGCTCGCCCGGCGGTACGCCGCCGCGCACGGCGACGCCCGCGTCCTCGCGCTGCGAGACCTCGACTTCGACCCGTCGCTGCGCTTCGGCTACCGCCAGCGCATGGAACTCGAGCCCGACCTGGTCGACGCCAAGCGCGCGCTGGCCGAAGCCCGGACGGTCGTGTTGTTCACGCCGCTCTGGTGGGGGTCGGTGCCCGCACTGCTCAAGGGGTTCTTCGATCGGGCACTGCTGCCGCAGCAGGAGTACCGGTACTCCAAGCTCGGAATGCCCGAGGGCCTGCTCACGGCGGCGAACGGACGCCTGTTCCTGCTGGCCGACACCCCGTGGTTCCTCACGCCCTTCACCGGGCTGCCCGCCCAGACGCACGTCGCCCGGGGGACGATGCGCTTCTGCGGCATCCGATCCGTGCGCACGACGAGGATGCTGGGCGTCAAGGACGCGAGCCCCGAGCGCATCGCGACGTGGCTGGCGCGCGCCGAGACTCTCGGTCGCCGCGACGGCGTCCGCGACCGTGGAGCGGCCGGGCCTCAGGCCATCGCGGCGGAGGCCGCCTCGTCTTCGGTCGTCGCGACGAGCTGACCACAGGCGCCGTCGATCTCCTTGCCGCGGGTGTCGCGGAGGGTCGTCGGGATGCCCGCGTCGTTCAGACGGCGCACGAACTCGTTCTGCACCGCGGGCTCCGACGACGTCCAGATCGACCCGGGCGTCGGGTTCAGCGGAATCGGGTTGACGTGCACCCATCCGCGGCCGCGCTCGTTGAGCTTGTCGGCGAGCAGGTCGGCGCGCCAGGCATGGTCGTTCATGTCCTTGATCAGGGCGTACTCGATCGAGACCCGACGGCCGGTCTTGGCGTAGTAGTCGTAGGCCGCGTCGAGAGCCTCGTCGACCTTCCAGCGGGAGTTCACCGGGATGAGCTCGTCGCGCAGGTGGTCGTCGGGGGC
>JAZBLP010000137.1:0-4288 GCA_037033305.1 Actinomycetota bacterium | reverse complement strand
GGCGAGCGACCCTTGCGAACCAACTGCTGAATGGTTGGCACGTTCTCTCCTCATAATGCTGCACGGTGACAGCGTGATGGGTTTCACATCAGTGACCCACCGGCACGCCGGAATCGACGAGCCTTTGTGGTGGTGGGTATGCCGTGGGGGCGGACCGGCATGGTGCCGACGCCCAGCGCGCACGTCGAGACGTGCACACACCTGATCAAGTGTAATGCCGCGTAACGTGGTGGTCAAATGACGGCGGCCCGGCGCAGGTCGCTAGGACTGGTCCGAGTCGAACGGGGAGTCGAGCGAGTCGGTGAGCTCGGCCAGCAGCGCCTCGATCTGCGGCTCGACGTGCTGCGATATCGCGGCCTGGATGTAGATGCGATGGCGCAGCAGGATGCCGCAGATCTCACGGCCGACCATGTTCGCGTACTCGTCGGCGAGGGCGACCTCCTGCCGCAGCGCCACCTTCGCCTCGTCGCTCAACGGCGGCAGGGGCGGCAGATCGTCGACCGCCGCGTCAGCCAGTCCCGCGATCGTGAACAGGAACGGCGCACCGGGAACAGGCTCAGGATCGAGCGGGAGTCCGTCGAACTCCGGATCCAGCCCGTCGGCCGGACGGTAGCTGCGCGCGCGGTTCCGTGCGGCCTGCTGGTCGAGCTCGCGCTGAAGCATCGGCAGGTTCCGGGCCGTGTATTCGGCCACGGCATGGTCGACGATCGTCTTGATCCGAGTCGAGAGCCCGTGCTGCACCCCGTGCGGCGTGTTCGATCCGATGCCCGCCGCCGACAGGATCGGCGAGCCGAGGCAACGCCGACAAGGCGCGACCCGACCACGATGGGTAGCCGGCTCCCAGCGCGGCACCCAACGCAACCAGGCCTCGACGGCCTGGTCCACCTGCGTCTCCAACGAGCGCTCCACACGTAGAGCGTACGGCGGGTGCGCCGCTGCCGCCGAGATTTCGTCTCGACGGCGGGGCGTCATTCCTCGCCGTCGCGTTCCCAGGGCCACTGCGGATGCTGTGCGCGCGTGCGTCGGAGCGCGATACCACCCCAGGCGGCGATCGCGCCTGCGGCGAGGAGCACCGCGCTCGCTCCGCCACGGACGAGATCGCCAGCGACGACCGTCGCGACGATCAGGTCACCGGTCGCGACCGCTACCGCGATCCACAGGACGACAAGATGCGCGAGGCCCGCGGCCAGCGCGACGGCAGGCGCCGCGAGGAACGACGGATGCGAGCGCCGCAGCGATGCCCAGAGCGACAGCGCGAACGCCACCACTGCCGCGAGCATCCCGACCGCGCCGGGCACCTGCCCGAGACCCGGGACGGCGATGATGTCCCTGTCGGTGGCGACGCTCAGCGCACCGAGGCCGAACACCGCCAGGGCGAAGAAGCTGACCGTGGCGAGCACCAGCGCCAGGATGACCGAAACCCCCGGGGACGAGGGTCCACGGGGGTTCGGCGATGACATGTCCGTGATTACCTCGAGAGCGTCGGACCGGCCTCGAGCGTGCGCTCGTACTCGCGCTGCGCCTCGGCGTTGAGCTCGGTCTTTCGCGCCCCGCTGCGTGCGACCCACGCTCCGAACCAGATGGTCAGCTCGCGGCCGAAGACGAAAGCCGCGATCGCGAGCGGGTGGAAGAGCTGGGCTCCGATGAGCTTGCTCCCCTGCCGAGCCGTGAGCAGCCAGAACGGAGCCTCGAAGAGCGCACCGAGGATGTGCCCGCCATACGCGATGAGCCCGACGATGATGCCGAAGACCACCCAGAGCCCCCAGCGCCCCCGGTTGATGAAGGCGCCGAGCAGCCAGAAGCCGAGGAAGAACACCACGACCGGAACCCAGTACGCCCAGGTCATCAGCGGAGCGAGGGCCGCTTCACCGATGTTCTCGCCGGTGATGTCACCGGCGACGGCACGAAGGCCGAGTGTCGCACCCAGGTAGAGGATCGCGAAGGCGATGGTCGCGAGCAGGCCGATCGCACCGGCGGTGCCGCGGTTTCCGCGCTCGCGGGGCGGCTCGGGAGCCTGGACGAAGATCGGCTGCTGCTGGACCGGCGCGATGACCGGCTCGGCGGCGGCGGGCTCGGAGGGGACGATCCGGGTCTCGGTGTGGTCGGCGGACGAGTACGCGGCTCCGGCGAGAGCGGACTGCTCGTGCGCGACCGGCGGCGTGTAGGCGGGCGGAGCGTCGGCATCCGTGCTGAACGACTTCGTCGCGTCGGCATCCGTGTTCCGAGACGTCGTGGTGTCGTCTGCGCCGTCGAGGTACTTGGGGTCGTTGAGCTCGGGCGTCGCGAAGGTGCCGGGGTGATCCTTCTCGGCAGCTTCGAAATCGGCGAGATCCGGGTCGACGGCGGGCTGGGCAGGTGTCGGAGCCGACGTGTCGTGCGCGCGGTCCGCGGGCGTGCCGTGCACGCCTGCACCCGCTGCCGCGGCGGCGTCGAGTCCAGCGTTCGCACTGTCGACGACGTCGTTGACGTCCTTCGGCCGCTCGGGCTGGGGAACCTCGGGGTCACTCATGGGGGTGCGCCTCTCATCGGATGTGTGCATTGCGAGATTACCGCCGCCCGACCGCGCCTCGAGGGAGGCGTGCCGACGTGTCGTCCAGCCCGTGATCGCTAGGGAAGTGTCGAGCGCAGGGTGTCGCCGACGAACGATGTGACCACCGGCACGATCGGCATCGAGAACCAGACGAGAGCGCCGATCACGCCGGCGCACACCACTCCGGCGAACCAGCTGATCGCCACGTTCCGCCCGGCCACACGCGTCATGTCATCACGCTACGACCGCCGCCGCTCGACTCGCGGTCGCAACGCCGCGAAGACTGCGCCCTCGATCGCGGGTCAGCCCTTCGTGGCGCCCGCGGTCAGTCCGCCGACGATGTACCGCTGCAGGAAGAGGAACAGGATCATCACCGGGATGGCCGCCATCACAGCGCCGGCCGAGAAGGCCGACCAGTCGGCGTATCGCGGGTTGGCCACGAGCTTCGTCAGCCCGACGACCAGGGTCTGCTGCTCGACATCGACGAGCATGACGCTCGCGATCACGTACTCGTTCACCGTGCCGATGAACGACAGCAGCGCGACGACCGCGAGGATCGGCGCGACCAGCGGCAGGATCATCGTGAAGAAGATGCGCGCGTGGCCGGCGCCGTCGATGCGGGCCGCCTCGTCGAGCTCCATCGGCAGGGTGTTGAAGAACCCGTACATCAGGTATGTGTTCACCCCGAGCGCGCCCCCGAGATATACGAGGATGAGGCCCGTGTGCGTGTTCAGCCCGATCGCGGGGAACCAGTCCCCCAGCGTCGACATCAGCAGGAAGATCGCGACGACGGCGAGCAGCTGCGGGAACATCTGCACGACGACGATCGTGACGAGACCGATGCGGCGACCGGCGAACCGCATGCGCGAGAAGGCGTATGCCGCGAGGGCGCCGATGAACACCGTCACCGCTCCCGTGATCACGGCGATGACGAGGGTGTTCAGGAACCACAGGCCGTAGGGATTCTGCGGATCACTGAGGATGCGCACGTAGCTGTCGAAGCCGAACGCCGAGAACAGCTGGTTCGAGCCGGTCAGCGTGCCCTTCGGGTTGAGCGACGCCGAGACGACGTACAGCAGCGGGAAGAGCGCGAAGGCGCTCACGATGATGGCGACCACATGGCGCCATCCGGTGTCTGCGAACCATGCGCCGACGCTGCGACGACGGGGCGCGAGGTTCTGCTCGACGGCGACGGGGCGGGCGGCGGTGCCGATGTCCGTGGTGCTCATGTCAGTTCAGCTCCTCGAGGGCCTTGGTCTTGCGGAAGCTGATGATCGAGATCGTCGCGACCACGATGAAGATCAGGATCGTGAACGCCGAGGCGAGACCGTAGTCGCGGGACTGACCCGTGAACGCCACCTTGTAGACCATCGAGATCAGGATGTCCGTGTGCCCGACCGGGATGCTGACGTCGTCGAACCTCGGTCCGCCCTTGGTCAGCATGTAGATCAGGTTGAAGTTGTTGAAGTTGAACGCGAAGGACGAGATCAGCAGAGGCGCCACCGTGACGAGCAGCAATGGAAGCTTGATGCGCCGGAAGACCTGCCACGGATTCGCGCCGTCCATCACCGCGGCCTCGTTGACGTCTTCCGGGATGCCCTGGAGGGCGCCCATGCACACGAGGAACATGTAGGGGAAGCCGAGCCAGAGGTTCACCAGGAGCACCGAGACCTTCGCGAGGTTCGGATCGGTGAGCCACGGGATGTCCGCTCCCCCGAAGATCACCTGGTTGATGAAGCCGAAGCTCTCGTTCATCAT
>JAZBLP010000136.1:0-4522 GCA_037033305.1 Actinomycetota bacterium | reverse complement strand
TGGATGAAAGCGACATGGCGACCTACACGCTCCCCGACCTTCCCTACGACTTCGCAGCCCTCGAGCCGCACATCAGCGGCAAGATCATGGAGCTGCACCATGACAAGCACCACGCGACCTACGTCGCCGGCGCGAACACCGCGCTCGAGCAGCTCGCCGAGGCGCGCGACAGCGGCAATCTGGCCAACGTGAACAAGCTCGAGAAGGACCTCGCGTTCAACCTCGGCGGTCATGTCAACCACTCCATCTTCTGGACCAACCTCTCGCCGACCGGCGGCGGACAGCCCGAGGGCGAGCTCAAGGCAGCCATCGACGAGTTCTTCGGCTCGTTCGAGAAGTTCCAGGCGCACTTCACCGCGAACGCCCTCGGAATCCAGGGCTCCGGATGGTCCGTCCTCAGCTGGGACTCGATCGGCCAGCGCCTGATCATCCAGCAGCTCTTCGACCAGCAGTCGAACACGGCACAGTGCACCGTGCCGCTGTTCCAGCTCGACATGTGGGAGCACGCCTTCTACCTCGACTACCTCAATGTGAAGGCCGACTACGTCAAGGCCGCGTGGAACATCGCCAACTGGGAGAACGTCGCTCAGCGCTTCGAGGTCGCCCGCGAGAAGACGAACGGCCTGCTGGTACTGTCGTAATCGGGTCGCGTCCCGACGGGCCAAGTCTCGTCGGGACGCCATCTCAGCCAAAAACCCCCGCGCACCGCGCACGCACGATTGCTGCGCACAGCGCACGAGAAACAGGGAGACCTGAGTGTCTGTCAAGATCGGTATCAACGGCTTCGGCCGTATCGGACGCAACTACTTCCGCGCGGCTCTCGCGCAGGGAGCGGACATCGAGATCGTCGCTGTCAACGACCTCACCGACAACAAGACCCTTGCCCACCTTCTGAAGTACGACTCCGTGGGCGGTGTGCTCGACGCTGACATCAGCTTCGACGACGAGAGCATCACGGTCAACGGCAAGGCCATCAAGGCATTCGCCGAGCGCGACCCCGCCAACCTCCCGTGGGGCGAGCTGGGCGTCGACATCGTCATCGAGTCGACCGGCTTCTTCACCAAGGCCGACCTCGCCAAGAAGCACATCGAGGCAGGGGCCAAGAAGGTCCTGATCTCGGCTCCGGGCACCGGCGTCGACGGCACGTTCGTGATGGGCGTGAACGAGGACACGTACAACCCGGAGACGGACCACATCATCTCCAACGCCTCCTGCACGACCAACTGCCTCGCTCCGCTGGCTCAGGTCTTCAACGACGCCTTCGGCATCGACCGCGGCTTCATGATGACGGCTCACGCCTACACGGCAGACCAGAACCTGCAGGACGGCCCGCACAGCGACCTGCGTCGTGCACGCGCCGCGGCGATCAACATCACCCCGGCGTCGACCGGTGCCGCGAAGGCGATCGGCGAGGTTCTGCCCGAACTCCAGGGCAAGCTGAGCGGCTCGTCGTACCGCGTTCCGGTTCCCACCGGCTCGATCGTCGACCTCACGCTGATCACCGACCGCGAGAACCTCACGGTCGAAGAGGTCAACGAGGCGTACAAGAAGGCTGCTGCCGAGGGGCGCCTCGCCGGCTTCCTGCAGTACAACGAAGACCAGATCGTCTCGAGCGACATCGTGCACAACCCGCACTCGTCGATCTTCGACGCCACGCTGACCAACGTCAGCGGCAACCTGGTCAAGGTCTCCAGCTGGTACGACAACGAGTGGGGTTACTCCAACCGTCTCGTCGACCTGACCGAGTACGTGGCAGAGCGTCTCTGAGACATCTCCCATGACTCTGCGCACCCTGGATTCACTGGGTTCGCTCGAGGGCAAGCGCGTCATCGTCCGTTGTGATCTCAACGTCCCCCTGCGGGATGGGATCATCACGGACGATGGCCGTGTCCGCGCCTCGTTGCCTACCCTCAACGCACTGATCAACGCGGGCGCCCACGTGATCGTGTGCTCGCACCTCGGCCGCCCCGACGGTGCGCCCGACCCGCAGTACAGCCTCGCGCCGGTGGCTCAGCGGCTCTCCGAGCTGCTCGGCAAGCCGGTGGCGTTCGCTCGCGACACCGTGGGCGAGTCGGCGCAGGAGGCCGTGGCCTCGCTCGAGGACGGCGGGATCGTCGTCATCGAGAACCTGCGGTTCAACCCGGGGGAGACCTCGAAGGACGAGGGTGAGCGCGGCGCGTTCGCGGCTCAGCTCGCAGAGCTCGGAGACGTCCTCGTCTCCGACGGTTTCGGTGTCGTCCACCGCAAGCAGGCGAGCGTCTATGACCTCGCCGAGCTGCTGCCGTCGGCCGCCGGCCTGCTCATCGCAGCCGAGCTAGACGTGCTCGACCGCCTCACGGAGAACCCCGAGCGCCCGTACGCGGTCGTCCTCGGCGGGTCGAAGGTCAGCGACAAGCTCGGAGTCATCTCGCACCTGCTGCCGCGCGTGGATCGCATCCTCGTGGGCGGCGGCATGCTGTTCACCTTCCTGAAGGCGCAGGGCCACGCGGTGGCATCCAGCCTCCTCGAAGAAGACCAGCTCGAGACGGTCCGCGGATACATCGCCGAGGCGGAGAAGCGCGGTGTGGAGCTGGTGCTCCCGACCGATGTCGTCGTCGCCTCCTCGTTCTCCGCTGATGCCGAGCACGAGGTCACCGCCGCCGATGCCATCGAGAGCACGGCATTCGGCTCCTCCGGCATCGGCCTGGACATCGGTCCGGAGACGGCCGCGCGGTTCGCCGAGGTCATCCGTGGATCGAAGACCGTGTTCTGGAACGGCCCGATGGGCGTGTTCGAGTTCCCGGCCTTCGCCGGTGGCACCAAGGCCGTTGCGCAGGCGCTCACCGAGGTCGACGGCCTCAGCGTCGTCGGTGGCGGCGACTCGGCCGCGGCCGTGCGTCAGCTCGGCTTCACCGACGACCAGTTCGGCCACATCTCGACCGGTGGCGGCGCAAGCCTCGAGTTCCTCGAGGGCAAGAAACTACCCGGCCTGGAGGTGCTCGGATGGGTGTGAACACCCGTACCCCGCTGATCGCGGGAAACTGGAAGATGAATCTCGACCACCTGCAGGCGGTCGCGTTCGTGCAGAAGCTGCACTGGACGCTCAAGGATGCCAAGCACGAGGACGGCTCGGTCGAGGTTGCGGTCTTCCCGCCCTTCACCGACATCCGCAGCGTGCAGACGCTGATCGACGCCGACAAGATCCCGTTCGCCCTCGGCGCGCAGGACCTCTCGGCTCACGACTCGGGCGCCTACACCGGTGAGGTCTCGGGCGCGTTCCTGGCGAAGCTCGATGCGAAGTACGTGATCATCGGTCACTCGGAGCGTCGTGAGTACCACGCGGAGTCCGATGAGGTCGTCGCGGCAAAGACGAAGGCCGCGCTGAAGCACGGTCTGTCGCCCGTCATCTGCGTCGGTGAGACGGCTGAGGACCTCGAGAAGTTCGGTGCGAGCGCCGTGCCCGCGGGGCAGCTCGAGGCCGCTCTGCAGGGGCTCTCGAAGGATGCCGACATCGTCGTGGCGTACGAGCCGGTCTGGGCCATCGGGTCCGGGCAGGCGGCGACGCCTCAGCAGGCGCAGGACGTCTGCGCTGCGCTGCGCGCGGTGATCGCCAAGGTTCTGGGTGACGACGCCGCGGCGCGCACGCGGATCCTCTACGGCGGATCGGTCAAGGCGGCTAACATCGCCAGCTTCATGCGTGAGCCGGATGTCGACGGCGCACTCGTCGGAGGCGCAAGCCTCGTGGTCGACGAGTTCGCCGCGATCATCCGCTTCGAGAAGCACGTCGGCGTGTGAGTGTGGCGGGGCTCCGGCCCCGCCGCACCGTATACTTGACCGTTACCGGGGCAATCCTGCCCCAGCGAAAGGCTCTTCCTCGTGGAAATTCTCGAGTTCGTCCTGCAGGTGGTGCTGGGCATAACCAGCGTCCTGCTGACTCTCCTCATCCTCCTCCACAAGGGTCGCGGTGGCGGCCTGTCCGACATGTTCGGTGGAGGCATGACGTCGGCTGTGGGCTCGTCGGGTCTCGCTGAGCGCAATCTCAACCGCTTCACGGTGATCCTCGCTCTGGCGTGGTTCGTGTCGATCGTGGCGCTCGGTCTCATCACGAAGTTCGAGGTGATCTGATGGCTACCGGCGGCAACGCGATCCGAGGGACCCGAGTAGGTTCCGGCCCCATGGGCGAGCAGGACCACGGCTACCATGCCGACCGCATCGCGGTCTCTTACTGGGACGGTCTCGGGAACGAGACGGTGCGCTACTTCGCCGCGGGACTCCCTGAAGAGGAGATCCCCGACACCATCGACCACCCGCAGTCAGGTCTGCCGGCGGGTCGCGACAAGGCCAACCCGCCTGCGCTTGCGAAGCCGGAGCCCTACAAGACCCATCTCGCGTACGTGAAGGAGCGCCGCACCGACGCAGAAGCCGTTCAGCTTCTCGAAGATGCGCTCACCCAGTTGCGTGAGCGTCGGGGTCAGTGACCTCGATCTGATCTCATGACAGAAGCCGCCGCGATCCGATCGCGGCGGCTTCTCTCGTCTCCGGC
>JAZBLP010000135.1:0-4630 GCA_037033305.1 Actinomycetota bacterium | reverse complement strand
TCCGGTCCTCGGCTTCATCGCTGCCATCGTGGGCTCCTTTTCCTCCGGTGGTATGCGATCAGTTTATCGGGTGTTACCGGAACCTGGATGTCCCCTATGAAGAAATGCATCAAGCCTTAACATTCACGGCACCTGCCAGAACGTGTTGCCCAGGGCGTAGATGGTGAATATCCACGCCCACTGGCCCAGCAGGCAGAGGGCCAGAACGCCGAGACGCCAGACCCGCGAGCGCGGCACCGCGAGCGCTCCCCACAACGGACTCAACGGCAGCAGCAGCCGGAAGGTGCTCGACTGGGGGAAGAACACCGCGAGCAGATAGAGGGTGTAGCTCGCACTCCAGAGCCGCAGGTCGGGGCCCAGTGCACGCACCTGCGGCACGTAGAGCAGCGCGGCACCGACTGCCACCACCAGCAGCGCGAGAGCGATCGGCCCCCATGCGCCGGGGAGTCCCCACTGAGCGAACCAGAACTGGGATGCCTGGATCCACCCGTCGAAGGGCACGAACCCGTCGACGCCCCCCGCGAGCCAGTTGCGACGCCAGGAGAGCTCGGTCGCCAGATACGCACCGGGATCCCCGGTCACGACGCCGGCGATGACCTGCCAGGAGAAGCCCGCGACCGTGGCGAGCGCGCCGAGCGCGACGATGTGCGTGATCTCCCGTGGGACGAGCGGGTCGTCTCTGCGGTGCCACCAGCGGAGGATGCCGTGCAGCCCCAGGTACAGCGCGAACGCGAGGATCCCCGGCCTGGTGAAGGCCATGACGGGGATGAGCAGGTACAGCCAGACGTAGTTCCGGCGCACCGTGGCATCGAGGGCCAGGAAGAGCAGCAGCAGGAACAGCGTCTCGGCATAGCCCACCTGGAACATCGCGGCGATCGGCCCCGAGGCGAAGAACACCACCGCCCACATCGCCGCACGTGCGCCGATGCGATCGCGCAACAATCGGTGCAGCGCGAGACAGGCGAGGTAGCCGGCCACGAAGGACAGTAGGAACGCACCCATCCCCCACGAACCGAACACGAACCCGATCGTCTTGGCGGCGAAGGCGAACACCGGCATGAACGCCCAGGCGTTCTCAGCGACATCGCCCGATTCGGTGCGCGGCAGATCCGAGGGGTACCCCTCTTCGGCGACGAGCCAGTACCACTGCGCATCCCATCCGACGATGAAGTCGGCGAGCCCCGGCTCTGCGCCGAACCTCGACAATGACGTCGACTGGGTGGCCGCCGTGATCATGATCGCGGTCGTCACCGCGCGAGCGGCGAGGTAGATCAGGGCAACTCTGAGCGCCAGCGGCGCTCTCGCCCACCGGCGGGTCGCGGTCAGCGCGAGCTGAGCCATGCGCGCAGTCCTCGCTCGACGGCGTCGATCTGCGCGAGCGGCACGCGCTCCTCATCATGGTGCGCGAGGTGCGGGTCTCCCGGTCCGTAGTTCACGGCGGGGATGCCGAGGGCGGAGAACCGCGCCACGTCGGTCCAGCCGTACTTCGGTCGAGGCTCGGCGCCGACGGCGGTCACGAAGTCTCGGGCGATGGGTGCGTCGAGGCCCGGCCGCGCACCTTCCGCTGCGTCTGTGATCTCGACGTCGAAGCCGGCGAGGAGGTTGCGGATATGCGCTTCCGCGTCCGCTGCCGACTTGCTCGGAGCGAACCGGTAGTTCACCTCGACCTCGCAGGCATCGGGGATCACATTGCCCGCGACCCCGCCCGTGATGCGCACAGCGCTCATGCTCTCCCGATAGAGCAGTCCGTCGACCGCGATCTCCCGTGCACGGTATTCGGCCAGGCGCGCGAGGATCGGTGCGGCCCGATGGATGGCGTTCTCGCCGATCCACGCCCGCGCCGCGTGTGCGCGCACGCCGGCGGTGCGCACGATCGCGCGCATGGTGCCGTTGCAGCCACCCTCGACCTCGCCGTTGGACGGCTCGCCGAGGATCGCGAAGTCTGCCTCAAAGAGATCCGGCCGCACCGCGGCGAGAAGCGACAGGCCGTTCTTCGAGGCCTCCACCTCTTCGTTGTCGTACCACATCCAGGTGATGTCGACCGAGGGCTCGGTGAGCTCGGCGGCGAGCTTCAGCTGCACAGCGGTGCCGCTCTTCATGTCGACGGTTCCGCGGCCCCAGAGGTACTCGACGCCGTCGATCTCGATGTCCTTCGTCGGCACGTTGCCGTTGATCGGCACGGTGTCGATGTGTCCGGCGATCGCGACACGCTGCGCTCGTCCGAGATCGGTGCGCGCGACGATCGTGTTGCCGTGGCGGACCACCTCGAGATGCGAATACGCGGAGATCGCGCTCTCGATGGCATCCGCGAGTGCCGTCTCATCGCCCGAGACGCTCGGGATGTCGCAGATCGCGCGGGTCAGTTCGACGGAGGAGGCGGTCAGATCGAGCATCATCCCCCCAGCCTACTTACCCCGACATCTGGACCATCCGCCGTCTCCGGTCGCGATACCGTGGAGGTATGACTGAGGCGCGCACCGTGTGGGGTACTGGACTGTCGACGATCGCCGGCGACGGCACCGTTCTGGACGCCTGGTTCCCCGAGGTGACGGCTGTGCAGCCCGGCGCCGACGACGCGGCCACCACCCTCGCCGCGCTCGAAGACGTGGCGGGTCCTGACGAGCGTCGCAACGTCACAGTGCAGACGGTCCAGCTGCAGATCGACCTCGACGCTCCGCCGTCCTCGACCCCGGACGCCTACCTGCGGCTGCACACTCTCTCGCACCTCCTGGTACGACCGAACGAGCTCAATCTCGACGGCATCTTCGCCCATCTGCCGAACGTGGCCTGGACGAACGCCGGCCCCATGCACCCCGCAGATGCCGCGCGACTTCGCCCACTGCTGCAGCGCGCGGGCATCCAGGTGCAGGGACTCGACAAATTCCCCCGACTCACCGACTACGTGCAGCCAGCGGGGGTGCGCATCGCAGACGCGTCACGCGTCCGCCTCGGCGCGCACCTCTCCCCCGGCACGACCGTCATGCACGAGGGATTCGTCAACTTCAACGCCGGCACCCTCGGCGCATCGATGGTCGAAGGACGCATCTCCCAGGGCGTCGTGGTGGGCGACGGCAGCGACATCGGCGGCGGCTCGTCGATCATGGGCACGCTGTCTGGCGGCGGCTCCCACCGCGTCTCGATCGGGGCTCGTACGCTTCTGGGAGCCAACGCGGGCATCGGCATCTCGCTCGGGGATGACTGCGTCGTCGAGGCCGGACTGTACGTGACCGCCGGTACGAAGATCGTGCTGGTCGACGGCCCGGTGACGCCCGACGGCGGGAGGAAGACCGTCAAGGGCTCCGAACTGTCGGGCCGCGACGGAATCCTGTTCCGCCGCAACTCGCTCAGCGGCGCGGTCGAGGCCGTGCAGCGCGAGGGTGTCGGTGTGACGCTCAACGACGCACTCCACGCCTGACACCCCGACTCGCGGGCGGCGCGCGGTCTCAGCCTTCTCCGGGGCTCGCGTGGTAGTGTCGGGGTGACGCCACTCGCAGTGCGAGACGTCTGCGTCGTCGACACGCTCCCGCGCCACTTGCCTGGTTCTGGCCATCTCGAACGGCGAAACGATGCGCGATCCCGCGCCGTCGCCCACCTTTCGCACCCGGCCCCTCGGCTTGTGTGTGCATTTCTCGGAGATACTTCATGACTTCCTTCCTCGATCTCGGCGTGCCCGCCGACCTCGCCGCCGTCCTCGCGAAGGACGGCAAGACCGAGGCGTTCGCGATTCAGCGCGACACGCTGCCAGACTCCCTCGGCGGACGCGACCTCCTCGGCCGCGGCCGCACCGGCAGCGGCAAGACGATCGCGTTCGCGCTCCCCCTCGTCGCCCGCCTCGCCGCCTCGTCGCGCAAGAGCCGCCCCGGACACCCCCGAGGACTCGTCCTCGCTCCGACCCGCGAGCTCGCGACCCAGATCGCCGCGACCATCGCGCCCCTGGCCGAGGCGAAGGGCCTGCGCGTCACCACCGTCTTCGGCGGCGTCAGCCAGCGCCCCCAGGAGCAGGCCATGCGCAACGGCGTCGACATCGTCGTGGCGTGCCCCGGCCGCCTCGAGGACCTGATGAAGCAGCGGGTCGTCCAGCTCGACTCCGTCGAGGTGACTGTGCTCGACGAGGCCGATCACATGGCTGACCTCGGCTTCCTGCCCGGTGTCACCCGCATCCTGACCGCCACGCCGGCCGGTGGACAGCGCCTGCTGTTCAGCGCCACGCTGGACCGCGGCATCGACACCCTCGCTCGTCGCTTCCTCTCGAACGCCGTGAGCCACGAGGTGGACGAGGAGAGCGTGCCCGTGGGTGAGATGACGCACCGCGTGCTCGTCGTCGACTCGACCGACAACAAGACCACTCTCGTGCGCGACCTCGCTTCGGGCACCGGTCGCCGCATCCTCTTCACCCGCACCAAGCACCAGGCGAAGAAGCTCGCGAAGCAGCTGACGGCGGCGGGCATCCCCGCTGTCGATCTGCATGGAAACCTCTCGCAGAACGCGCGCGAGCGCAACCTCAGCGCCTTCTCGACGGACCCCGCCGACGGAGGAGTGCGTGTCCTCGTCGCGACCGACGTCGCGGCTCGTGGAGTGCACGTCGACAACGTCGACCTCGTCGTCCACGTCGACCCGCCCATGGAGCACA
>JAZBLP010000134.1:0-4924 GCA_037033305.1 Actinomycetota bacterium | reverse complement strand
GCGCCGACACCGACGAACATCTCGACGAAGTCGGAACCCGAGATCGAGTAGAACGGCGCTCCGGCCTCACCGGCGACAGCACGGGCCAGCAGCGTCTTTCCGGTTCCGGGAGGGCCGTACAGCAGCACGCCCTTCGGGATGCGCGCGCCGATGGCCTGGAACTTGGCCGGGTCCTGCAGGAACTCCTTGATCTCGTGGAGCTCCTCGATCGCCTCGTCCGCACCGGCGACGTCGGCGAAGGTGACCGTCGGGGTCTCCTTGTTGACGAGCTTGGCCTTGGACTTGCCGAACTGCATGACCTTTCCGCCGCCGCCCTGCATCGACGACAGCAGCCACCAGAACAGCAGGCCGAGCAGCACGAGAGGAAGAAGAAGGGACAGGATGCCGTCGAACCAGGTGGCACGCGGGACGGCGTCGTTGAAGCCGTCCTTCGGCTCAGCCGCGTTGATCGCCTTCACGACCTCCTCGGCGCGGGCGTCGACGTAGTAGAACTGCACGTTCTCGGAGCCCTCGAACGCCTTGGACAGCGTCATGTCGACACGCTGGTCGCCGTCGGTGTTGACGACCTCGGTCACCGTGGTGCCGCTCAGCAGCTCGAGACCCTCCTGGGTCGTGATCTGCTTGGGCGCGCCGAGGTTCGAGATCAGCAGGAAGCCGCCGAACAGCAGCAGTCCGATCAGAGCGACGTAGATCAGCGGGTTCCGCGTGAGCTTCTTGACATCCATGGTCGGATCAGCGTATCGCGCAGGCCCTAGGTGGCCGCTGTGCGTTCACCCACGGCGTAGCGGTGGGCCGGGGCGTCCGGTCAGCTGTAGACGTGCGGGGCCAGCACGGCCACATCGCGGAGGTTGCGGTAGCGCTCGTCGTAGTCGAGGCCGTAGCCGACGACGAAGTCGGTCGGGATGTCGAAACCGACGTACTTGCAGTCGATGACGACCTTCGCGGCTTCCGGCTTGCGCAGCAGCGCGAGTACCTCGATCGACTCCGCGCCGCGCGACTCGAAGTTCTCGAGCAGCCAGCTGAGGGTGAGGCCCGAGTCGATGATGTCCTCGACGATCAGCACGTGCTTGCCGTTCAGGTCGGTGTCGAGGTCCTTGCGGATCTGCACGACGCCGCTCGACTTGGTGCTCGCGCCGTAGCTCGACACCGCCATCCAGTCCATCGGAGCGTGGAAGGGAAGCGCACGGGCGAAGTCGGCCATGACCATGACCGCGCCCTTGAGCACGCCGACGAGGATGATCTCCTTGCCCTCGTAGTCGACTGCGACCTGGGCCGCGAGCTCATCGAGCTTCGCGATGATCTCCTCCTCTGTGACGAGGATCTGAGCAAGGTCATCCTGGATCTCCGCGGCGCGCATGGATCGATTTTAGGCGACGCGCCGCCATGCTCCCGCACAGCATCCGCGGATCGTCGACCAGTATTCCGGATCTGCGTCCGGCATCCGCACTACTCTGACGATGAGACGGGCGGACGCCCCGGACGAAAGGATTCACTCATGGCTCTCGACGACATCCTGAAGCAGGTCCCGATCGACGACATCGCCGCGAAGCTCGGAGTCTCCCCCGACGTCGCCAAGGAGGCGGTGGAACAGGGCGGGGCGGTGCTGCTCGGCGGCCTCGCCAAGAACGCGTCGACCACCGAGGGCTCCTCCGCGATCGAGAACGCTCTCAAGCGCCACGAGGGCAGGACGGGGGCGGCGAAGGTCGAGGACATCGATCAGGCCGACGGCGGCAAGATCGTCTCGCACATCCTCGGTGACGACGAGAAGAAGGTGACGGAGAAGCTCACCGAGTCGCCGAAGACCGCGGGCATCGACTTCGGCAAGCTCCTTCCAATCCTCGCCCCGATCGTGATGGGCCTGATCGCCAACGCCACGAAGGACAAGTCAGCGAAGTCCGCGCCTTCCGAGTCGCAGCCCGGAGGCGGAGGAATCGGCGATGTGATCGGTGGGATCCTCGGCGGCGGGAGCAGCTCGTCCGGAGGCGGCGGCATCGGCGACATCCTCGGTGGGATCCTGGGCGGCGGGAGCAGCTCATCCGGAGGTGGAGGCATCGGCGACATCCTCGGCGGCCTGCTGGGCGGCAAGAAGTAGCCCCACCGGCCTGATCCCCGACAACCCCCCGCGCCTCGCTCCCGAAGACGAGACCGCAGGGGGTTCTCTCGTCTACGTGCGGGGACGCCGCAGCTCAGCGCGCCGTGAACACGATGCGACCGCCCGCTCGCGCCGCCGAGCACGCGGGCAGATCGATCGGCCCCTGACCCGACCAGTCGATCGCGAGCCGGGCGACCTCGAGGGTCTGCAGGCGGGTCAGGCTCACGCCGAACTCGCTGTCCACGACGAGTCGGATGATCCGATTGCGAAGCGCCGCAGGATTCGCGGCCAGGGCGGCGACGCTCACCGATATCCCCGCCTCGGCGTGCTCGACGATGTCCTCGATCGTCTCGTGGATCATCTCGTCGAACGCCTCGGCGTCCTCGCGCAGCTGTTCGGCGGTGCGCGCCAAGGCCTCGGCGATGCCAGGACCCAGCTCCGTCTCGAGCACCGGAAGGACTCGGTCGCGCACCCGCACCCTGGCGAACCGGTCCTCCGAGTTGTGCGGGTCGTCCCAGACTTCGAGATCGGATGCCGCGCAGAACGCGCGAGTGACCTCGCGCCGAACGGAGAGCAGCGGCCGCACCCAGCGCAGCCCGTCATCGTCCTCGCGTACGGGAGCCATCCCCTGCAGACTCGCGGCCCCCGACCCGCGGGCGAGTCCGAGCAGCACCGTCTCGGCCTGATCGTCGAGCGTATGGCCGAGGAGCACGGCGGCCGCGCCGGCATCGGTCGCGGCATCCTTCAGCACCCGGTACCGGGCGTCTCGCGCCGCTGCCTCAGGACCTCCATCGGCGCCGACCTCCACGCGCACGACGAGCGCGTCGAGACCCAGCGCGGCGGCCGCGCTCGCGGCGCGCGCGGCGACGGCATCCGACCCCGCCTGCACACCGTGGTCGACCGTGAGCGTGCCCACTCGCAGTCCCTGCTTGGGACCCTCGAAGGCAGTCGCGGCGGCGAGCGCGAGCGAGTCCGCTCCTCCGGAGAGAGCGACGACGACCGTCGACCCCTCGGGCAGATCGGCGAGCGCGGTGCGCACGGCGAGGCGGATCTCGGCGATGGCGGGTGAGAGCGAGGGCACAGTCCACGGTAGAACACCACGGGGGATCGCCGCGCGATGGTCGCGCGGAGGATGCGAGTGGTCCTAACCTGGCGCCGTGGCAAAAGAGACCGTGCGATACCGCACCGAGCGTTTCAAGGCATTCGTCGACGCGGTCGTGGCGATCGCGATGACCTTGCTGATCCTTCCGCTCATGGAGTCGGTGTCGGAGGCCGCGTCGGACAAGCTCACCACGATGGAGTTCCTCGTCGAGCATTCGGGGCAGCTGCTGAGCTTCGGCCTCAGCTTCCTGTTGATCGCGACGTTCTGGATGGGGCACCACCGCCAGTACCGCGATGTCGACTCGATCACCACTCCTCTGCTGTGGATCAACGTCGCCTGGATGGCGACCATCGTCTGGCTGCCCGTTCCGACGGCGATGATCGGCCAGATGGACACCGACATGCTCCAGCCTGTCGTCTACATCGGGACGCTGATCCTCACTCAGGTCACGACGCTCGCCGGTGGTCTGTATCTGCTGCGTCACCAGGACCTGACGACGACGCCGGCCGACGCGATCCGCGAAGGGATCGTCGGGGACCTCGCCTCGATCATCCTCTTCCTCGTCGCCCTCGCCCTCTCCGTGTTCGTTCCGCCGTATGGCTACGCGGGGCTGCTGGTGCTTCTCCTCTCCGGAGTCGTCTCGAGGCTGCTGGGCCGCGTCGCGATGCGCTCAGCCGCCCGCGGGTAGGCTGGTGCGCGGCATCCAACCGTCATTTCTGAGGAGCACACGCATGGGCGCACACGACGCCGTCATCGAGATCCCGCGCGGCAGCCGCGTGAAGTACGAGGTCGACCACGAGACCGGACGAGTGCATCTCGACCGCGTGCTCTACACGACCTTCGGGTACCCCGCCGACTACGGCTACTTCGACAACACCCTCGGCGAGGACGGCGACCCGCTCGACGTGCTCGTGCTTCTCGACCACGCCATCTACCCCGGCGTCGTCGTCGAGGTGCGCCCGGTCGCCGTGCTCAAGATGAGCGACGAGGCCGGCGGAGACGACAAGCTCGTCGCCGTGCTGTCGAAGGACCCCCGCTGGGCGCACATCCAGGACATCGGCGACGTCGCCGAGTACACCAAGAAGGAGATCGAGCACTTCTTCGAGCACTACAAGGACCTCGAGCCCAACAAGTGGGTGAAGGTCGACGCGTGGGGCGACAAGGCCGAAGCGCAGCGCATCCTCGACGAGGCGATCGTCCGCTTCGGCGAGCAGGGTCACTGACCCCCAGCTCTCCGACGAAGACCCCCGGTTCCGCTCAGCGGCCGGGGGTCTTCTGCATGTCGGATGCCAGTCTCAGACCGAGACGCCGCGATCAGCGAGGAACGTGATCGGGTTGGTGTACGCGCCGTTGATGTACACCTCGAAGTGCAGGTGGCAGCCCACGGATGCCCCGGTATTGCCGGCGTAGGCGATGACCTGGCCGGAGTTGACCCATGATCCGCTGCGGACGGCGAAGCCGCCGTCCCTGATGTGGGCGTAGCCGGAGGAGACTCCCCCACCGTGCTGGATGCGGATGTAGTTGCCGTAGTTGCCGCGCGGACCGGCGTAGTCGACAGTGCCGGACTGCGCCGCATAGATCGCCGCGCCGCATCCGTTCGCGAGGTCGACGCCGTAGTGGTAGCCGGAGCAGGCGGCGCAGGGCTTGGGTCGCGGGCCGAATCCGGCGCTCCGGTGACCGCCGTGCGGTCGCACCCAGCCACCCGATCCGGGCGAGCCGCCGACGCCGCC
>JAZBLP010000133.1:0-5011 GCA_037033305.1 Actinomycetota bacterium | reverse complement strand
GCGACGTCGTCGAGTACGACCACGCCCCGCCCGTGGCCGCAGAACCCCAGCCGTTTGCACCCGTGCGATCGAACTCATCCGCGACGACCGGCTGAGTCGGGTCGGGAGGCGTCGGCGCCGTGACCGTGACGCTCTTCGTGATGGTGTGCGTACCGCCACGGTTGTCGGTCACCTTCAGAGCGACGGTGTAGGTCCCGGCCGCCGCGTACGGGTGCGACGCCGTCGCGCCCGTAGCGACCGCGCCGTCGCCGAAGTCCCAGTCCCACGAGGCGACGGTGCCATCGGAGTCCGTGGACCCCGATCCGTCCACACTGAGCGAGAGGGCATTCGCCGACGTCGTGAACGACGCCACCGGGTTCACATTCGGTGCCGGCACGACCGCGCCGGGCGTCTTCGCGACGAGGTTGTCGAAGCGCACCAGGTACGGCACGTTCGAGACACCGGCGCCTGCGTAGGCGGCCAGGCCGATCTGTCCCGGCGCCTGCAGCGCTGCCGTCGCATCTGTCGTGCTGAGCTGCCAGGCGGCAGGCTCGGCGGTTCCCGACTTCCACGCCTTCGCACGGATCGTCGTCGGGTTCGTGCCCGACGCCTCGACCCGCAGCGTCACGGTAGTCCCCGGCGTCACCGTCAGGCCGGCCAGGTTCTGCGTCGCCAGCGTGGTGCCGCTGCGCAGCACCTGCAGGCTCACCGCACCACTGGCCGCGACCGTGATCCGAGCCCGATAGTCGTCCGCTCCGATGCGCCGAGCCAGCGCCTGCACCTGCACGCTTCCGCCCACCGGCACCGACTCGAACGTCGCATCCACCGTGACCTCGGTCGCTGCCGACGACACACCCGGCAGGTATGCGGTCCGCAACGCGCCGCCCGACGTCAGCCGGAAGACACCCGATCCATCGACTGCGTAGTTCGATGCCGCGTTCGCCAGCGACCAGGCGCCGCCCACGTCCGATGCGCCCAGGCCGCTCGTGAGCGTGCGTCCGAACGTGTCCGACGCGAGAACGCTCGGCCCGGCCGGAGCCTGCACCGTCACGTCGTGGGACACGGTCCCCGTCGCTCCGATGTTGTCCGTCACGGTCAGTGTGACCGTGTAGGTGCCGGCAGCCGCATACGTGTGAGTCGCGGTCGCGCCCGAACCATGGGCCGTCTCGTCGCCCCAGTTCCAGTCGTACGATGCGATCGTTCCGTCGGAGTCCGCGGATCCGCTGCCGTCCACAGACGCAGCGAGCCCGTTCGAGGACGAGGTGAATGCCGCAGTCGGCGCCACGTTCGCCGGGACCGGCGGAACCACCACGGATTCCGCCTTGGTCGTCGTCGCGCCCTCGTCGTCCTTCACCGTCAGCGTGACCGTGTAGGTGCCCGCTGCCGCATACGTGTGCGATGCCGTGGCACCCGAACCGTGCGCACTGCCGTCGCCCCAGTTCCAGTCGTACGAGGCGATCGATCCGTCGGTGTCCGCCGAGGTCGACGCATCCACCGCGACCTTCAGCGGTGTCACCGACGAGGTGAACGCCGCCGTCGGAGGCACGTTCGCGACCGTGACCACCGAGGCGGTCTTCTGCGCAGTACCGGCGCGATCATCCGTCACCGTCAGCGTCACCGTGTAGGTGCCCGCAGCCGCATACGTGTGGGTCGCGGTCGCGCCGACACCGTGTGCGGTGCCGTCGCCCCAGTTCCAGTCGTACGACGCGATCGTGCCGTCCTCGTCCGTGGACGCGGAGCCGTCGACGTCGACCTTGAGCTTCGACACCTGCGACGCGAACTCGGCGGACGGCAGCTTGTTGGCCGGAGCGCCCTCCTTGCCCAGGCTGTAGTGGTCGGCGACCGTCGCCGGCGGGAGCACCGTGGAGTACACGGCGACCTCGTCGATCGTGCCGGTGAACTCGTTGCCACCCGGACCCCACGTCACATCGCCTCCGACGTGCCAGTAGCCCGTATAGCCCTCGGCGCCGGTGTTCGGGTTCGTGCCGATCAACGCCCCGTCGACGTACAGCGCCATGCCCGAGGGGCCCTGCGAGGCCACGACGTGGTGCCACTGTCCGTTGTTGTAGGCGGCATCCGTCGTGATGGTGTTGGTCTGCCCCGTCCACGTGCCGAACACCAGCCGTCCGGCATCCGTCATGTAGACATGGCGGTCGTAGCTCGAGGAGTTGCCCGTCGAGCCGTTGCCGAAGCCGATGATCTTGCCGCCGGAGTTCGTCGTCGTCTTGAACCAGGCCTCGGTCGAGTAGACCACCGGGTTCACGAAGGACTTCTGACTGATCAGCTGGCCGCCCTCGAAGGTCGTCGCCCCGTTGGTGACTCCATCGAGCGCGCCCGAGGGGACCTTGGTGTGAGCGCCGAAGTACGTGCCGCGCTGCGACGAACCCGACGCGTCGGCCGTCTCCGAGCCCGATGTCTCGTTGAGGCGCCAGTACAGAGTCGGCTCTGCGGCGTACACGGCTGCGCCGTATCCGTCGGTGGGAGGTGTCGCACCTTCGAGCGTGCGCCCAGAGGATACGTAGTGCTCCTGCACCTGCGTGCGGGACAGCGCTCCGCCGTAGATCGCGACCTCGTCGATCGCGCCGTCGAAGAACTGCGAGCCCGACCAGGTCGAGTCGCCGCCGATGCGCCAGTAGCCCGTGTAGGGCTGGGCCGACGTCGTGTCGGACCGCTGCGCGACCTTCACCCCGTCGACGTACAGCTCCATACCCTTGGTGGGGTCGAGGGATGCGACCACGTGATGCCACGATCCGTCGTTGTATGCCGACGACGAGCTCACCACGCGTTCCGCGTTCGGATAGACACCGAAGTTCACCCGGCCGCTCGGGTCCATGTAGACGTGGCGGTCATAGGCGGACGAGGTGCCGGTCGGGCTGTTGCCGAATCCGACGATCTTTCCGCCCTGGTTCGTGGTGGTCTTGAACCACGCCTCGATGGCGAACTTCTGCGGCCCCTCGATGGCGGTCTGGGTCGTCGCGAACCCGGTGTTCGTGCCGTTGAAGCTGGACGCGGGAACGGATGCCGGTGTCAGAGCACCGTCTACGCCCCTGGTCACGCCGTCACGCACCGCGAGGTCACTGGAACCGGCCCAGTCGATCGATGAAGAGCCCGAGTCGTTGAGCGGCCAGTAGTTGGTCGGAGCATCGTCGAGCACGGTCGTCGAGTAGGGCGGCATGGCCCCTGCGCCGTTGACCGTGGCGGTGATGATGTTGCTCCAGGCGACGTTGCCGTGAGCGTCCTCAGCTCGCACGCGATAGGTGTGCGTGCTGCCCTGCACCAGTCCCTTGTCGATGAAAGAGAGCCCGGGAAGGCCCCAGTCCGGCGACTTCGATCGGGCCGTGGTGGTGTAGATCGGAGATGCGTTGGCCCCGTCCCTGATCAGCTTGTACTCGAGGTACTCGTTGTCGCGGTCCCAGTTGAGCGGCCAGCTGACGCGCATCGTGCCCTGGGCGATGGAGTTCGCCGACGGCACCCAGGTGCTGCTGCTCAGACGCGGTCCGTCGGTGTTCGGCGCCTTGGCCGAGGTCGCGAAGCGGACGAGACCCTGCTGGAGCTGGTTGTTCACGCGGGTGAACTCGCCGGCCATGATGACGTAGTCCCCGTTGCCCGTGACGTTCCAGGGACCCTGGTTCGCGCCGCTCACCGACCCCGTGTTGAACGTCGGGTACCAGTGCAGCAGGCGAGGTGCGGGGTTTCCGCCCCAGTCGTAGTAGCCGTATCCGAGGCCGTACGGGGTGGTGCGCTCGACGGAGTTCGAGAACGCGACGCCGCGGTAGAAGCTCCACGGGTCGCTCTGCGGGAACCCGTCGACCAGGCTGCCGCAGTAGTGGGAGTGCCCGGCGCCGTACACGACGTCAGGGGTGGCGTATGCGCTGTAGGTGTCACCGTGGCAGTCCTCGACCCAAGTCAGACCGCCGGTCGCCCAGTCGCTCTTGAAGATGCCCTCGAGGTTGCCGCCGCCGCCGAAGTGGTAGCCGGTTCCATACAGGTTGTCGCCGTCGGTCGAGAGCGACCAGATCGCGGCATCCGGGCCGCCGTTGCGGACGATGCCGTTGGCTGCGAACGGCAGCAGGGCACCGGTGGTGCCGTCGACCAGCGCCATGCCATAGCCCGGGTTCGACGATCCGTTGACCGTGGTGAAGTGGCCGGCGAGCGCGACCTTCGAGCCGTCGCCGGAGACGACGACGTCGTTGCCTCGGTTGTCGAGCTGCGGTGCCCACGGCAGCAAAGCTCCGGCGGAGCTCACCGCGGCCGCTCGGACGCGGTCGTTGCTGGAGACCCGGCCGAAGATGCCGGTGAAGTAGACGGTGGAGTTCGTGGCGGTGATCGCGCGCACCGAGGCGTTCACGCTCGGGGCCCAGGATCCGACCAGGGTGCCCGCAGGGATGTCGAAGGCCGCGACGCGGTTGCGGGTCGACCCGTTCACCGCGGTGAAGTCGCCGCCGATGTAGAGCCGCTTGCCGTCCGGGGATGCGGCGACCGACCGCACCTGCCCATTGACGTTCGGTGCGAACGAGGTCATGGCGCCCGTGCGGATGTCGTAGGCGATCACGTTGTTGCGCGCGACCTCATTGGTCCCGGCAGCAGCCCCCGCAGGTCGAGCCGTGGCGAACTGGCCGACCGCATACACGGTGTTGCCCACGATGACCTGATCCCAGACGAGACCGTTGACCTGCGCGGTCGGCAGCGCGTCGGTCGTCACCGTAGCCGGCACGTTCGGCTCGACCGGCGCGGTGTCGGCATTGGCCGCCGCCGGTGCGAGCACCAGCCCGCTCGCGATCAACGCTCCGATCGCGAGGGTCGTACCGAACCTCAGTCCGGAAGCCTTCTTGTTCCCCAGAAAATTGCGCAGAACACCCATGTGCTCGCTCCCCAAATTATGCGCACCTCGAAAGATGCTTCCCCAATAACCCCAGATACTGCATCCACCTGTCTTCGCGAACCCCTTCACGCAAGACGGCTGAGTGTGCAGTGATCGCCAGAATACCGGAATGTCCCCAGCCCGTCTATAGGGAACACAGATCCATCTGAT
>JAZBLP010000132.1:0-5051 GCA_037033305.1 Actinomycetota bacterium | reverse complement strand
GCGCACGCCGACCTGGTCGCGCTTGTCGATCTCGAACTCGAGCCATGCACCACGGCTCGGGATGACGCGAGCCGACACGATGTCCTTGTCGGACGTCTTGTCGGGGGTCTTGTCGAAGTAGACACCGGGCGAACGCACGAGCTGCGAGACGACGACGCGCTCGGAGCCGTTGATGATGAACGTTCCCTTGTCGGTCTGCAGCGGGAAGTCGCCCATGAAGACCGTCTGGGTCTTGATCTCACCGGTGAGGTGGTTCATGAACTCGGCCTCGACGTACAGCGGAGCGGCATACGTCTTGCCGCGCTCCTTGCACTCCTCGATCGAGTACTTCTCCGGCTCGAGGTAAGGGTTGGTGAACGACAGCTGCATCGTCTCGCCGAGGTCCTCGATCGGAGAGATCTCCTCGAAGATCTCGCCGAGACCGCTGTTCTCGTTCACGTCGGTGCGGCCGGCCTTCTTGGCCTCTGCGACTCGAGCCTTCCAGGCGTCGTTGCCGACGAGCCATCCGAAGGATTCCGTCTGCAGAGCGAGAAGGTCAGGGACCGTCAGCGTGTCGGAGATCTTGGCGAACGAAAGACGGGAAGCTCCGCGTCCGTTCTTGGTGGTGGTGGATGTGGATGCGTTGCGAGCAGCAGCCAAGGGAATAACCTCCGTGAGCCCCGCAGGGCTTCTCGATTCCTTTGTCGTCAGGTGGAGTGTGCGCTCAAAGACTCAACGAAATGCCGACCACCATATGAGGGCACGGAGAAGCGAGCGCAACTACCAACTATACGCGCGATCTTGCGACATGGCAAGCTCGATCCTTGACCTTCTTCGGATGCTGCGGTAATGGCATCCGAAGAAGGCCTGAAGGGATCGGGCCCGCACGGCCTCAGGAGGCGATGTTGAGTTCGTTCCCCGGGATCGACGCCAGCAGACGTCGCGTGTACGGGTCTCGGGGGTTCGTGAAGATCTCCTCGGAGGACGCCGCTTCGACGAGCGATCCGTCCTTCATCACGCACACGTAGTCGCTGATCAGGCGGACCACAGCGAGGTCGTGGGAGATGAAGAGATAGCTCAGGCCGTACTCGGTCTGCAGGTCGCCCAGCAGGTTCAGGATCTGATCCTGCACCAGGACGTCGAGTGCTGACACGGGTTCGTCGCACACGATCAGCTCGGGCGAGAGGGCAAGCGCACGGGCGATCGCGACACGCTGACGCTGACCGCCGGACAGCTCGGACGGATACCGGCGCAGCATCGACTGGGGCAGCGCCACGTCATCGAGCAGCTGTCGGACGCGTTTGCGCCGATCGGCACCGCTCCCCCGCTTGTAGAAGTCCAGCGGCTCGGAGATGAGGCGCTCGATGGTGAACATGGGGTTCAGGCTCGAGTACGGATCCTGGAAGATGGGCTGCACCTTCTGCCGGAAGTCCCGGGTCTCCGCTTTGCTGAGCGAGGCGACGTCCTTGCCCTCGTAGCGGATCAGCCCGCTGGTCGGCTCGATGATCTTGAGCACCATCCGCGCGGTCGTCGTCTTGCCCGATCCGGACTCGCCCACGATCGCGACGGTCTCGCCGCGTGGGATCGCGAGGGAGACGTCGTTCACCGCGATGAAGTCCTCTTTCTGCCCCCGGACCGGATACACCTTGGTCAGGTTCTCGATCTCGACGATGTTGTCACCCCTGGGCACGGTCAGCTCCGCGGGCTCGGCATCACTCGGCTCGGCCGGCCGCTCTTCGAGGTGGAAGGCCTCGGGGCGCAGACGCGCGGCGGCGACCGACGGCGCCGCCTGCACGAGCGACTGCGTGTACGGATGCTGCGGATTCTCGAGGATCTGCGCGGCCGGTCCCTGCTCGACGACCTTTCCGCGGTGCATCACGATGACGCGCTCCGCCCGCTCGGCTGCGAGTCCCAAGTCGTGTGTGATGAGCAGCACGGCGGTGCCGAGCTCGCGTGTCATCTCACCGATCTGGTCGAGGATCGTCTGCTGCACCGTGACGTCGAGCGCGCTCGTGGGCTCGTCGGCGATCAGCAGCCGCGGCTTGCACGCCAGGCCGATGGCGATCAGCGCGCGCTGGCGCATCCCGCCGGAGAACTCGTGCGGATACTGCTTCGCGCGCTTCTCCGGATCCGGCAGCCCTGCGGCTGTCAGTGCCTCCACGACCTTCTGCTGCACGTTCTGCCTGGTCGCGAGTCCGTGTGCGAGAAGGGTCTCGGCGACCTGGGTGCCGATCTTCGCGACCGGGTTGAGGTTCGACATCGGGTCCTGCGGCACGAGTCCGATGTCGCGGCCGCGGATGGTGCGCAGTTCGCTCTCGGGGGCGCGGGTGATGTCCTTGCCGTCGAGACGGATGCTTCCGCCGGCGACACTCCCGCCTCCGGCGAGCAGTCCGATGATGGCCATGGCGGTCGTCGACTTGCCCGACCCAGACTCCCCCACGATCGCGACGGTCTGTCCTGGTGCGATCTCGAGATCGACGCCCTCGACCGCGTGCACGACGCCGTCCATCGTCGCGAAGTCGACCGCGAGACCCTCGACCGACAGAAGCGGCGCGGCGGTGGTGTGTGTGTCTTTCGCAGTGTTCATCGTGCTCTCGTCCTCGGGTCCATGGCCTCGCGCAGCGCCTCACCGAAGAGGGTGAAGCCGAGCGCGGTGACCGCGATGCAGATGCCGGGCAGGAATGCCAGCCACGGCGCGATCGCCAGTTCGGCCTGCGCGTAGGTGAGCATGCGGCCCCACTCGGCCGTCTCGGGGCGCCCGCCGCCGAGACCGAGGAACGACAGCGCCGCCGCGTCGATGACGGCCGTCGCGAGGGTGAGCGTGCCCTGCACGATGACCGGGCCGATCGCATTGGGGAGCACGTGCGACATCGTGATCTGCCCGCGCCCCAGACCCAGGGTCTGCGCCGAGAGCACGTAGTCGCTCGATCGCTGCTGCAGCATCGACGCCCGCAGAAGGCGGGCGAAGATCGGCACCTGGGATGCTCCGATGGCGATCATCACCGCGAACGGAGTCTGTCCGAGGATCGCGGCGATCGAGACAGCCAGCAGCAGGTTCGGCACCGACAGGATGATGTCGACGATGCGCATGATGATCGTGTCGACCAGGCCGCCGAACGTGCCGGCGAGGAGTCCGAGGATCATTCCGCCGATGAGGCCGAGTGCGGTCGAGATCACTCCGATCAGCAGTGATGCCTGCGCACCCCAGATCAGCTTGGAGAGCACATCGCCGCCGAAGCGGTCGAGGCCGAGGGGGAACTCCGGCAGCTCCCCCGGACCCGGGATATGCGTCGGCGTGATGTATTTCGCGCCGGGCAGGGCCGTCTCGGGATAGGGCGCGAGCACGGGCGCGAGCACCGCGACGACGACGAACGCCAGCACGATGCCGGCGCCGATCCAGGCGGTGGGGTTGCGGCGCAGCCGACGGAACACGTCGTGCCAGAAGCCGCCGGGGCCTTCCTTGAGTCCGGCCTGGCCGACGGCGACGGTGTCGACGACCTCGCCGCTCGCCGCAGACGGACCCTGCGCGGGTGGGAGCGAGATGGTCATGACGCCACCCCCTTTCGGAGAACGAGACGGATCATCACTGCACCCGCACTCTCGGATCGATGAAGCTGTACGACACGTCGACGGCCAGGTTGATCAGCGCGTAGGCGATAGCGATGAAGATGATGAACCCCTGCAGCACGGGGAAGTCCCGCGTGAAGATCGCCCTCGCGAGGAAGGATCCGATGCCGGGGAACGCGAAGACGGTCTCGGTGAGCACCGCCCCCGAGATCAGGAGTCCGGTCTGCAGACCGATCGTGGTGATGACCGGCAGCATCGCGTTGCGCAGGATGAACCGGCTGCGCAGCGTCGACGAGCCGACGCCCTTCGCCCGGCCCGTGCGCACGTAGTCGGCGTTCTGCACCTCGAGCACGCTCGCCCTGGTGATGCGGACGATGATCGCGAGCGGGATGGTGCCGAGCGCGAGCGCCGGGAGCACGAGGTGCATGAGGGCATCCCATGCGGCATCGAACTCGCCGGTGATGATGCCGTCCCACACATAGAAGCCGGTCGGATGCGTGGCGTCTATTCGAGGGTTCTGACGACCGTCGGACGGCAGCCAGCCCAGCTGCACCGCGAAGACGTACTTGAGGATGAAGGCCAGGAAGAACACCGGGATGGTGATGCCGACGAGGCTCAGCACCACCGACGCGTGGTCGGTGAACTTCCCGTGTCGACGGGCTGCCCAGTATCCGAGCGGGATTCCCACGCCGATCGCGAAGATGAGCGCGACGACGCTCAGCTCGATCGTGGCAGGGAAGCGACGGAAGAACTCCTCCGTGACCGGTCGGTTGGTCTGGATCGATGTGCCGAAGTCGCCCTGCAGAAGGCGTCCGACCCAGATGAAGTACTGCTCGATGATCGGCTTGTTGAAGCCGTAGAGCTCGTTGACCCTCGCGATGGCCTCCGGTGTCGCCTTCTCACCGAGAAGAGCCACGGCCGGTCCGCCGGGGAGGGCCCTGACCCAGGCGAACAGCAGGATGCTGAGGCCGATCAGGGTGGGAATGAGGAAAAGCAGTCGCCTGCCGATAGTGCGCAGCAAGAGGTCTCCGTAGATCAGAAGGTACGCCGGTCCCGGGTCCCCGCGGCGAGCGCGGGGACCCGGGTGGGCAACTCAGTCGGTCAGACCTACTTGGTGAGGACGATGTCCGTGAAGACCTCGTCGTTCACCGGGCTGGCGGGGTAGCTCTCGACGCGCGGGTCGAACGCCAGCGTGGGCGCCGGGTGCGCGAGAGGAACACCGGGGATGAACTGCGCGACCATCTCGTTGATCTCCTCGTAGAGAGCCGTCTGGTCCTCGAGGTTGGAGACGCCACGTGCCTCGTTCAGCTTCTGGAACAGCTCGGGGTTGTCGAAGCCCCACTCCGAGCTCTGCTGCCCGAAGAAGACGCCGACGAAGTTGTCCGTGTCGTTGTAGTCACCCGTCCAGCCGAGCAGGTGGATGCCGTGGTCGGAGGTGCCTGTGGTGCGGTCGAGGTATTCGACCCACTCCTCCGAGACCGGAGTGGTCTCGACGCCGACCTCGG
>JAZBLP010000131.1:0-5427 GCA_037033305.1 Actinomycetota bacterium | reverse complement strand
ATCGAGACGCTGTCGCTGCGCATCGAGCGTCACGTGCAGAACGCCCAGGAGATCGCCGAGTGGCTCGACGGTCGAGACGACGTGGCATCCGTCAACTATTCGGGCCTGCCCTCGTCTCCCTGGTACGCCAAGGCGAACCAGTACGCGCCCAAGGGCGTCGGAGCAGTACTGTCGTTCGAGCTCAAGGGCGGCGTCGAGGCGGGTCGCGAGTTCGTGAACAGCCTGTCGCTGTTCAGCCACCTGGCCAACATCGGCGACGTGCGCTCGCTCGTGATCCACCCCGCGTCGACCACTCACGCGCAGCTCACGCCCGAGCAGCAGCTCACGGCCGGAGTCACGCCCGGACTCGTGCGACTGTCGGTCGGAATCGAGAACATCGACGACCTCAAGGCCGACCTCGATGAGGCTCTCGCCGCAGCTCGCCGCGTGTCGGAGGCGGCTCGCGCCTGACCGTCGAACACACAGAGCGAGTGCCCCGGGCTTCGGCTCGGGGCACTTCTCGTGTCAGGCTCGTTCGACCCGCGCGCAGCCGGAGCGTAACCTGCGGCCGGCGCGTCCCGGGTCAGGCGAGAATGGAAGCATGGATTGGCAGACGACCTCTGAGGACACGGTGCCCTCGGCACCCGTGACGGAGGCCGATGTGCGGCTGCTTCGCGCACGACCGCCCGCCACGGGCGCCTGGCGCGACGGCGACCCGTCAGGCGGACGTCGCTTCGCCTCGTTCGGCGCCTTCCCCACCGAGAGCGGCGCCGAACTCCCCGGCATCCGTCTCGCGTTCGAGACATGGGGCGAGCTGAACGACGCCCGAGACAACGCGATCCTCGTGCTGCACGCGCTCACCGGCGACAGTCACGTGCGCGGTGCCGCCGGGGCGGGACACCCGACCGCCGGCTGGTGGGAGGACATCACCGGCGCCGGAGCGCCCCTCGACACGGACCGCTGGTTCGTCATCGCACCCAACATGCTGGGCGGCTGCCAGGGCTCCACGGGACCTGCCAGCATCGCTCCCTCCGGATACGAGTGGGCGTCGCGCTTTCCCTACCTGACCATCCGCGACCAGGTCGCCGCCCAGGTCCGCCTCGCCGACTCGCTGGGCATCGACACGTGGGCCGCCGTGATCGGCGGGTCCATGGGCGGGATGCACGCGCTCGAATGGGCAGTCTCGCACCCCGAGCGCGTCGCCCGTCTCGCCGTGCTGTCCTCACCTCCGGTGACGACGGCCGACCAGATCGCTCTGAACACGGTGCAGCTGGAGACGATCCGGATGGACCCGCGCTTCCAGGGCGGCGAGTACTACGACCTGGCCGACGGCGACGGCCCGCACCGCGGTCTGGCCCTCGCCCGGCGCATGGCGCTGCTGAACTACCGCAGTCCGATCGAGCTCAACCAGCGTTTCCAGCGCTCCTGGCAGTCGGGAGTGTCACCTCTCGGCCATGGCGGACGTTTCGCCGTCGAGTCGTACCTGGACTTCCACGGCAACAAGTTCACGCGGCGGTTCGACGCGAACAGTTACATCACCCTCGTCGAGGCCATGAACTCGCACGACGTCGGCCGCGACCGGGGCGGCGTCGAGGAGGCGCTGCGCGCCGTGACGGCGACCACGCTCGTCCTGGGGATCGACAGCGACCGACTCTTCCCCGTCGACGGCCAGCACCGCATCGCCCGCAGCATCCCGAACACCCTCGACGGCACTGAGGCCGTGGTGCTCACCAGCGACTTCGGGCATGACGGCTTCCTCATCGAGACCGAGGCGGTCGGCAACAACCTGCGGCGACTGCTCTCGAGCTAGGTCCGGTCGATCGTCCACGGCAGGGTGCCGGTGCGCAGCCGCAGTCCCTCCCACTCGAAATCCGTGCCGTGCGGCGCCTGAATCACCCGGGTCGAGAAGTGCTGCGCCTCTCCGGCCGACGCGAGGGCCTCCTCGACCGTGTCCACGCGGCTCAGCTGATCCAGGGTGACCCAGGTCGGCGGGAACAACACCCACTCCCCCGTCGCATGCCTCGACAGAGCTTCGGCAGGGCTTGCCCAGACCGCGTCGACGACCTCATCGCGCGCGAGATGGAGGTCGCCCTCCGGCGCCGCAGCGAGGAAGAACCAGGTCCTGATTCGGATCGGCGCCTCGGCCGGCGGCTGCCATCGCGACAGCAGCACCGGATCGACGATCGTCAGGCCGACCTCCTCGTGCGTCTCACGGATCGCCGCCCGACGCGCGTCGTCACTCTCCTCCGCCCCCACGCGACGGTCGGACGACTCCACCTTGCCGCCCGGGAACACCCAGGCACCGGCGAACGAACCGCGATCCGGCCGGCGCATGAGCAGCACAGCGAACCCGTCGGCCGTGGAACGCATCAGCACGGCCGTTCCGGCGACGGGCAGAGGGTCGAGAGCGGTCACAGCCTCACTCTACGAGGCGGGTGCGGCTCAGGCCCGAACGAGAACGGGCCTGTGCGCCTCTGCGCGATACGACAGCAGTGCGATCACGAGACCCGCGACGGCGAGGGCTGCCCCTGTCCACGACGGCGCGACGAAGCCCCATCCGGCGGCGATCACCGTGCCACCGAGGAAGGCGCCGAGGCTGTTGCCGATGTTGAGCGCAGAGTGGTTCATCGCCGCGGCGATCGACTGGTTGTCTCCGGCGACGTCCATCAGGCGCGTCTGAATCGTCGGGCTCAGCACCGAAGACACGAAGCCCACGACGAACACGAGCGCAGCGAGGCTGACGATCCAGAATGCGAGCACGGCGAGGAGCGCGAACACCACCGCCATGGCCGCGAGCCCGAAGAGCAGCGTGCGCCGCAGATCGATGTCGGCGAGATGTCCGCCGACGAGGTTGCCGGCCGTCATGCCCAGCCCCATCAGCACCAGCACGATCGGCACCGCCCACTCGGGCGAGCCCGCCACCTCGGTCACCAGCGGTGCGATGTAGCTGTAGACCGCGAAGAAGCCGCCGAATCCGATCGCGCCGACGCCGAGCGTGAACCAGACCTGCGGGATGCGGAAGACGCCGAGCTCCTCGCGCATGGTCCGGCCGGGAGACCCGGGATGCTCCGGCACGAGGAAGATGATGCACACGGTCGCCAGGGCGAAGACGAGGGTCACCACCGCGAAGGCAGCCCGCCATCCCCAGAGCTGACCGAGAAAGGTTCCGAACGGCACGCCGACCACGTTCGCCACGGTCAACCCGGTGAGGATGAAAGCGACGCCCTTGGCACGGTTGCCCGGCCCCATGACGTCGGCCGCGACCAGCGCGCCGATGCCGAAGTACGCGCCGTGAGGCAGACCCGCGAGGAACCGCGAGGCACCGACCAGTTCGAAGGTCGGGAGGAACACCGTGAGCGCGTTGAACACGGTCAGCGCCAGCGCCAGCCCGATCATGACGCGATGCCGCGGATAGCGGGCGACGAAGCCGGCGATGGTCGGGGCTCCGACGACGACACCGAGGGCGTAGAGCGAGATCAGCCAGCCGGCCTGGCTCAGTGCGTCTTCCGGGCTGCTGGCCCACAGCGTGGGCAGCAGCTCGTCTGCGATGTTGGGCAGCAGGCCCATGACGACGAACTCGGTCATGCCGATGCCGAAGCTGCCGATGGCGAGGGAGAGGAGCGCCCACTTCGCCGCACCCCTCGATTCAGTCGAGGGATTCACCCGTCGAGTCTACGGGGTGTCCGACCCGTCGATCGCCGCTTCGAGCCGCTCGATCTTCGCGTCGAGCTCCCCGGAGTACCCGGGCCGGATGTCGGCTTTGAGCACCAGCGAGACCCGCGACCCGAACGGCATCACCGCCTCGGTGGCGCGTTTGACGACGTCCATCACCGAGTCCCAATCCGGACCCTCGATCTCCGTGAACATGCTGGTCGTGCGGTGCGGCAGTCCCGACTCGCGCACGACCCGCACGGCGGCAGCGACCGCGTCGTGGACGGATGCGTCGGAGCGCTCGGATCCGTCGGAGGGTGTGCCGCTCGGCGCGACGGAGAAGGCGATCAGCATGGATTCACTCCCGGGTGGTGGACGGACTGTGGATGGGCACACGGACGACGGCGCGGATGCCGACGGCGAGGAGCACGATGAGGAGGAGGTTCCGCGCCGTCAGGATGATGATGGGCAGCAGTTCCGCGCGCAGCAGCGCGTCGTAGCTGAGCGGGTAGACGAGGCACGTGAGGGCGCAGAGCGCGAGCACGAGCACCGCGGGTCCGACGGCTCGTGCCCGGTCGAAGACGAACCACAGGATCGCCGGGGCGATCAGCCACGTCTGGAACTGCGGCGAGCCCACCTTGTTCATCACGATCAGGGTCGTGACCAGACTCAGCGCGAGAGGAGGGAACAGTCGCGCGGACGATGCCCCCCGAGCCGCCTTGACCCCACCGATGCCCGTGACGATGACTACCAGGACCGCCATGAGCGGCGTGAGCACCGCGCTGACGGCATCCGCTCCCTGAGCGCTGACCTGGAAGGTGAGGATGTCGAAGCTGTACTCGATGCGGGCAGCACCCGAGATCGCGAACCAGAGGAACGGCGTCGCGGCGACGGCTTCGATCTGCAGCCCCCGCCCGGTCTGCTCCGTCAGGAATCCGAAGATCTCGGTGTCGGCTCCGAGCAGGAACAGCAGGGAGACGACGACGGCGGACACGGCCGCAGCCGTGAGCAGGATGCGCATCCTGCTCGTGACCGCGACCACGGCGGCGAGCACGAGGGCACCCGGCCAGATCTTGATCCAGGCGCCGATCGTCAGCAGTGCCGCTGCCGCCGCGGGGCGGCGGATCAGCCAGAGCCCGCCGATCACCGCGAGCGGAACGGTGATCGCGTCGATGCGATACATCGCGATCGGGCCGAGCAGAAGCAGGGCCAAGAACGAGAACCACGCCGCCGCCCGTCGCGGCCGAGAGGATGCGCGACCCAGCAGCACCGCGAAGGCGATCGCATCGAGCACCGTCACGAGCACAGCCCAGGCGATCAGATAGGCCTCCGAGGCGCCCAGGGCCGCGATGAGCGGCGTCGACATTACCTTGGCGACAAGCATGGGAACGAGCGCGAGCTGGGGATAGACCCACGGTTCGGTGATCCCGACGATCCCCCCTCCCGAGAGCGCGGCGGTGGACCAGGGCTCGTAGACCAGCACGACGTCACCCATCGGCTGGCTCGGAAAGAGCCACCCCGCGACCGCGATCGCGATATGGACGGTCAGAAAGGCGCTCCACAGCGCGACGAGACGAAACGTCGTGGCGCGGCTCACGCGATGACGTCCGCGATCGCGCGAGGGAGTGCCTCCGCGACATCCAGGGCGACGATCGGATGCCCCTTTGCACCGCCCGCGGCGCCGATACCCGCAGCGATGCGTCCGGCATGCCCGTGCAGCCACGCCGCGGCCGCCGCGACCTCCGCGGCCGATGCGCCGGCGTTGCCTGCGAGGAGTGCGCCGAGCACGCCGCCGAG
>JAZBLP010000130.1:0-5614 GCA_037033305.1 Actinomycetota bacterium | reverse complement strand
CGTCGACCCCGACCGCAAGAAGATGTCGAAGTCGAAGGGCAACGTCGTGACGCCCGCGGACATCCTCCAGACCCACGGATCGGATGCCGTGCGCTACTGGGCCGCCTCCAGCCGCCTGGGAATGGACGCCGCCTTCGACCCGCAGAACCCGACGCAGGTGAAGATCGGCCGCCGCCTGGCGATCAAGGTCCTCAACGCCGCGAAGTTCGTGCTGTCGTTCCCGGTTCCCGAGGGCGCACAGGTGACGCACGCACTCGACGCCTCGATGCTGACTCGCCTCGACGCCGTGATCGCCGAGGCGACCAACGCCTTCGAGAACTACGACCAGGCCAAGGCGCTGGAGGTCACCGAGGCGTTCTTCTGGACTTTCTGCGACGACTACCTCGAGCTGGTCAAGGAGCGTGCGTACAACCAGAACGACGTGGGCCAGGCCTCCGCGGCACTCGCACTGCGCCTGGCGCTGTCGACTCTGCTGCGTCTTCTCGCGCCGATTCTCTCGTTCGCGACCGAAGAAGTCTGGTCCTGGTTCGAAGAGGGCTCGGTCCACACCGCGGCATGGCCGGAGCCTCTCGGCATCGACGGCGACACGGCCGTGCTGTCGGCCGCGAGCGAGGCGCTGATCGGCATACGCCGCGCCAAGACCGAGGCGAAGGCTTCGCAGAAGACTCCGGTCTCGCGTGCGGCGATCGCCGCGCCCGCCGGCAAGCTCGACGCGCTCCGGGCCGCAGCCGAAGACCTCAAGGCCGTCGGGCGCATCGCCGACCTCGAGTTCACGGAGGCCGACCAGTTCGCGGTCACCGCGATCGAGCTCGCTCCGACCGAGGGGGCGTGATGCAGCTGGGCACGCGCTGGGCCACCGGCTCGGAGCCGCCGGCATCCGTTCCCGCCGCGCTCCGGCCCGCGATCGGCGAGGTCGAATCCCGTGGCCTCAGCGGGCACTGGACTCTCACGTGGCTCGAGGGTCGCGCGATCGCCGAGCTCGATGCGGGCTGGGAGGTCGTGCAGACCGGGGCCGGCGGCGTGATCGCGCGGCCGTTCGAGGACTGACCCTCTGACCAGGAAGCCCCCTGTCCGGATCCGAGGCCAGGGGGCTTCGCTGCGTGCCGAGGCGTCAGCGCCGCGGCAGCCCGATCTGCGCGAGCATGTGGTCGACGGCATGTGGATCCTGGCGTCTCGTCTGCTGCTCACGCAGGAGATCCAGCGCGAGCGTCCGTCTCTCGGCGCGACGTGCGATGCGACTCTCCACGAGGGCTGTGAGGAGACCTGCGAGGTCGAGCAGCCTGCGCTCGGTACGAGTCGGGGAGACGAGCCGGATGGTCGCGCTGGTCATGATTCCTCCGCGTTCACGTCTGAGCCATCCCCGAGCACAGCGCCGGACGCCGGCAGGTCGAAGAGTTCGGTGCGCAGCGACACCCGGCGCACATCCGGCCCCGTCTGGCCACGGAAGCGCTCGACCGCACTGTCGACGACGGCCATGAGCTCATCCTTGAGTCCCTCCATCTGAGAGGGGGTCATCTCGAGAAGCGTCGTTGCGATCAACCCGGTGTCCTTCCACCCCTCGGGAACCTCCGCATCCGGTCGATTCACATAGGACATCAGGGTCTCGTGGCGCAGCCGGAAGAACTCGGACGAGACGATCTGCGCGGCGGCGCGATTCGCCGGCGACATGCTCTGACTCGGACCGGGGATGTCGATGCGCCCCTCGGGAAGCTCCCACCAGCGCTCTCGAGCGGTGCCGCGGCCCTCGACCTCGTGGATGAGGTCGTGCGCCGAGAGCGTGCGCAGGTGATAGCTCGTCGACCCAGACGTCTCCCCCAGCATCGAGGCGAGCGAACTCGCCGTCTGCGGCCCGTGAGTACTGAGCAGATCGAAGATCCTCACCCGCAGCGGGTGAGCGAGGGCTTTGAGCGCCCCCGCATCGAGGCGTCGCAACTGCGGTTCGTCTTCCATACGGGCGACGATACTCTTGCAAAGTTTTGTTTGCAAGCATCTCTTTGCAAAGTCTTCTTTGCAATCGTCATCGAGGCTCTGCAGCGGGTGGTGGCTAGGCTCAGAGGATGACCGACGCCGCGAATCCTCTGCTTCAGCCGTCCACGCTCCCCTACGGTCTTCCCGATTTCGCCGCCATCAGACCCGAGCACTACCTGCCGGCGTTCCAGGCCGCGTTCGACGAGCACCTGCGAGAGATCGCCCGGATCACGATGGTGCGCTCCATGCCCACCTTCGACAACACCATCGAAGCGCTGGAGCGCTCCGGAGAGGTGCTCGACCGCGTCGCGCACGCGTTCTACACCGTGACCTCGGCCGATGCGACGCCGGAGATCCAGGCGATCGACGAGCAGCTCGCTCCGCTCATGGCGGCCCATCAGGACGCCATCACTCTCGACGCGGCACTGTACTGGCGCGTCCAGCACGTGCACGCGCACCTCGACGATCTTGAGCTGGATGACGAACAGCGGTACCTCGTCGAACGGCACCACCGCGAGATGACCCACGCGGGTGCCGGCCTCGACGACGAGGCGAAGAGCAGACTCACGGCACTGAACCAGCAGCTGTCGACTCTGAGCAACACCTTCGAGCGCAATCTCCTGAATGACACGAACGATCTCGCTGTGGTGTTCGACTCCGCCGAGGAGCTCGCCGGTCTGAGCAGCGGAGAGCTCTCCGCGGCGGCTCGTACGGCGGCCGATCGTGGCCTCGACGGACGTTTCGTCGTCTCACTCCCGCTGTTCACCGGGCATCCGTACCTCGCACAGCTCCGCGACCGCGAGTCCCGCCGCCGCATCATGACCGCCTCGCAGTCACGCGGATCTCGTGCGAACGCGAACGACAATCGTCCCGTGCTCGCGGAGATCGTTCGCCTCCGCGCCGAGCGCGCGGCGCTGCTCGGCTACCCATCGCACGCCGCGTATGTGACGGCGGATGAGACGGCCAGCACGCCCGAAGCGGTCGAGCGGATGCTGCGCGAGCTCGCTGCGCCATCTGCACGCAACGCCCGCGCAGAGAAGGAAGCCCTGCAGACGATCGTCGACGAGACCGAAGCGACCCCCTTCACGATCGAGGCGCATGACTGGGCGTTCTACACGGAGAAGGTGCGCACCGCCCGGTATGCGATCGACACGAGCGCGCTCCGACCGTGGTTCGAGGCCGAGCGGGTGCTGCAGGACGGCGTATTCTTCGCCGCGACGAGGCTCTACGGGGTCACGTTCGCAGAGCGAGGGGACCTCCGCGCCTATCACTCGGGTGCACGCGTGTTCGAGGTGAGCGATGCCGACGGCAGCGCGGTCGGCCTGTACGTGCTCGACCTCTACACGCGCGACTCGAAGCGCGGCGGAGCATGGATGAATCCGATCGTGAGCCAGTCACGGCTGCGGGGCACACTGCCCGTCGTGGTGAACAACCTCAACGTGGCACTGCCCGGCGACGGAGAGCCCACGCTGCTCACACTCGACGAGGTCACGACGCTCTTCCACGAGTTCGGCCACGCGCTGCATGGCCTCTTCGCCGTCGTGACGTACCCGCACTTCGCCGGCACGAACGTCTTCCGCGACTTCGTGGAGTTCCCGAGCCAGGTCAATGAGATGTGGATCCTGTGGCCGGAAGTCCTCGACAACTATGCGCGGCACCACGAGACGGGAGAGCCGCTCGACCCCGCGATCGTCGAGCGGCTGCGTGCGACGGAGACCTTCAACCAAGGACACGACACGAGCGAGTACCTCGCAGCCGCCTGGCTGGATCAAGCCTGGCATCGGGTGAGCCAGGAGACGGAGTTCGTCGGCGTGGCCGAGTTCGAGAGTGCCGCGCTCGCCGACATCGGACTCGACGACCCCGTCGTACCGACCCGCTACTCGTCGACGTATTTCGCGCACGTCTTCTCCGGCGGATACAGCGCCGGCTACTACTCCTACATCTGGAGCGAGGTCCTCGACGCCGACACGGTCGACTGGTTCCGCGAGAACGGCGGACTCACTCGAGCGAACGGCGACCGGTTCCGCTCACGTCTCCTGGGAGTCGGAGGATCCAAGGATCCGCTCCACGCCTACCGCGACTTCCGGGGGCGCGATGCGGAGATCGCACCGCTGCTGAAGCGCCGCGGGCTCGAGGCGTGATCGGGTCGCGCACTGCGTGACCTCAGCGGTCGAGCCTCTCCATCGCCTTGTACCAGGTGAGCTGGTGATAACTCTGCGCGAGGTGTTCGCCGAGGCCGTCGAGAGACACGACATGCACGGCGATCGCCTCGCTGTCATCGAGCGACTGCTCGGCGACTCGCACGCAGCCCCGCGCGAGGAAGTGGTGCACGCGATTGGTGTGGTTACCGAAATTGGCCCACGTGGAACCGAGGTCGATCACCTCGTCGGGCTCGTACCCGGTCTCCTCGCGCAGCTCTCGGATCGCGGCCGCTTCCGGCGACTCGCCGGCCTCCACGCCGCCACCGACCGTCCCGATCGCGACGATCCCTGCGCCATGGCGATACTCGTCGACGACGATCGCGTGGCCGTCCCGGTCGACCGCGAGCACGGAGATCCAATCGGCGTATTCGAGCACGTAGTACGGAGCGATCGACCGTCCTCGCTCATCGACGCAGTCATCCGCGCGCACGCGGATCCAGCGATCTGCGTGCACGAGCTCACTGTCGATCACCCGCCAGGGCGAGGGATCGGAACTCACGCGCTCTTGCGCTTGCGCTCCATCACGATCGTCGGCGGAGCGCCCTCGTCGACAGCCGCCTGGGTGACGATGACCTTCGCGACGTCTTCTGCCGAGGGGATCTCGAACATGATCGGCCCCAGCACGTCTTCGAGGATGGCCCGGAGTCCGCGAGCGCCGGTCTTACGCTCGACGGCGAGGTCGGCGATCGAGCGGAGCGCGCCCTCTTCGAATTCGAGCTGAACCCCGTCGAGTTCGAACATGCGCTGGTACTGCTTGACGAGCGCATTGCGGGGCCCCGTGAGGATGTCGATGAGGGCATCCTGGTCGAGCGGCGAGACATTCGTAACGACGGGGAGGCGACCGATGAACTCGGGAATGAGTCCGAACTTGTGCAGGTCCTCCGGGAGCACCTCGCTGAACAGGTCGAGATCCTTGCCCTTGTCATGCAGCGGGGCGCCGAAGCCGATGCCATGCTTGCCGACTCGCGCCGACACGATGTCCTCGAGGCCGGCGAACGCTCCGGCGACGATGAACAGCACGTTCGACGTGTCGATCTGCAGGAACTCCTGGTGCGGGTGCTTGCGTCCGCCCTGAGGAGGCACCGAGGCGACAGTGCCCTCGATGATCTTCAGCAGCGCCTGCTGCACACCCTCACCCGAGACGTCACGGGTGATCGACGGGTTCTCCGCCTTGCGGGCGATCTTGTCGACCTCATCGATGTAGATGATGCCCTGCTCTGCGCGCTTGACGTCATAGTCCGCGGCCTGGATGAGCTTGAGCAGGATGTTCTCGACGTCTTCACCGACGTAGCCGGCCTCGGTGAGCGCCGTGGCGTCCGCGACCGCGAACGGCACGTTGAGCTTCTTCGCGAGGGTCTGGGCCAGATAGGTCTTGCCGCAGCCGGTCGGCCCGATGAGCAGGATGTTGCTCTTCGCGATCTCGACGCTCTCGGCCTTCTGCTCGG
>JAZBLP010000129.1:0-5816 GCA_037033305.1 Actinomycetota bacterium | reverse complement strand
GTGGTGCGTTCCGCCGCTGCGGACACGCGCGGGGCCTCGCGCGGCACCGAGACGCGGCGGGTCGACCCGGATCGGATCGACGATCTCCGCATCGGCTACGCGCCCGATCGGGACGGCGCCCCGGACGCGGGCGAGATCATCTGGACGTGGGTGCCCTACGAAGAGAACGACGGTCGAGGCAAGGACCGGCCGGTGCTGGTGATCGGACGGGAAACCGCAGAACGCGTCTTCGCGGTGCGGATGACGAGCAAGGCGCATGACGGCGACCGCGACTATCTGTCGATCGGCTCGGGCGACTGGGACGCGCAGGGGAGGGAGTCCTGGGTCGACATCGAGCAGCTCTACAGCGTGCATGAGACCGGGCTCCGCCGTGAGGCCGCGGTTCTCGATCGCTCACGCTACATCACGGTCGCTTCGGCTCTGGTGCGACGATACGGCTGGACGAGCGCCTGAGAATACGACCTGTGTGATCCTCGCAATCCGTTCGGCCGGCGGCGTCGAACAGTCTGTGAGTCGCAGCACGCGACGACACCACAGGAGGAATCATGCGTTTCATCCCCACCAAGGTCCATGGAATTCTCGACTACATCGTCGGAGTGGCGCTGATCGCTGCTCCGTGGCTGTTCGGCTTCGCGAGCGTCGGCGGCCCCGCCGTGATCATCCCGATCGTCCTCGGCGTCGGGCTCATCGTGTACAGCCTCTTCACGAAGTACGAATGGGGCCCCTTCGGCTTCATCCCGATGCCTGTTCACCTCGTCTTCGACATCGTCGCGAGCCTCTTCCTGGCGCTGTCGCCCTGGATCTTCGGCTTCTCGACGGAGGCGCCGAACGTCTGGGTGCCGCACGTGGTCGTCGGCGTCGCCGTGATCATCGTGGTGCTGTTCTCACAGCCGCAGCCCGCGAAGGTCAAGGCGACCGCCCGCGCCTGATCGCACAACACCCTGAAGCCCCGCACGGAACGTCGGCCCCGTGCGGGGCTTCAGTTCTGCAGTGCCGCACTGATCCAGCGCGCGTAGAGCTGCCACGGATCATCCGTCGCGCGGAGAGCGGCGATGTGGGCGTCCAGCTGCCGAGTGAGCGTGAACCACTCGCCGCCCTCGCGGATGTCGGCGAATTGGCGGTGCCGCGCCTGCTCCACGGCCCGCCCGCCGGGCTCGAACGCGAGCAGCTCATCATGGCGGATGTTCGACAGTCTCTGACGAGGCCGTCGACTTGTGCCGATCTTCACGCGGCGGTCGTATCGAAGGTAGTAGACGACTTCGACGACGGGCCGAGGCAGGTCGTGGTCGGGCACATCGCCCACGTGCCACCCGCACCAGGCGCAGACGAGCCCCCCGTTCGCCCGGCGCCCGTCGAGCCGTCCGCAGAGCAGACACGGATCGGGGAGGGTCGCGTTGGTCACCTTCTGAGGCTAGCCATCCCCACGGACACGGGAATGGGGAAGCGACGGCCGATGGTCGTGGCCGTGGCTGGTGAAGCCGTAGAACGCCGGCAGGACGAGGAACACCACCGAGGCGACCAGGGGATGGACCAAGACCCCCGCGAGGCCGGCGACGAGGTACAGGACGACGCCGACCACCGCCCGCGGACGCTCGCGGGCGAAGTACGCGTCGTCGACCTCCTGCTTCGTCAGGTCCGGATGCCGTGCCAAGTAGGCGAAGAAGACCAGCCAGGACGAGCACATCAGAGCACCGATGAGGGCGTAGAGCGCCACCGCGACGCGCTCATCCGTCAGATCGCCGGTCCGGGCGGTCTCGGCGACCACAGCCGTGGGCCAGGGCACGAGTGCCAGAGTGGCGAGGATGCCGAGGTTCGCCCACTGCAGGCCGCGGTCCATCTCGCGGATCCGCATGAAGGCGGCCTTGTGGTTCAGCCAGATGACGGCGAGATAGACGTAGGAACCGGCGTAGGCGAGGTACGTCGGCCACTCCTCGAGCAGCGCAGGGAGCAGGCCGCCGGGCTCGGCCTCGGGCGGACGGAGATCGAGGACGAGGAGGGTGATGACGATGGCGATGATGGCGTCGCTGAACGCGACCGCGCGAGCCGGATCGGACCGGCCGGCCGAACTCCTCCGTGTGCCGCCGGCAGAAGCGCCATCCGTCGCCATCGCCTCACCCTTCATCCCTCGGCCGCGGGTCAGTCGGCTGACTGTCGCGCGGCGAACTCCTGGACGATGCGCTCACAGAACGCCGGCAGGTCGTCGGGCGACCGGCTGGTGGTGAGCGCGCCGTCCGTGACCACCACCTCATCCACGACCTCCGCCCCGGCGTTGCGCAGATCGGTGCGGATGCTCGGCCACGAGGTGAGACGACGGCCGCGGACCCGGTCGGCCTCGGCCAGGGTCCACGGACCGTGGCAGATCGCGGCGACGGGCTTGCCCGAGTCGACGAAGTCCCGCACGAACGCCACTGCAGCGGCATCCGTTCGGAGCTTGTCGGGGTTCACCGTCCCTCCGGGGAGGAGGAGCGCGTCGAACTCGTCCGGCGTCGCGTCCTCGACCTGTCGGTCGACGGCGAAGTCGCCGGCATCCTCGAGGTCGTTGTTGCGCGCGGCGATCGTCCCGGTACTGATGGAGAGCAGGACCGTCGAGGCGCCGGCGTCGTCGAGGGCCTGACGGGGCTGCTCCAGCTCCACCCTCTCGACGCCGTCCGCAGCCAGGATCGCGATCCGGCGACCCCTCAGCGTGTCTGCCATGTCACGACTCCTTCGATGCGAGATCCGGGTGGAGCACGACCTTGGTCCAACCGTCGTCGCGGTTGTCGAAGTGCTCGTAGGCGTCGGGCGCGTCCTCGAGCGACAGCTCGTGGCTGACGATGCGCGAGGGCGTCGCCTTGCCGCCGGCGATGAGGTCGCGCAGCGGCCGGTTGTACTTCTTGACGGGGCATTGACCGCTCCCGAGCTTCTGCCCGCGGAACCAGAACTCGCCGAAATCGAAGGCGACCTTGCCCTGCTTCGCCAACTCATCCGACGCACCGGGATCCTGCGGCACGAAGACACCCACGACGCCGATCTCGCCCGTGAACCGCACCGACTTCACCAGCCGGTTCAGCGTCAGGGTCGGATCCTCGTTGCCGTCGGGATCGTGAGCCTGATAGCCGACGCACTCGCAGCCGTTGTCCGCCCCGAGCCCCATCGTCATCTCGGTGACGGCCTCGACCGGGTCGACCGCGGAGTCGTCGATCGGGATCGCGCCGATCTCCTCGATCTTTCGGAGCCGATCAGGGTGCCGGTCGACGACCATGACCTTCCCCGCACCCTTGAGGATGGCGGAGTAGGCGGCCATGAAACCCACCGGTCCGGCGCCGTAGATGACCGTCTGGTCTCCAGGTTTCACGTGGGCGAGCTCGGTGGCGTGGTATCCGGTCGGGAAGATGTCCGCGAGCATCACGTAATCGTTCTGCTTCTCCTGGGCATCCTCTCCCAGTCGGAGACAGTTGAAGTCCCCCCACGGGACGCGCAGGAGTTCGGCCTGGCCGCCCGCCCACGGACCCATGTCGGCGAAGCCGTAGGCGGCACCCGCCCATACCGGTTCCGGCTGCGCGGTGAGGCAGTAGTTCGTGAACCCCCTCTCACAGTTCTTGCAGTGCCCGCACGCGACGTTGAACGGGATCGCGACATAGTCGCCGACCTTCACCTTGTCGACGCCGTCGCCGACTTCTATGACCTCGCCGAGGTTCTCATGGCCGAACCAGCGTCCTGTCTCGAAGCTGGTCCTGCCTTCGTACATGTGCAGATCGGACCCGCAGATGTTGGTCGTGGTGATACGGACGAGCACGTCCGTGGGGCGTTCGATCCGGGCGTCCGGCACGTCGGTGACGCTGACTGTGCGCGGGCCTTCGTAGACGACTGCTCTCATTCTTCTTGTCCTTTCAGAGGTGCGAAGCTTCGGGGCCATCCGGGGGAGGAGGTACGAGTGCAATCACCTCGATCCCTCGTCCTGGCGGCCCGACGGAGCCCCGGGCCGGAAGACTGCCCGCACGCATCCGTCGGTCTTGTCCTTGAACATCGCGTAGCCGTCGGGCGCGTCCTCCAGCGGCATGACATGGGTGGCCAGGTGCTCGGTCACGAGCTCGTCGCGCGACATGCGCTCCAAGAGCATGGGGATGTACCGATGCCCGTGCTGCTGCGCCGATCGGAGCGTCAGACCCTTGTTCATGAGGGGGCCCAGGGGGAACTTGTCGACGAACCCCCCGAACACACCGAGCACGAAGACGCTGCCACCCTTCCGTGCCGAGAAGATGGCCTCCCGTACGGCGGTCGGTCGGTCGGTCTGCAGGCGCAGCTGCTGCTTCACCTGATCGAACGCGAAGTCGATGCGATCGCTGTGCGCTTCCATCCCGACCGCTTCGATGCACACGTCAGGGCCTCGCCCGCCCGTGAGCTCGCGGAGCTCCGCGGACACCTCGCTCGTCTCGTAGTTCATCGTCTCGGCGCCGATCACCTGCTCCACCTGGGTCAACCGCTCCTGGTACCGATCGATCACGACGACTCGCTCGGCACCGAGAAGAAGCGAGGCCCGCGCGGCCATCTGGCCGACGCCGCCCGCACCCCAGACGGCGACCGTGTCACCCGGCCGGACGCCACCGAGATCGGCACCCATCCACCCGGTGGGAGCAGCATCGGAGGCGAACAACGCTCTCTCGTCGCTCACGCCGTCGGGGACAGGGAAAGCCCCGTGATCGGCGTACGGCACCCGGATGAACTCGGCATGGCTCCCGGCCCATCCGCCCAGCGCGTGAGAGTAGCCGTAGCACCCGCCGGGGGCCTGACCCCACAGCATCTCGCGGATGCCCGCGTTCGGGTTGCCGTTGTCGCAGAGCGAGTAGAGCTCGTTCTTGCAGTACCAGCATCTGCCGCAGCTGATGAACGAGCAGACCACCACGCGGTCGCCGACCCTGTGCCGTGTCACCGCGGACCCGGTCTCGACGACCTCGCCGATGAACTCGTGGCCGAGGACATCGCCTGCCCTCATGGTCGGCACGTATCCGCCGAGGAGATGGAGATCGGAACCGCACGAGGTCGTGAGGATCACGCGGACGATGATGTCCTGATCGTTGAGGATGGACGGATCGTCGACCGTCTCGACCGCGAGCTTGTTCACCCCGGTCCAGCACAGAGCCTTCACAGCACACCCTCGCCCTTCGCATCGTCTTCGGCCTTGTCGACCACGGCTCCGAACAACGTCGTGGGTCGGTGCCCGTGCGGTCGCGGAGTGCGTCGGAGGATCTCGCCGGTCTCGAACAGCTGCTTCGCATCGCGCAAGGCGACGCGCACCGCCTGGTCCGGGTCGTCGTCGCCGAACACCGCCGTGTCCGCGTCGTCGCGTACGCGGGCATGCACCTCGAATCCCTTGTCGCCCGGCGCGGGGTCGACGCGCATGTCGAGTGCCCCGGTAATCGTCTGGAGCGGCTCGGGAATCTCGCTCAGGAAGTCCGCTCGATCTCCCAGGATCGTCACCGCCTTCCAGCCGTGCGGGTGGCGGCCGTCGCCGTCGGCCTCCCGTCGCTCTCGCACCAGCGACCTGGCCACCAGTCCGGCAGCGACACCTGCTGCGGCCACAGAAACCGCGGTCTTCACGCCCATGTCTCCTCCTTCATCGGGGAGGGTGATGCCCTGTGCGGGCCCGGCCCTCGACTGAGCCCGCCCATGGTGACGACGGGGCTGAGGTTCGTAAGAGGGGCTTCACAGATCTCGCCAGGGGGAGGAGAATGCCGCCGCAGATGCAGAGAGCCCCGCAGACCGTGGAGGTCGCGGGGCTCATGTGGTGGGCGATACCGGACTCGAACCGATGACCTCTTCCGTGTGAAGGAAGCGCG
>JAZBLP010000128.1:0-5875 GCA_037033305.1 Actinomycetota bacterium | reverse complement strand
CGTCGGGGCCCTTCTCATGCGCAGCGAGTGAGCGGGTGCTCAGTCCAGCACCCGGCAGTGGGTGGTGAGCTCACCGATCCCATCGATGCCCACGGTCACCGTCGACCGGTCCCGGAGGAAGATCTGGGGGTCTCGCGAGTATCCCGCACCGCCGGGGCTGCCGGTGGAGATCAGGGTGCCGGGAAGCAGCGTCAGGGACTGCGAGAGATGCGCGATGAGCTTCGCGACCGACCGGACCATCTGATCCGTGCTCGCGTCCTGGACGGTCTGACCGTCGACGACAGCCCAGATGTGCAGATCCTGCGGGTCGGCCACCTCGTCGGCCGTGACGGCGAAGGGACCGGTCGGGGTGAACCCGTCGAACGACTTGCACCGAGACCACTGCGCCTCGGAGAACTGCACGTTCCGTGCGGTGATGTCGTTCACGACGGTGTAGCCCCAGACGTGCGACAGCGCGTCGGCCTCTGCGACGTCCTTGGCCGGCGTGCCGATCAGCACACCGAGCTCCGCCTCGTAGTCCACGGCCTCGCTCAGCGAACGCGGCCATGATGTGGTCTGCTCGTGGCCGGTCAACGAGTTGGGCCAGAGTGTGAACACGGTCGGAGCGGCGTCGGTCTTCAGTCCGAGCTCGCTCGAGTGAGCGGCGTAGTTGAGGCCGACCGCGAGGACCGCCGGTGGGGCGATGACCGCCGAGGCGAAGCTCCACCCCTCCAGAGGGTGCCGCGGAGCATCGCCGTCGAGGGCCGAGCGAAGGGCGGTGAGCGTCTGCTCTCCGCCCTCGATCAGCTGCTGAAGCGTCGCAGGGGGGTCGGAAAGGAGATCGGAGACGAGGATGGCATCGGCACCCTCCACCACTGCGAGATGCGCAGCGGGAGAGTCGGCACGACGCAGATGAGCGAACCGCATGCTCCTACGCTATCCGCTGCTCGGCTCGATTGCCTGGAGGAAGTCGCCAGACCCGGGCGAAGTTGGTTGTTCGCCATATGCTTTGGCTATGAGTTCCGGAGGACCGTCCCAGCCATCGCCGTACACGCCGCCGCCCGCGGAGCAGCAGCAGCCGACGTATCCCCAGCGGTATCCGGCCCAGCCGCCCCAGTACTCCGCACAGCAGTACGCGCAGTCGGACTACGCCCCGCCTCAGTTCGCCCAGCGTCCTCAGTACGCTTCTGTCCTCGCGCAGCCGACACCGTATTCCCCTCCGGCTCCGGCCGCCCCATCGCCGGCCCCGGGGCTTCCCGCGCTGCCGGCGGCACGCCGCGGGGGACGCGTCGCCCTGTTCGCGCTGTTTGGATTCCTCGGCCTCCTGATGCTCGGACTCATCGCCTACTTCGGGCTCTTCCTAGGACCCCTCGCCTCGATCATCGGCCTCGTCCTCGCGCTCGTCCCGCTCGCGATCGTGTTCTTCGTCGTCCGCATGATCGACCGGTGGGAACCCGAACCCAAGTCGCTCGTGTTCTTCGCGATCGCCTGGGGCGCGATCGCCGCTGTGGGTCTCACCCTTCTCGTCGATCTCGGCCTGACCGCGCTGCTGGGGTTCCGGGGAGAAGTGGCGGGTGCCGTCATCCAGGCACCGATCGTCGAAGAGTTCTGGAAGGGATTCGGAGTCTTCCTGATCTTCCTCATCGCGCGTCGCTCGTTCGACGGGCCCGTCGACGGGGTCGTCTACGGGGCGCTGGTCGGCGCCGGCTTCGCCTTCACCGAGAACATCCAGTACTTCGCGATCAGCCTCATCGAGGGCGGAGGCGAGCAGCTGACGGTGACGTTCATTCTCCGGGCGATCATGTCGCCGTTCGCCCACGCGATGTTCACGTCGCTGACGGGCCTCGCCATCGGCCTGGCCGCTCGGCGGCATGCGTCGACAGGGGCTGCACTCGGGTTCGGCCTTGTCGGGATGCTGGGGGCGATGGTGCTCCACGGCCTGTGGAACGGATCATCGTTCGCGAACTTCTTCCTCCTCTACTTCGTGCTCCAGGTGCCGCTGTTCGTGGGTTTCATCATCGGGATCATCGCCTTGAGGCGCGAGGAATCACGCCTCACGAAGGCGCGCCTCGGCGATTACGCGGCCGCCGGCTGGTTCACCCCGGAGGAGGTCACGATGCTCGCGACACCCGCCGGGCGCAAGACCGGCCTGGCGTGGGCGTCGCAGCTTCGGGGTGATCGGCGTCCGCTGATGCGCGAGTTCATCAAGGACGCCACCATGCTGGCATCGGTCCGTCAGCGGGCCATCACGGGTCGTGACCCGATGGCACCGGCGGACGAACAGGCACTGTTGGCCCGCACCCGCGCCACGCGGGCTGCCCTGCTGGCGTACTGAGGTCCGCGCGTCATGGCCCGCTTCATCCTCGTGCACGGCGCAGGAGACACGGGGTGGTCGTGGCATCGGCTCGCCGCCGTGCTGCGCGAGCGCGGACATGAGGTGATCGCACCAGACCTGCCGGGCGATGACGAGTCCCTGACGCTCATCGACTACGCGGATGCCGTGGTGACCGCGGTGGACGCACGACAGGGCGGTGTCGTCGTCGGGCACTCGTTCGGCGGATTCACCGCACCGATCGTCGCCGAGAGAGTGACCGCAGACGTGCTCGTGATGCTCGCGGCGATGATCCCGGAGCCGGGGGAGCGTCCGGACGAGTGGTGGTCGAATACGGGATTCGAAGGTGCCGTGACGGCGCAGGCAGCTCGAGACGGCGGTCTCACCGGGAACGACGATCCGTATATCGGCTTCTATCACGACGTACCGCGAGCGCTCGCAGACGAGGCGATGGGTCGGGAGAGAGCGCACCCGTCGGCGGCATCCATGGCGGCCCCGTGGCCGCTCGCAGCCTGGCCCTCGGTCCCGACACGGTTCATCGTCTGCACGGAGGACAGATTCTTCCCGCCCGCGTTCCTCCACGACCTCGCGCGTGAGCGCCTGGGCATCACCGCGGACGAGATCAGGGGAAGCCACTGCGTCTCCCTCAGCCGGCCCGAAGAGCTCGCCTCGATGCTGATCGCATACGCGGAGGAGGAGCATTCGGCGTGACGCTCGAGGCGCTGGAGCAGGTGCCGTACCGACACTCAGCGCCCGGTGCTGCGGCGATGCCTGCATGTCTACCGGGCGCTGAGTTGGTCTGTAAACAGGGTGCACCCGACGCGCGCGGGTGTCAAGGGTTCGGAGAAGAGGGAACGGGGGCGCCGACGTTTCGCCCTCAGCGGAGAGATCGCGTTGACCCGCGCCGTGCGACTCAGGTTTGATGGTTGACATGACTGATCGCACAAAGCCTGAGTTCGACGCCCCCACCGGACCCGCCCCCGCGGAGCTCGTGATCCGCGACATCATCGAGGGAGACGGAGCCGAGGCCAAGCCCGGCGACACCGTCACCGTGCACTACGCCGGTGTCGAGTTCGAGTCGGGCGAGGAGTTCGACTCGTCGTGGGGACGCGGCGAGACCATCCAGTTCCCGCTCCGCGGCCTGATCCAGGGGTGGCAGGACGGCATCCCCGGTATGAAGGAGGGCGGACGCCGCGAGCTCGTCATCCCGCCGCACCTCGCGTACGGCCCTGTCGGAGGAGGCCACTTCCTCTCGGGCAAGACCCTCATCTTCATCATCGATCTCGTCGCCGTCGGCTGATCCGAGCGACGCTGGAAGGCGCCGAGCCCCTCGCGGGCACGGCGCCTTCTTCGTTGTCGGAGAAAATATCTGCATTCACGGGAATACATGCATCTGCATGTAAGTTGTTACGCGTGACGCCGTGAACACGGCCCCTCATCCGTTGCCGCACAAGCGGCTGATGTCTCCAGAGGAGAAACCATGACCAGCATCGACATTCCCGGCTACCGTCCCGGCACCTGGGTGCTCGACCCCTCGCACAGCGAGGTCACGTTCAGCGTGCGCCACATGATGATCTCGAAGGTGCGCGGCACGTTCGGCGTGAAGAGCGCGACGCTGATCGCTCCGGAGAACCCGCTCGATGCCCGCGTCGAGGCGAGCGTCGACGTCACCTCGATCGACACCAAGGACGAGGGTCGCGACACGCACCTGCGCTCCGGCGACTTCTTCGACACCGAGAACTTCCCCACCATGGAGTTCGTGTCGACGGGTGCGCGCGCCCAGGACGGCGAGCTCTTCGTCGACGGCGACCTGACCATCCGCGGCATCACCAAGCCGGTCAGCTTCGAGCTCGACTTCGGCGGCTTCGGGTCCGACCCCTGGGGCAACTACAAGGCGGGCGCCTCTGCCAAGACGGTCATCAACCGCGAGGACTTCGGCCTGACCTGGAACGCGGCCCTCGAGACCGGCGGCGTGCTGGTCGGCAAGGACGTCACGATCAGCCTCGACCTGCAGGGCGCTCTGCAGCAGGACTGATCAGCTGATCTCGAGAACCCCGGGCCCTCAGGGCTCGGGGTTCTCTGCGTCATAGCCGCGGAACCCAGGACTGCGCCGCGCGAGCAGCGCGACCAGCGTGATCACGAGCAATCCGCCGAGCAGCGGGGGGAACCACAGCGTCGTCAGCGTCGCGAGCGTTCCGGCGTAGAGGGCGCCGATGCGGGGTCCGCCGGCCACCACGATGATGAAGACCCCCTGCAGGCGGCCCCGCATCGAGTCGGGCACTGCCGCCTGCATCATCGTGTTGCGATAGATCGAGCTGACGTTGTCGGATGCGCCGGAGAGTGCGAGAGCCACGCACGACGCGATGATCAGGCCGATGTTCGGGTTCTGCTCTGTCGCCGGGGCGGAGAAGGCGCCGATGACCAGGACCACGCCGAAGAGCAGGATGGACGCGCCGTAGGCCTCGACCGCCCGCTCGATGCCGCGTCCGTGCCAGCGGTACTGCACGACCCGTCCGGAGAACAGGCTCGACGCGAAGGTGCCGGCGGCGACGGCTGCGGTGAGGATGCCGGTGGTCACCGCTCCGCCGCCGAGCAGGAGTGTGCCGAGCGCGGGGAACAGCACGAGCGGCTGCCCGAACGTCATGGCGATGATGTCGACGACGTACTGCATCCGGATGTTGTTCGCCCGGCGCAGGAACCTCCATCCGTCCACGAGCGACGCGAACCCGGGCCGTACGATGTCGCCTTCCGGGCGGAGCGGGGGGAGACTCCACAGGCCGAGGAACATCGACAGCATCAGGATGACGTCGAGTGTGTAGGTCCACCCATAGCCCGTGAGCGCGACGAGGATGCCCGCTATCGCAGGGCCGGCCATCACGGTGAGGCCGAATGCCACTCCGTTGAGCGCGGACGCCGCTGCCAGTTTGTCGCGGGGGATGAGTCGGGGCACGATCGCGGTCCTGGTCGCCATGCCGACCGAGTTCGCGGCGGAGTTGACGATGCTCAGCACGTAGAGCCACCAGATGGTCTCTGCACCGGTCCAGGTGAGCCCCGCGAGCAATGCGGTCGACGCGAAGGTCACGGTCGCGGCGACCAACGCCACGCGGCGGCGGTCGAACGCGTCGGCGAGCATCCCGCCGTAGAGTCCGGCGAGAATCATCGGCACGAGCCCGGCGACCGCGATCATCGACACCGCGAAGGTGCTGCCGGTGAGCGCGAACACGTGCAGCATCACCGTGACGATGGTCAGCTGTCCGCCGATTCCCGCGAGCACCGAGCCGATCCACATGCGTGCGAACGCGGGGCTGGCCCGCAGGGGGCTGAGGTCGATCAGATGGCCGCGCGCAGCGCTCACGCCGAGTGTCCGTCATGCATGGTTCGAGAGTATCCGAGGTGCCGTCCGGCGGGCGCGGCCGCGGTCGCCCGGCGGCATCGAGTCCTGGTAGACTCTTCAGGTTGCCGTTCGATCGGCCGCGGATAAAGAGAGCTCACGCATCAGGCGTCGGGCACCGCGCAACAAGCAGAGAGGGGATCGAATCTATGGCACTGGAAGCAGACGTCAAG
>JAZBLP010000127.1:0-6065 GCA_037033305.1 Actinomycetota bacterium | reverse complement strand
CCGCTCTCCTCAGCGCGCTGAGGGGTCGTCGGCGGCGTCGATCAGAGGCGCCGATCCGACGACTGGGGTGCGCACTCGGCGGATGCTCGGCGACTGCGACACGCCCGGGTTTGCGCAAGTGAAATCGGCCGTGGCAGAATAGACAGGTTCGACATTCCGGCGCGCTCAGCGTCAGCCGGATCACCACCACGACAGTGCATAGGCGGCGCAGACGCGCAGGGACCTAGGCCGCGGGTGGCAGAACGATCCCGACATCTTCATCACGAGGGCTTCGCCGTGCGCGGCGGAGGTCGGACATCCGCTCGCTGAGGCGTGCGGCATGACAGCAGAACAGTGGTGCAGCAGATCGACTCGCGAGAGCCGTTCTTGTGCCGAGGCGCGAACAGCGCCGACGTGCGTCCAATGCCCCTGGGTCACCCGGCCCAGGTCGGTAAGACGCTTAAAGAGAGAGAGCAGACAATGGCGGGACAGAAGATCCGCATTCGCCTGAAGTCGTATGACCACGAGGTCATCGACACGTCCGCACGCAAGATCGTCGACACAGTGACCCGTGCGGGCGCGACAGTCGTCGGCCCCGTGCCCCTTCCGACCGAGAAGAACGTCGTGTGCGTCATCCGGTCGCCCCACAAGTACAAGGACAGCCGCGAGCACTTCGAGATGCGCACCCACAAGCGTCTGATCGACATCGTCGACCCGACGCCGAAGGCCGTCGACTCGCTGATGCGTCTCGACCTGCCTGCCGATGTCAACATCGAGATCAAGCTCTGAGGTCGGACATGGTTGACATCAACTCCAAGATTTCCAAGGGCATGCTCGGCACCAAGCTCGGCATGACCCAGGTGTGGAACGAGAACGGCAAGCTCGTTCCCGTCACCGTCATCGAGCTCGCCTCGAACGTGGTCACCCAGATCCGTACCCCCGAGAAGGACGGCTACAACGCCGTTCAGATCGCGTACGGCCAGATCGACCCGCGCAAGGTGAACAAGCCGCTGACCGCCCACTTCGAGGCCGCCGGCGTCACGCCGCGTCGTCACGTCACCGAGATCCGCACCGCGGATGCCGCTGACTACTCGCTGGGCCAGGAGCTCACGGTCGACGGCACCTTCGAAGCCGGCCAGCTCGTCGACGTCGTCGGCACGAGCAAGGGCAAGGGCTTCGCCGGTGTCATGAAGCGTCACAACTTCAAGGGCGTCTCGGCTTCGCACGGTTCGCACCGCAACCACCGCAAGCCCGGCTCCATCGGCGCATCGTCGACCCCGAGCCGCGTCTTCAAGGGCATGCGCATGGCCGGCCGTATGGGTGGCGAGCGCGTGACCGTCCTCAACCTCACGGTGCACGCCGTCGACATCGAGAAGGGTCTGCTGCTCGTCAAGGGCGCCGTCCCCGGTGCTCGTGGCCGCATCGTCTACGTCCGCAACGCAGTGAAGGGTGCCTGATCATGGCTGACTCCACTCTCGCGCTCGACGTCCTCAAGGCAGACGGCAAGAAGGCAGGCTCGATCGAGCTTCCCGCCGCTCTGTTCGACGTCAAGACGAACATCCCGCTCATCCACCAGGTCGTCGTCGCGCAGCTCGCGGCGGCTCGCCAGGGAACGCACTCGACCAAGCGTCGCGGTGAGGTCTCCGGTGCAGGCCGCAAGCCCTTCAAGCAGAAGGGCACGGGTAACGCCCGTCAGGGCTCGATCCGCGCACCGCACATGACCGGTGGTGGAATCGTGCACGGCCCCAAGCCGCGCGACTACTCGCAGCGCACCCCCAAGAAGATGATCGCCGCCGCCCTCCTGGGTGCGCTGAGCGACCGCTTCCGCGGTGACCGCATCCACGCCATCGAGTCCTTCGGCATCGACGGCACGCCTTCGACCAAGACCGCGGTGAACTTCCTCACCAACGTCGTCTCGTCGAAGAACGTGCTCGTCGTGATCGAGCGCAACGACGACGTGACGCTGAAGAGCATCCGCAACCTGTCGAACCTGCACGTGCTGACGTTCGACCAGCTCAACGCATACGACGTGCTCGTCTCCGACGACATCGTCTTCACCCAGGCCGCGCTCGAGGGCTTCATCGCCTCCAAGTCCGGCGCCAACCAGGAGGTCTCCGCATGAGCGAGCAGGCATCTGTTCTCCAGACGGCCCTGAACAAGGACCCGCGCGACATCATCCTGAAGCCGGTCGTGTCCGAGAAGAGCTACGGTCTCATCGACGAGGGTAAGTACACCTTCCTCGTTGACCCGCGCGCTTCCAAGACCGAGATCAAGCTCGCCATCGAGAAGATCTTCGGTGTCAAGGTCGCAGGGGTCAACACCCTCAACCGCGTCGGCAAGGCTCGTCGCACCCGCTTCGGCACCGGCAAGCGCAAGGACACCAAGCGCGCCATCGTCACCCTGAAGTCGGGCACCATCGACATCTTCACGGCAATCGGCTGATCCGGGGGATAAGGACAATCATGGCTATTCGCAAGTACAAGCCCACGACCCCGGGCCGTCGCGGCTCGTCGGTGGCTGACTTCGCCGAGATCACCCGATCGACGCCGGAGAAGTCGCTGCTGCGCCCGCTCTCGAAGACCGGTGGTCGCAACAACCAGGGCCGCATCACGACCCGTCACATCGGTGGTGGCCACAAGCGCCAGTACCGCGTCATCGACTTCCGTCGCAATGACAAGGACGGCGTCAACGCCAAGGTCGCTCACATCGAGTACGACCCCAACCGCACGGCTCGCATCGCGCTGCTGCACTACTTCGACGGCGAGAAGCGCTACATCCTCGCGCCGGCGAAGCTGAAGCAGGGCGACGTCGTCGAGTCGGGTGCTGGTGCCGACATCAAGCCGGGCAACAACCTCCCGCTGAAGAACATCCCGACGGGTACCGTCATCCACGCGATCGAGCTCCGTCCCGGTGGCGGCGCGAAGATGGCACGTTCGGCCGGTGCATCCGTCCGTCTCGTCGCCAAGGATGGCAACTTCGCCCAGCTGCGTCTGCCCTCGGGCGAGATCCGCAACGTCGATGCGCGCTGCCGCGCGACCATCGGCGAGGTCGGCAACGCCGAGCAGTCGAACATCAACTGGGGCAAGGCAGGCCGCATGCGCTGGAAGGGCGTCCGCCCGACCGTGCGTGGTGTCGCGATGAACCCGGTCGATCACCCGCACGGTGGTGGTGAGGGCAAGACGTCCGGTGGACGTCACCCCGTCTCCCCGTGGGGTCAGGCTGAGGGTCGCACCCGTCACGCCAACAAGGAAAGCGACAAGTACATCGTGCGTCGTCGTAACGCCGGCAAGAAGCGTAAGTAGGAGTAAGAGAAGATGCCTCGCAGTCTTAAGAAGGGCCCCTTCGTCGACGATCACCTGCTTCGCAAGGTGGTCGTGCAGAACGAAGCCGGCACCAAGAACGTCATCAAGACCTGGTCTCGCCGGTCCATGATCATCCCGGCCATGCTGGGCCACACGATCGCGGTCCACGACGGTCGCAAGCACATCCCCGTGTTTGTGTCCGAGACCATGGTCGGCCACAAACTGGGCGAGTTCGCGCCCACCCGCACCTTCCGCGGCCACGAGAAGGACGACAAGAAGGGCCGCCGCCGCTGACGCGGTGGCGATAGAGGAGAGAGAAATGGTGGAGTCCATCGCACGCGTGCGACACATCCGCGTGACCCCTCAGAAGGCTCGTCGTGTCGTCGCGCTCATCAAGGGCAAGCAGGCCCAGGAGGCTCTGGCGATCCTGAAGTTCGCACAGCAGAGCGCCAGTGAGCCGATCTACAAGCTTGTCGCGTCGGCCATGGCCAACGCGCAGGTCAAGGCGGATCGTGACGGCGAGTACCTCGACGAGCAGGACCTGTACGTGGCTAACGCCTACGTAGACGAGGGGACGACGCTCAAGCGTTTCCAGCCTCGTGCACAGGGTCGCGCTTTCCAGATCAAGAAGCGCACGAGCCACATCACGGTCGTGCTCTCGACGCCTGAGGCGGCTCCGGCCGCTGCAAGCGACAGCAACAAGAAGGCGAGCAAGTAATGGGACAGAAAGTAAACCCGTACGGCTTCCGCCTCGGCATCACCACGGACCACGTGTCGCGTTGGTTCTCGGACTCGACGAAGCCGGGTCAGCGTTACGCCGACTACGTCGCCGAGGACATCAAGATCCGCAACCTGCTGAAGACGCAGCTCGACCGCGCCGGTGTCTCGAACATCGAGATCGAGCGCACCCGTGACCGCGTCCGCGTCGACATCCACACCGCCCGTCCGGGCATCGTGATCGGTCGTCGTGGCGCCGAGGCCGAGCGCATCCGCGGCGACCTCGAGAAGCTCTCGGGCAAGCAGATCCAGCTGAACATCCTCGAGGTCAAGAACCCCGAGGCTGACGCTCAGCTCGTCGCACAGGGCATCGCCGAGCAGCTGTCTGCTCGCGTGGCGTTCCGTCGTGCGATGCGCAAGGGTCTCCAGGGCGCGCAGCGCGCTGGCGCCAAGGGAATCCGCATCCAGGTCTCCGGCCGTCTCGGCGGCGCCGAGATGAGCCGTTCGGAGTTCTACCGCGAGGGTCGTGTGCCGCTGCACACGCTGCGCGCGAACATCGACTACGGCTTCTACGAGGCCAAGACCACCTTCGGTCGCATCGGCGTGAAGGTCTGGATCTACAAGGGTGACCTCACCGCGAAGGAGCTTGCTCGCGAGCAGGCCAACGCCCCGAAGGCCCGTCGTGACGACCGTGGTGGCGACCGCCGCCGCGCGCCGCGCAACGAGGCCCCTGTCGCAGAAGGAGCGTCTGCCTGATGCTTATTCCCCGCAAGGTCAAGTTCCGCAAGCAGCACCACCCCGGCCGTAGCGGCCAGGCGACTGGTGGCACGAAGGTCTCCTTCGGCGAGTACGGCATCCAGGCGCTCACGCCTGCGTATGTCACGAACCGTCAGATCGAGTCCGCTCGTATCGCGGTCACGCGTCACATCAAGCGTGGCGGAAAGGTGTGGATCAACATCTACCCCGACCGTCCGCTCACCAAGAAGCCTGCCGAGACCCGCATGGGTTCCGGTAAGGGTTCCCCCGAGTGGTGGGTCGCCAACGTCAAGCCGGGTCGCGTCCTCTTCGAGGTCTCCGGTGTGAGCGAGGAACTCGCTCGCGAAGCACTGACCCGAGCAATTCACAAGCTGCCGCTCAAGGCACGAATCATCAAGCGCGAGGAGGGCGACGCGTAATGGCGATCGGCACCAAGGAGCTCGCTCCGGCAGAGCTCGACACGTTCGAAGACCAGCGCCTCGTCGAGGAGCTGCGTAAGGCCAAGGAGGAGCTGTTCAACCTCCGTTTCCAGTCGGCCACCGGCCAGCTGGAGAGCCACGGCCGCATCCGCGCCGTCAAGCGCGACATCGCGCGCCTGTACACCGTGATCCGCGAGCGCGAGCTGGGCATCCGTGCGACGCCCGCTCCCGTCGAGGCTCCGGCCAAGAAGGCGACCAAGTCGAAGGCGAAGAAGGCGGACTCCGCTGACGACGCCGTGAAGGAAGAGGCTGAGTGATGGCCACCAAGAAGGAAGCTGCCGTCGAGGCTGAGCACGCAGCACACGATGTTCGCGATGCGGATGCCCGTGGGTACCGCAAGTCGCGTCGTGGCTACGTCATCAGCGACAAGATGGACAAGACCATCGTGGTCGAGGTCGAGGACCGCGTGAAGCACCCGCTTTACGGCAAGGTCATCCGCCGCACCTCGAAGGTCAAGGCGCACGATGAGGCGAACACCGCCGGCATCGGCGACCTCGTCCTGATCAACGAGACCCGCCCGCTCAGCGCCACGAAGCGCTGGCGTCTGGTGGAGATTCTGGAGAAGGCCAAGTGATCCAGCAGGAATCCCGCCTCAAGGTCGCCGACAACACCGGCGCGAAGGAACTGCTCACCATCCGTGTTCTCGGCGGCTCGCGCCGTCGGTACGCGGGACTCGGTGACACGATCGTCGCGACCGTCAAGGACGCGATCCCGGGCGGCAACGTCAAGAAGGGCGATGTGGTCAAGGCCGTCATCGTCCGCACGGTCAAGTCCACGCGTCGTCCCGACGGCTCGTACATCAAGTTCGACGAGAACGCCGCCGTGATCCTGA
>JAZBLP010000126.1:0-6066 GCA_037033305.1 Actinomycetota bacterium | reverse complement strand
CCGCGACCCCGACGCCCGCCGCGCTCGCGGCACGCGGCGCCGCCTGGTCGTCGCCACGCTCGCTGAACGCGGTCGCACCGGGCGATGTGGCGAGCGGGGCGCCCCCGCCGTTCGCGGCGTAGTCGCGCAGCAGGCGACGGGCGACGCGTGCCACCTCGACCGCTGTCGGACGCGTCTCCGGCTCGAGACGCGTCATGCGGGTGAGCAGATCGCGCCATTCCTCGGGAACGGTCTCGGAGATCGTCGGCGGATGCAGCAGCCGGGCGACCGCAGCCGCTCGCCCACCCACGAGGGACGGGTATCCCGGTTCGCCGCTGAGGGCCTCGATGGCGACGAGACCGAGCGCGAAGACGTCGACCGGAGTGCCGGGGTCGGCGTCGCGCAGCTGCTCGGGTGCCATATAGGTGAGTGTGCCGAGGACGATCCCGGGGGTGGTGAGGCGGGTGTCCTCGATCGAGCACGCGATGCCGAAGTCCGCGAGCTTGGCCGTGATCGGTCGTCCGGTGCGACCCTGAGCGAGAAGCACGTTCGACGGCTTGATGTCTCGGTGCACGATGCCCGCCGCGTGCACGGCCGTGAGTCCTTCAGCGAGATCGCGCACGATGCGCGCGACGTCGCGCGGTGCCAGTGGGCCTGCTGCCATGCGCGCGGCGAGGGTGGGGCCGTCGACGAACTCCATCACGAGGTATTGCGGGCGGTTCGGCGAGAGCTGAGCGTCGTACAGGGTGACGAGCGATGGATGGCTCAGTGACGCGAGAAGCGCCTTCTCGGTGTGCGCCCGCTCGATCGTCTCGACCGGGCCGCCTCCCTGATGGATCATCTTGATCGCCACGGTGCGTCCCAGGTGGGAGTCCTCGGCGCGGTAGACGGTCGCCATGCCGCCCTGTCCCACACGGTCGTGCAGCACATATCGTCCGTCGAGCAGTGCCGCGGTCGGCGACATCACTTCCAGCGTCATCAGTTGCTCCTCGCAGGTGCATCCGGGTCATGCACCCGTCGACAGTAGCCGGGCTGCGATTCGCGCGTCATAGGGGTTGACGTGCGGCCGAAATGGTGGGTGTATTCAGACGGATGGAGCGCGGTCCGGTCGACGGAGCGGTGCAAGCGGACGGTTCGGAGGCTGTCAAGCCCCTCTCACGGTGTCGGCTGTCTCGGATAGAAAGGAGCCAGATCGAAAGGACGAGCCATGGCCGCAGGCGACATCGAGACGTTCCAGCGAGACGGAATCTGGTTCAACCGCATCGAAGGCGAATCCCGCACCCTGGGGTCCAGCTTCGAAACCGAGGCAGAAGCGGTTCGGGTCGGTCGGGGTGCCGCGACGGCACGTCAGGTCACGCACACCGTGCGTGTCGAAGAGGGGCCGTCGGGCACGGGCAACCTCTACGACTGGCACCCGCGCGACCTCATGAACTGAACCCAGGTGACGCGCGACGACAGACGCGGACGGATGCTGGTGCAGGCGTGCCTCAATGGCGCGCGATCTGCGGTCCAGCATCCTGCCCTCACCGCTGATGCGACCCTTGCAGGCTCCGACGCCGCCCGCGCGGTGGCGGCGGGTGCGGGCGAGATCCATGTGCATCCCAAGGATGCTCGGGGAGTCGACAGCCTGCGAGCCGCAGACGTCGAGCGGTGGGTGCGCGCACTGAGAGCGGCCTGCCCTGGTGTGCCGATCGGAGTGACGACCGGCGCCTGGATCGAGCCCGATGTCGATCGCCGTGTCGCAGCGATCCGCGAATGGACGGTGCTTCCCGACTTCGCCTCGGTGAACTGGCACGAGGCCGGTGCTGATGAGGTCGCGGCACAGCTGATCGAGCGCGGCGTGCGCATCGAGGCGGGAATCTGGGATGCCACCGGGCTCGATGCGTGGCAGCGCTCACCCTTGCGCGGCGAGACGCTGCGGGTGCTGGTCGAACTTCCCGATGAGGCGGCCGAGGTGGTGAGGCGGCACGCGGAAGGGCTGATCGCACACGTGCGACTCGCGGACGCCGACGTGCCGATCCTCCTGCACGGCGAGCAGCGTTCGGCGTGGCCGGCGTTCTCTCTGGCTGTCGACCTCGGCCTCGATTCGCGCATCGGCATCGAGGACACACTGGTGCTGCCTGACGGACGGACCGCGCCTGACAATGCCGCACTGGTACGGGCGGCTGCGGCTTTCCTCAACGCCTGAGTCGGAGCACCGTGGAGCTTCGGCCGTCACCCGCCGTCATGCGACTCGCGGCCGATCTGCCGCTTCCTTAGTGTGGAAGCTCCCGCTGAGAAGGAGTACGCGTGTCCGAGATCCAGACCCATCGCACCGCCGGTGCCGTTCGATGTCGGTTCGTGGGCTGAGGGACGCACGCCATGACCGACCACCGCGCGCACACTGACCCGCATCCGTTCGACTCCCGCACGAGGTTGGACCTCGACCGGCCCGAAAGCCGCAAGTGGAGCCTGCACCCCGGGCACATCGGCGCATGGGTGGCGGAGATGGACTTCGGCGTCGCGCCGGTGATCGCGGACGCCATGCACCGCGCGATCGACGAGGAGAACCTCGGATATCTGTCGCCGCCGCTCGCTGCCCGACTCGGAGAAGCGACTGCCGACTGGATGCGCAGCGAGTACGGGTGGGCGATCGACCCTGAGCGCGTGCACCCGGTCTCCGACGTGATGGCTGCACTGCGGGTCGCGGTCGAGGAGTACGCCCCCGCGGGATCGCCGGTGATCGTACCGACCCCGGCCTATATGCCGTTCCTGACATATCTCCCGACCATCGGGCATCCGGTGATGGAGATCCCCGGTCTCGATGTCGACGGACGCTGGCATCACGACCTGCAGCGCATCGACGAGGCCTTCGCCGCCGGCGCCCGCACGCTCGTGCTCTGCAACCCGCACAATCCGACCGGCACGGTGGTCGACCGCTCGGAGCTCGAGGCCCTCGCCGAGATCGTCGAGCGCCACGGCGGACGCGTCTTCGCCGACGAGATCCACGCACCCCTGCGCTTCGACGGACGGCCGTTCATTCCGTACGCCTCGATCTCGGATGCGACGGCGGCGCACACGATCACCGGCACGAGCGCGTCGAAGGCATGGAACGTCCCCGGTCTCAAGACCGCTCAGCTGATCACATCGAACGACGCAGACCAGGAGTTGTACCGCAGGTTCGGATTCTCGGTGCAGCACGGTGCCGCGACGCTCGGTGTCGTCGCGTCGACCGCGGCCTATCGGGAGGGAAAGCCGTGGCTCGACGGAGTACTGGGGTATCTCTCCGAGTCGCGGCGCCTCGTCGGTGACCTCGTCGCCGAACACCTCCCCGGCGCGGTGTATCGGGAGCCCGAGGCCACCTACATCGGTTGGATCGACACGACCACGCTCGACATCCCCGGCCCTCCAGCGGCATTCTTCCGCGAGCGGGCAGGCGTCGTGCTGACCGAGGGTGCGCTGCTCGGACGCGGATACGAGCACTTCGTGCGGGTGGTGTTCGCGACGCCTCGGCCGATCCTCGCCGAGGCGTTCGCCGCGATGGGGGATGCCGTCCGCACGCGCTGACGCGTAACCGCGCACTGATCGGGAGAGACATTCGGGCCCTGCAGGCTGTAGATTAAATATAACTATTGGCTGACACGGACGGACCGGCGTGCTCTACAAGCGGGTGTACGAAGCGTTGCGCGAGTCCATCTCGCAGGGGGAGTATGCGGTCGGTGACCGACTGCCTTCCGAGGCCGAGCTCTCGAGCCGGTTCGACGTGAGCCCGATCACGGTGAAGCGAGCCCTCGAGCTGCTGCGCGGCGACGGCATGATCATGCGCCGCCCCCGCATCGGCACGGTCGTCACGAGCGCGACCCCGACCCCGACGGCGACGCCACCGACGTCCGCCCGCGCACAGTCCGATTCCGACCGCGTCCCATCGCTCATCGGCTGCGTCATCACGAGCTTCGACGACTCCTTCGGCAACAAGGTGATCGAGGGGATCCTCGCCGCGACGGGGGCCGACGCGCACGTCGTGTTCAAGCGCTCGGGCGGCGACCTCGCGGAGGAGGACGCCTGCATCCGTGCGCTCGTCGGTGCGGGAGTCGAGGGTCTGATCCTTCTTCCCAGCTCGTCGGAGTACATCCCCCCGGCCGCCCTGGAACTGGTCGCGAAGAAGTTCCCCGTCGTCATCCTCGACCGGCTGTTCGACGGCATCCCGGTCTCGGCGGTGTGCTCCGACAATCTCGCCGGCGGGCGCGCCGCGACCGAGCACCTGCTCGACCTCGGACACAAGACCATCGGCTTCGTGAGCTCGACCAGCCATGTGTCATCGAGCGATGATCGACGCAACGGCTACATCCACGCGCACGCCTCGAACCACTTGCCGCTCGAGAACAGCGCCGAGCTGCGCAAGATCGGATCGACCGTGCCCGGCAGCGCCGACACCATCGAGCAGGACATCGAGCGGCTGGTGGAGTTCGTCGAGCAGCATCCGGACATCACGGGATACGTGGCGGCGGAGTACAACATCGCCCTGATGCTGAGGGAGGCCTGCCATCGGATCGGTCTCGAGGTGCCGACCGACATCTCGATCGTCTGCTTCGACCACCCCGACGCGACGTTCGACACCCGACTGTTCCGTTACACGCACATCCGTCAGGAACAGCGCACGCTGGGTGAGAAGGCCGTCGAGTCGGTGCGGCGCCAGATCATCGCGCCGAGCGAGATCGAGAAGGTGGTGCTGCCCACCGAGCTCGTGATCGGTGCGTCGTCGGCAGCTCCGCGCGCCTGATCCACCGCGCGTTCCCGTCGACGACCGCCCCAGCCCATACGCAGAGATCCGCCCGCAGGCCGAAGCCCACGGGCGGATCTCTGAACAGGATGGCGGTACGGATGCCGTCAGCTCGCCCCGCTCGAGGCTCCTACTTTCTCACTCGAAGCATCGCCCGAACCCGCATCCGCATCCGCTTCAGCGCGTGCTTCGAGCCGGGCGCGCTGCTCGACGGCGAAGATGGCGCTGACCATCGTCGAGTAGGGGATCCACTCGACCGGCGGCTGCGACCAGTCGTTGCCCGGCCGCAGGTGTCCGTCGATCACCCCGTTGTCCCACAGAGCATCGGTGCCTGCACGCAGGAACCGCTCGAGCTCGACCCGCTCCGCCGCGAACGCGTCCGCCCCGGCGAGCACCCCGAGCAGCTCACCGAGGTAGCGGTAGAAGACGCCCTTGAAGAGGCCCTCGTCGCCGCCGTCTCCCTCGTCGGGGAACACTGTTCCATCGCTCAGCTCTCGCACGGCGGTGGTCGCCGTCTGCACGGAGCGCTGCAGATAGGCCTCGTCCCCGGTCGCTCCGTACAGCTCGGCCGCGGCTCCGACGAACAGCCCCTGGTTGTAGGTGAAGCGCCACTGCGTGTCGACCGCACCGTCACCCTCGCGGTTGATGCCGTCTTCGACGAAGCCGTCGTCGCCGACGAGGTTCGCGGTGAGCCAGTCGAACGCCCGCTGCGCATACGCCAGGTAGTCGCGTGACACGTCGAGGCGACTCAGCCTCACCCCGAGGATCACGAGCGGACCGTTCGCGGGAGTGTTCTTGTACGCGAGCTGTTGTTTGCGCCAGGCCAGGCTCCATCCGAGCGTCTCGTTCCATCCTTCGGCGATGACGTGGTCCCAGATGGCGATCGCCTCATCGAGGTACTGCTGCTCGCCGGTCGCGCGGTGCACCCTCTCGAGAGCGAGCGCGAACCACAGCATGTCGTCGAAGTAGTCGTTGAAGAGCTCACCCCCGTTGCGTTCGACGATGTTGTCGCGGGTGGCGATCGCCTGTTCGATCCACGTGGAATCCCCGGTGCGCACCCAGGCGTCCACCCGGGCGTCGATCACATGGGCCAACCACCAGTAGTTGAAGACTTCGGTGTTGCCTCGGTCGTGCGGGTGGCTGTTCGCGATGAACTGGATGCCGGGGGCACCGAAGAAGCGATCGAGGCTCTGCTGCGCGGTGTCGGCACGGGCCGACCAGATCTGCGCGGACGTGCTGGTCATATGTTCTTTCCTGGGTCGGTGAGTCGGTCAGTCATCCCGTTCGAATCGCGCACTTTGCAGTTTCCGGGCCGGGATTTCTGCAAA
>JAZBLP010000125.1:0-6124 GCA_037033305.1 Actinomycetota bacterium | reverse complement strand
GCCGACCTCGTCCACCGCGTGAATCGCACGACGAGTCCGGCACGGGTGGGGCCGGCGAGGAACGGGCCGGCGGATGCCGCCGCGTCGCCGGCGAACGGAGCGACGCGCACCAGTCGCCAGTCCTCGTCGTCCGCACGTGCGCGCACGACGACCGCGTCCGGCCACCGGCTCACTCGGACGGTGATCTCTCGGCCGTGCCAGTCGTCGACGTATCCGACCGACCAGTCGGAGCGGATATCGGTGACGACAGCGCCGAGTCCGAGGTGCTCGTCGGCGTACTCGATGCCCGCTTTGATCCAGTGCTCATCGTCGATGCGCACGAACACTCCCGCCTGGTCGAACTGGCCGTCCCACGGCGCGCGGAAGGAGACGTCCATCGCCTCGCCCACCGCCAGGGGGGCCAGGAGCGCGTGTTCGGTGTCGTGGACGAACCCGTACGCCGTGTGCCGCCACGCATCGCTGCCCTCCGCAGCGGTCACGTCCAGGTGCTCGACGCCGCCGACGGAGATCGTGGTGAGCGCGGCGGGCGAGTGGGTCCAGGAACCTTCGTCCCAGCGGATGATGTCTGATTCAGGCATGTTCCGAGCATATAACCTAATAGGGCATAAACAACAGTTATTCGTGATACGGTTATGACATGGTCATCGCTGTACTCGCTGACATCGTGGGATCGCGCAAGCTCGACGATCGCACGGCCGCGCAGCGCATCCTCGATGACACGATCGCTCGGGTGCAAGCCGACCTGCCTCTGGCGCATCAGCCACTCACCCCCACGGTGGGGGACGAGCAGCAGGGGGTCTATCTCCGGCTCGAAGACGCTCTGGTATCGCTCCTCATGATCCAGCTCGCTCTTCCCGACGGCATCGCGTTCCGCTTCGGCATCGGGATCGGAGAAGTGCGCGCCGTCGACTCCGTCCACGGTGAGCTCGCCGACGGGCCGGGGTGGTACGCGGCGCGGGCGGCGATCGAGACCGTGCACGCGAGAGAGGCGCGCACCGTGCCGCGCGCCCGGATCTGGATTGTCGGAGCCCCCGGGCAGGATGAGGTCATGGAGAGCGTGATCGCAGCATCGAACGCCTACCTGCTCGTCCGTGACGAGCTGGTCGGTGCCATGAACGAACGCGAGCGCCGCCTCACCTACGGACGGATGGTCGGCAGGTCGCAGCACGACCTCGCCGCCGAGGAGGGCATCTCGCAGCCCAGCGTCTCGAAGTCGTTGCGCAACGCCGGCAGTGCAGCACTCATCGAAGGCGCGACCGCGCTGAGGGGAGCGGGCGCATGATCGTCGCGGGATTCATCCTACTCGCGGTGGGATCGGCCGACCTCGTCCGCCAGTTCGCGCCCCATCGATGGGCCGGCTACCTGACGGTGGCCGTCATGTTCCTGCTGCTCGGCAGCGTGAGCGACGCGCTCCTGCCCATGCTCGCAGGACTCGTGGTCGGAGCGCTCTGGGTCTGGTGCATGCCGTCGGAGCGGCGCGCACCACTCGGATTCTGGCCCGCGGTGCTTCTCGGCGTCCTGAGCATCGGATCGGTCGTGTGGCTGGGGGCCCGCACGGATGCCGGCCTGATCGGCACCGTGTGGGATCTCCGTTCACCCTTCGGCGACGTACCATTCGATCTCGCGATCCTGACTCTCGGCACAGGTGTCTTCCTGCTCGAGTCGGCGAATCTCGTCGTGCGTGCAGCTCTCGACGGCGAACACACGTGGCGACCCTCCGAACTGCGTCGATCCGCGGCGAGCGACGACCTCGACGCCGAGTCGGCCGCGGCCCACACTCCGGACGCGACCCCGAACATCGTCGATGCCGGGGCGGATACCGACCTGATCGCGGGAGTCGGCGTCGATTCGACCGACCTCGCAGCGGCGGAACGCGAGGCTCGACTGAACGACGCCGACGCCGTGCGTGACCCGCGCGCAGGCTTCAAGGGAGGTCGACTGATCGGTCCTCTCGAGCGTGTCCTCGTGATGCTGCTCACCCTGGCCGCCGCGTATCCGATTCTCGCCGCGATGCTGGCGGCGAAGGGGATCGTCCGGTTCCCCGAGATCTCACGTGACGGCGAGACCGGGGCCCGGGCGGAGTACTTCCTCGTGGGCAGTCTCGTCAGCTGGGTCATCGGGCTGGGTGGGGCGTTCCTCATATGGTGGGCGGCGCACACCTGATCCATGGCGGCCCGGCGTTTTGCCGACTCTCACCGCTGGTAGCCTGGGGCGCGTGTCGAATTCCGCTCTGACGACCGCCCCACCGGCGATCGACCCCACGTTCGAGAACGTGTGGGACGAACTGCTGTGGCGCGGCCTCGTCCACGTGTCCACTGACCAGGAGGCGCTGCGCGCCCTTCTCGCCGGGGACCCGATCACGTATTACTGCGGCTTCGATCCGACCGCTCCCAGCCTGCATCTCGGAAACCTCGTGCAGCTGCTGACGCTGCGTCGCATCCAGCTCGCCGGCCACAAACCGCTCGGTCTCGTCGGCGGTTCGACGGGCCTGATCGGTGACCCGCGTCCCACAGCAGAGCGCACGCTCAACACCCGCGAGACCGTCGAGGCGTGGGTGGGACGATTGCGGACGCAGGTCGAGCGCTACCTGAGCTTCGAGGGAGAGAACGCCGCGCGCATCGTCAACAATCTCGATTGGACGGCACCACTGTCGGCGATCGACTTCCTGCGCGAGATCGGTAAGCACTACCGTGTCGGCACGATGCTGAAGAAGGATGCGGTCGCTGCGCGCCTGAACTCCGACGAGGGCATCAGCTACACCGAGTTCAGCTACCAGATCCTGCAGGGGATGGACTTCCTCGAGCTCTACCGCCAGTACGACTGCGTCCTGCAGACCGGCGGCTCCGACCAGTGGGGCAACCTGACCAGCGGCACGGACCTCATCCGTCGGGCCGAGGGAGCGTCGGCGCACGCGATCGGCACACCGCTGATCACGAACAGCGACGGAACCAAGTTCGGCAAGAGCGAGGGAAACGCTGTCTGGCTCGACCCCGAGATGTGCAGCCCGTACCGGATGTACCAGTTCTGGCTGAGCACCGCGGATGCCGACGTGATCGGCCGGTTGAAGGTCTTCACGTTCCTCACCCGGGCCGAGATCGAGGAGTACGAGGCGCTGGTCGAGTCCGAACCCTTCCGCCGTGCCGCGCAGAAGCGCCTCGCGCTCGAGGTGGTCGCCATCGTGCATGGGATCGACGCCGCGGCGGCGGTGATCGCGGCATCCGAGGCCCTCTTCGGACAGGGAGATCTCACCGCGCTCGACGCGTCGACGCTGCGCACGGCGCTGGAGGAGCTGCCGAACGCGACGGTCGACTCCGGGTCGTCGGTCGTCGATGCGCTCGTCTCCACGGGGCTGGTCTCCAGCTCGTCCGAGGCGCGCCGCGCGATCAGCCAGGGTGGGGTCTCACTCGACGGATCGCGTGTCGAAGATGATTCCGCCACCGTGCGGGGCACTCTGCCAGGCGGGGTGTCCGTGCTCCGTCGCGGCAAGAAGACGCTCGCAGGTGTCTTCCTCGCGTGACATCCGACCCTGATCGCCGGGCGGCGGTCGTCTGAGAGATCTCGGACGACCGCCGCGACGCTTCCACCGTTCCACTCGACAGGAGCCAGCCGATGCCGTTCACGCCGAGTCACGCGGTGGTCGCCCTCCCGTTCATCCGCACTCCGCTCGTACCGGCGGCGATCGCGATCGGCGCGATGACGCCCGACCTCCCGCTGTTCGTCCGGGGGCTCGGTCTCCGGTACTCGTTCACCCACTCGTTCGGCAACGTCGTGTGGACAGCGGTGGTCGCATTCGCGCTGTTCCTGCTGTGGCGGGTGGTGCTTCGTCCCGCCGTCGGCGAACTGTCCCCGCTCTGGCTGGCTCGACGCGTCCCCGGCGACTGGTCGCAGTCCGGCGGCGATGCGGCGCGGACCGCCGTCGGCGTCGGCGCGCCGAACCGGCTGTTCCCTGCGCTGCTCGCTGCATCTCTGGTGCTGGGCGTGCTGTCGCACATCGTCTGGGATCTCTTCACGCACGAGGGTCGATGGGGAGTCGATGTGCTTCCCGTGCTCGACGAGATGTGGGGCCCGCTCACGGGCTACAAGTGGCTGCAGCACGGCTCGAGCGCGATCGGGCTGCTCGTCATCGGCATCTGGGCGTTGCTTCGGGTGAACCGTGCTGAGCCGAGGGAACCAGTGGTTCGCGTGCTGCCTTCGGGTGTCCGGTTCGCCTGGTGGCTGTCACTCCCCGTGGTGCTGATCACCGCGTGGGCGATCGGCTACGCGGTGTACGGACCGTTCACCGACGAGTTCACCTTCCAGCATCTGGCCTACCGGATGCTGCCACCGGCGTGCGCATTGTGGGGTGGGCTCACTCTCGTGCTCTGCCTGTCCCTGCCCCTTTTCCGGCGCGTTCACCAGCGCGGCTGATCTGATCCCCAGCGATGGGGAGCAGCGAACTCGAGACCGGGCAGCGCAGACCGCGCTGTGGTGATCGTCTGCCCTGCGACGTCGAACGTCGCAGTGTGCGTGGCGAGGTCGGGTTCCCTTTCGCCCGCGGCCCCCGCCCCTGGGGAACGGGGCATCCCGAGAAGCTCGGCGGCCACCCGGCGCAGCGAGGTGCGCACCACCCAGCCGCCGCCTTCGCGACGGCGACGCTCGAGCAGCGAGATGATCGAGGCCGCGAGCAGGTATCCCGCGCTGTGATCGAGAGCCTGTGCGGGGAGAACCCCAGGGCGGTCGCCGTTCGCCGTCTCGATCATGGCGATCCCGGACTCGGCCTGCACCAGGCTGTCGAACCCGGCGCGAGAGGGGTGATCGTCGCCCCATGCACTGAGCTCCGCGATCACGAGGCTCGGATGGCGCTCTATCAGCGCGGATGCGGAGAGTGCGAGACGCGTGAGGGCAGTCGGTCGGTACCCGAGGACGACGACGTCAGCCTGAGCGAGGAGCTCGTCGAACTGATCGGTCCGGGCGTCGAGCAGTGTCGATCGCTTCCCATGACCGGTGTCGTAGTGCTGCCACTCGGGCTCGGGCAGCTGCGGTGGATCGACGCGCAGCACGTCTGCTCCCAGGAGTGCGAGTGTGCGGGTGCCGACGGGGCCGGCGATCACGCGGGTGAGATCGAGCACGCGGATGCCGGTGAGCAGTGTGCGAGGATCCTGACCATCCCGTCCGCTCTGCGCACCGCCTCTCTGGCCGGTCACCCGATCCACCTGGAGCAGGGGAGCGGCGCGCAGCCGAGCGTCGTGGACCGGGTCCTCCGGTAGAACCGGCACGGCGAGCCCGCCCGCATCGGTGATCCGATCGACCGCCTCCGCAGCCGACATCGTGAGAACAGACGCTCGAACGTCGTCGCCCGATGCGCCGAGACCGAGACCGAGACCGGTCAGAAGGCGCCTCGCGTGGTGGGGGTAGTTGCCATGGGTGCGGATCCAGTCGTCGGACGCTCGGTAGAACCTCGAGTACGGCGACCAGACATCGGGGGCGCGTCCGTCGACGGTGAGCACCCGATCACTCCGGTAGGCGACGGCGATGCGATCGGGGTCGGGAAGGGTGTCGATGCCTGCGGCGAGACAGACGGCTCGGACGCTCGCCCAGGCGAGATCCGCCGTCGCGAGGCGGGACCCGAGAGGCACAGCGCGAGGGGGAGGCGCACCCGGGTTGCTGCCCTGCGGCTCGATCCCGAGGCATGACCAGACACGGTCCAACAGGGCGGCAGCGGGGGCGCGATTCGAAGGCGTGGACACGCTGCGATCGTACTCGTGGCGGCGATCAACCGGGAATACTGCCGCTGGACTGGGAAAAGCCTCGCAGTGCCGTGCTGCGACACGCCCGGGGGTGGTGGCCCGATTTGCCAGAACCCCAGAACCCACGTAACTTATTACTTGTTCGCCCCACAGGGAAGCGGAGGAGCCGAGAGCTTCACCCCCCTCAAGCGGAGAACCACCTCCCGATCCACTCACTTGTGAGAACAGATGCTTGCATCTAGGATGGGAGATCCACCCCATCTGCGGCTGTCCACAGCTGCGCAGCGGATCCAAGATCCGCGCGGCGCGCTGATTTGACAAGCGGGACGGGATGGCTAAGATTGAGAAGTTGCCCTGCGGGCCTGGTTGTGATGACTGGGTCGTGGGAGCATCCGATC
>JAZBLP010000124.1:0-6132 GCA_037033305.1 Actinomycetota bacterium | reverse complement strand
TCGGCATCGCCTTCTCCGGAGGACTCGACACCTCCGTCGCCGTCGCGTGGATGCGCGACAAGGGTGCCGTCCCCTACACGTACACCGGTGATCTCGGACAGTACGACGAAGACGACATCGAGTCGATCCCGGGTCGCGCCCTCGAGTACGGCGCCGAGGCCTCGCGCCTCGTCGACTGCAAGACCGCCCTGGTCGAAGAGGGTCTCGTCGCACTGTCGTGCGGCGCCTTCCACATCCGCTCCGGCGGGCGCACCTACTTCAACACGACGCCGCTGGGCCGCGCCGTCACCGGCACGCTGCTGGTGCGTGCCATGAAGGAGGACGGCGTCGACATCTGGGGCGACGGCTCGACCTACAAGGGCAACGACATCGAGCGGTTCTACCGCTACGGACTGCTCGCCAACCCGCGCCTGCGCGTCTACAAGCCGTGGCTGGACGCCGACTTCGTCACCGAGCTCGGCGGCCGCAAGGAGATGAGCGAGTGGCTCGTCGCCCACGACTTCCCCTACCGCGACTCGGTCGAGAAGGCGTACTCCACCGACGCCAACATCTGGGGCGCCACTCATGAGGCGAAGACCCTCGAGCACCTCGACGTCTCGCTCGAGACCGTCGACCCCATCATGGGCGTGAAGTTCTGGGATCCTTCGGTCGCGATCGAGACCGAAGACGTCTCCGTCACGTTCGAGGCCGGACGCCCGGTGGCGATCAACGGCGTCGAGTACACCGATCCGGTCGCGCTGGTCATGGAGGCCAACACGATCGGCGGACGCCACGGCCTCGGCATGAGCGACCAGATCGAGAACCGCATCATCGAGGCGAAGTCGCGCGGCATCTACGAGGCGCCGGCGATGGCACTCCTGTTCATCGCGTACGAGCGCCTGGTCAACGGCATCCTGAACGAAGACACCCTCGCGACGTACCACGAGCAGGGTCGCCGCCTCGGTCGCCTGATGTACGAGGGCCGCTGGCTCGAGCCGCAGTCGCTCATGCTGCGCGAGTCGATCCAGCGCTGGGTCGGGCTCACGATCTCGGGCACGGTCACGATCCGCCTGCGCCGCGGAGACGACTGGACCATTCTCGACACCACCTCGCCGAACCTGTCGTACGGCCCCGAGAAGCTCTCGATGGAGCGCGTCGGCGATGCAGCATTCGGCCCGGTCGACCGCATCGGCCAGCTCACGATGCGCAACCTCGACATCGCCGACTCGCGTTCGCGTCTCGAGCAGTACGCGGGTCTCGGCCTCATCGGCGGCGCGACGGGCGAGCTCGTCGGACGCGTCACAGCCGGCGAGTCGGGCGAGATCACGGGATCCGTCGAAGAGGTCGACGAGAACCTCGCCGACGCGGTCGACACCGCATCCGAGGGCGCGGCCTTCGACTCCGGCACCGACTGACGGTTTCGTTCTGCGGAAGGGGGCGGATGCTGCGGCATCCGCCCCCTTTCTCGTGTCTGTGAGTCCTCCGAGTTATCTTGCACACTAGTGTGCACAATACGTATCATGGAGACATGACCACCCGTGCTCCCCGCCGCGACTCCGTCGAGAACCGCGCCGGAATCCTCGACGCGGCCCGAGCGACCCTCGCCACCGACCCGCGTGCGTCCATCGACGTCATCGCCCGCAGTGCCGGTCTCTCCCGCCGCACGCTCTATGGCCACTTCGATGACCGCGAGGCCCTGATCCGCGAGCTGATCTCGGTCGGAGCACAGCGTTTCAACGCGATCGCCGAGTCGGTCACCGACTCCGACTCGCGCCTCGCCCTCGCCCGACTCGCCGCGCAGCTCTGGCGTGAGGCGGCGCACGTCCAGGTCGCGGCAGCGCTCGCGCTCGACGAAGCCCATGTCGAGCACACCGCTGATGCCCTCGCGCCGCTGCGCCGCACCGTCGCCGCCCTCGCGCGTCGCGGCCAGGAGGACGGCAGCTTCCGCACCGACCTGACCGCCCCCACCCTCGCCCGCCTCATCGAAGAGGTCGCACGCACCGTCGTCTCGCGCACGGACGCGTCGAGCACGGGTGCCGTCGATCTCGCCGTGCGCACTCTGCTCAGCATCGCCGGGCTCTCGTGGCGCGAGGCCGACGCGCTGCTGACTGCCCACCCCGACATCGTCGACTCGCAGGAGGTCAGCGCATGAGGGTCACCCTGCATGACGTGAGCAAGGGTCGCGGCGGCCAGGCGCTGCCGACGACGAGCCTCGAGTTCCACAGCGGAGCCGTGCGCTTCGCCCTTGCCGAGACAGAGCAGCGCCCGACCGTGCTCGGTCTGATCGCCAGCGGACGGATGCGGCCGGACACCGGGCGCGTCACGATCGACGGCGACGCGAACAACCGAGCGCTGCGCCGCACGATCGCACTCGTCGACGCCCCCGATGTGAGCGATCCCCACCCCGACATCACCCTTGCCGGCGTGGTGGGAGAAGAGCTCATGTTCGCCGGCGTCGGCGCCACCCCCCTGCACGCACGGCGCTGGCTGAATCAACTCGGGTTCGGAGAGCTCGCCGGAGTGCCGATCGGCAACGTCGACCCCGCCGCGCGGGTGCGCATCCTCTGCGAGCTCGCGATCCTGCGCGAGGGCACCGAAGGCATCGTGCTCGTCTCACCCGACCGCCACGGCGGCAGCCCGGACGGGTGGTGGCGCATCGCATCGGAGTTCGCCGACCGCGGCTACGCGATGCTCGTCGTCATCGGCGGATCCGCAGCGGTCGCCCTCGAGCGCATGCACGAGCTCGAGGCGATCAACGCATCCGGACCGGTCGAGCCGCTCGTGCTCGACCGGCCGGTCGACACTGAGCCGGAGGCCGAGCCGGAGCCGGAGGCCGAGGCCGACCCCGAGGCCGAACCTGAACCTGAACTCGAGCCCGAGGCCGATCCCGATCCCGAGCCCGAGCCCGAGCCCGAGCCCGAGGCGGAGCCAGAGCCCGAGGCCGAGCCCGAGCCCGAGCCCGAGACTGATGCACCCGCAGAACCTGAGCCGAACACGACTGAGAACGGAGGCGAGCGATGAAGGTTCCCGCCATGATCGCCGCCGAGCTGCGGCGCCTCACCGCGAGCAAGATGGGCATGATCGCCCTGATCGCACTCGTCTGCGTGCCGATCCTCTACGGCGGCCTGTACCTGTGGGCCAACCAGGATCCGTATGCGAAGTTCCCCGACGTCCCGGTCGCCCTGGTCGTCGACGACAGCGGAGCCCCCGCCCCCACCACGGGAACGGATGCCGCGACCGGCGAGACCGTGAACTACGGCGAGGACGTCGCCGACAACCTCATCGAGGGCAATGCCTTCGACTGGCAGCGCATGTCCGCCGACGAGGCCGCCGACGCACTGCGCGAGGGAACCGTCGACTTCACCGTCACGATCCCCGCCGACTTCTCGTCGGCGTTGACCTCGGCCGCGGGCGATGACCCCCATCAGGCGCGCATCGAACTCGAGACGAACGACGCGAACAACTACCTCGCTTCGTCGATGGGCACGCAGGCCGTGGAGAAGATCCGCAGCTCCGTCGCCGAGATGGTCGGCAGCGAGGCCGCCGAGCGCCTGCTCACGGGCCTCAGCGACGTGCGGGACAACCTCGTCACGGCCGTCGACGGGGCGAGCCAGCTCACCGACGGCGCGAACAGCGCGGCATCCGGCAGCGCCACGCTCGCGGACGGCACCTCTCAGCTCGCCGCAGGCTCGTCTCAGCTCGCCGGAGGGGCGTCTGAGCTCGCGGGTGGCGCGGCGACTCTGGCGTCGGGGGCTCAGCAGGTCAGCGACGGCAACCGGCAGCTGGCCGACGTCGCCGACCGCGCCGGGTCGGCTGTGCAGCAGGCGACGGATGCGCTGCCCCAGGCGCGCCAGGACATCGCGACGGCCCTCACGGATCAGGGCCTGAGCCAGGAGGAGATCGATCGGGTGCTCGCGACCCTCGATCCGCTCGCGACCCGACTCCAGGAGGGCAACTCGACGGTCCAGAACGCGGTCGACAAGGTCGACCAGCTCGCCGCGGGAGCGGCGTCGGTGGCTTCCGGCGCCTCGCAGCTCGCCGGCGGCGCGCAGACCGTCGCCGACGGTGCGCAGAGCGTGGCCGCGGGTGCTGCGGCGGCGAACGACGGCGCAGCCCAGCTGCGCGACGGGCTCGGCACGCTGGCGTCCGGCACGGCCGAACTGCGCGACGGGCTCTCGGACGGCGTCGCGCAGATCCCCGTCTCGACGCCGGAGCTGCGAACGCTGCAGGCCGACACGATCGCCGATCCGGTCAAGGTCTCGAGCGACAAGGTCGCCTCCGCCGAGGACTACGGCGCAGGTCTCGCACCGTTCTTCGCCGCGTTGTCGGCCTGGATCGGCATCTACGCCCTGTTCCTCATCGTCAAGCCGATCTCCCGCCGCGCCGTCACCGCGCTTCACTCTCCCATCCGAGTGACGCTCGCGGGCTGGCTCACCCCGGCGATGCTGGGTGCCGTGCAGATGGTCGGTCTCATGGGCATCCTCGCGATCACGCTGGGCTTCACCTTCAACAACCCCATCGGCACTCTGGGAGTGATGATCTTCGCGTCGGCCACCTTCGCGGCGATCATCCTGGCCCTCAACGTCTGGCTCGGATCCGTCGGGCAGTTCCTGGGTCTCGTGCTCATGGTGCTGCAGCTCGTCACCGCCGGGGGAACATTCCCCTGGCAGACGCTCCCCGCCCCGCTCGCCGCGCTGCATCACGTCCTGCCGCTCGGCTACGTGGTCGACGCCATGCGCCAGCTGATGTACGGCGGCAACCTCGGCAGGGCCGGGTGGGATCTCGTGGTGCTGGGCATCTGGCTGGTCGGCGCCCTGCTGCTCGCCGCCATCGGGGTCACACGCATGACGCACCGGCGCACGCTTCGCGACCTGCAGCCGAGCCTGATCGGCTGACACTCCGGGCGGGGCGAGAACACCCCCGCCCGGAACGGCTTTGTGGGTAGTATTCCGGAAGCGTCTGTTGAGACGCGCTCTGGGACTCTCTGGGACTGAGTTCCGCCATGCCACCCGAAAGTGTTCTCGAAGATGACAACCCATTCGCCCGAGATCGTCGACCCGTCGCGCCCTTCCCTGGGTGCGCGCATCGGCCGCATCGCCTTCCTCGTCGTCGCCGCGATCGTGGTGGTCGCCGTCGCCGGCGCCTTCTTCGTCACCTGGACCATTCAGCGCTCGTTCGCACAGACCGATGGCACGCTGTCGCTGGACGGGCTGCAGACCGACGTCACCGTGCAGCGCGACGCCAGCGGCATCCCGACCATCACCGCCGACTCTGCGCACGATCTCTTCTACGCCGAGGGCTTCGTGCACGCGCAGGACCGCTTCTTCGAGATGGACTTCCGCCGCCACGTCACCGCCGGGCGCGTGGCCGAGATGTTCGGCGAATCGCAGGCCGCGACCGATGCCTTCCTTCGCACCCTCGGCTGGCGCAAGGTCGCCGAGGCCGAGGTCGAGGCCATGGACGACGTCACCCGCGGCTACTACGAGGCCTATGCCGACGGGGTCAACGCCTACCTCTCGTCGCGCTCCGGCGCCGAGCTCTCACTCGAGTATGCCGTTCTCGGAATTCAGAACCCGGAGTACGCACCCGAGCCCTGGGAAGCCGCCGATTCGGTGGCGTGGCTCAAGGCGATGGCCTGGGATCTCCGCGGCAACGTGGAAGACGAGACCGAGCGCTCGCTCCTGGCCGCCCAGCTGACGACCGCCTCCGACCCGGCTGGTGTCGCCACCACGCTCGACGAGCTGTACCCGCCGTATCCGTTCGAGGACCACCCGGTCATCGTGCCCGAGATCTCGACCGTGCCGGCGGATGCGACAGGGGCCGAGCCCGCCGCGTTCACGACGGACGCGAGCGACCACGAGATGCAGCAGGCCGCGACGACGATCGAGTGGCAGGAGGCCTCGGACGTGATCGAGGCGGCGAGTCTGCTCGTGGGAGATGTCGGCGAGGGTATCGGCTCGAACTCCTGGGTGGTGTCCGGCGACCTCACCGAGACCGGCATGCCGCTGCTCGCAAACGACCCGCACCTGGGCGCATCGCTGCCCTCGGTCTGGTACCAGGTGCAGCTCCGGTGCAGCGAGGTCACCGACGAGTGCCCGTTCGACATGGGCGGCTTCTCGTTCTCGGGGCTCCCCGGCATCGTGATCGGCCACA
>JAZBLP010000123.1:0-6141 GCA_037033305.1 Actinomycetota bacterium | reverse complement strand
GCCGCTTCTCGATGTTCAGGAAGCGCGGCGGGCGCGAGCTGCGCGGCGCTTGAGGGCGCGGCGCTCGTCCTCGGAGAGTCCACCCCACACGCCCGAGTCCTGGCTGGACTCGAGAGCGTACTGAAGGCAGATCTCGGTCACCGTGCAGGTGGCGCAGACGGTCTTGGCCTTCTCGATCTGGTCGACGGCCGGACCCGTGTTCCCGACAGGGAAGAACAGTTCGGGGTCGACAGTCAAGCAGGCGGCCTTGTCGCGCCAGTCCATGGGGGCTCCTCGGTGTGGTTTTTCAGAAATCGACGCACTGCGACGACTCGGATTTCGGGTGCAGATCGGGTTCAGCTACCCTGTATGAGATACGGACGGATGCCCGCTTTCTGTGATGCGAGCGCGAAGCCCGCCCCACGCCGCTGTGGGAGCACATGACGCTGTCTATTCTGTTACATGAAACCGGCGAAATCAAGGGTTTCCGCCGTTCTCATTCGATTCTCAGGAGGCAACTGTGCGCTCACCCGGCCTCGCTCTGGCGGCATCCGTGGTTCTCGCGGCGGAGGGTGCTGCACTGATCATCTTCGCTCTCATCGAGCTCGTAGGCCTCGGCGCAGGGGATGCCGCCTCGCTGCCGACGGCGCTCGCTCTCATCGTGCTCACTCTCCTCGGCGCCGCCGCTCTCATCGCGTTCGCGATCGGGACGAGGACGGGCCGGTCATGGGCGCGATCAGGCGGTGTCGTCTTCCAGGTGCTCGCCATCGCGCTCGCGCTCGCCTCGCTGACGCTCCAGCCGATCGCGTGGGTGTTCACCGCCGGTGTGGGTCTGCCGGCGGTGCTGTGCTTCGTACTGCTGATCGCCAGCACGCGGGCCGAGAACGAGCGCCCCGCGGAGTGAGCGTCAGGCGGCGTCGACGCCGAGGAGCTTGCGCAGGCGCGCGACGTGTCCGGTGGCCTTGACGTTGTACTGGGCGAGTGTGACGATGCCCTGCTCGTCGAGGACGAATGTCGATCGGATGACGCCCTCGACGACCTTGCCGTAGTTCATCTTCTCGCCCCAGACGCCGTAGGCGGAGTGCACGGCGTGGTCGGGGTCGCTGAGAAGGGTGAAGGTGAGGCCGTCGCGCTCGTGGAACTCGGCGAGCTTCGCCGGCTCGTCGCGCGAGACTCCGACCACCCGGTATCCCGCTCCCTCGAGGGACGAGATGCTGTCGCGGAAGTCGCACGCCTGCGTCGTGCAGCCCGGGGTCATGGCCGCGGGGTAGAAGTACAGCACCGTCTTGCGACCGCGCAGATCGTCGAGTGCGACGGTATTTCCGTCCTGATCGAGGAGGGCGAAGTCGGGGGCAGCGGTTCCGGGTTCCAGGCGCACAGTCACCCCTCCACCCTACCGGCCGGGCGTCTGTTCGGCTTTGTCGGCGAAGGTCTGCAGCAGCCGCTGCAGGGAGTCCAGACGCGCTCGTCCCGTCTCGCTGAGCTCGCCGCTCTCCGCTGCTTCGATGAGAGCGCAATCCGGGGCATCGGCAAGGTGCGTGCATCCCCGTGGGCAGTTCTCGGCGATCGCGGCGAGCTCGGTGAATGCGGCCAGGATGTTCGCGGGATCGACGTGCCCCAGTCCGAAGGACCGGACGCCCGGGGTGTCGATCACCCAGCCGCGCCCGTCGGGTCCGGCGTACCGCAGAGAGACGGTGGACGAGGAGGTGTGCCGGCCCCGGCCGGTGACCTGGTTGACGTGCCCTGTCGCGCGGAGCGCGCTGGGGACCAGAGCATTCACCAGCGTCGACTTGCCCACGCCGGAGTGGCCGACGAAGACCGTCGAGTGTCCCACCAGCGCCGCGCCGATCTCATCGACGGGCATCTCGTCCTGCGCACTGGTGAAGACGCGCAGGTCGAGGCCGTCGAAGTGCGACAGGAAGGCGCTGGGATCGGCCAGGTCGGTCTTGGTCACGACGAGGAGCGGGCGGATGCCGGCATCCAGAGCGGCGACGAGATAGCGGTCGACCAGTCGGGCACGCGGCTCGGGGTCGGCCGCGGCGACGACGACCAGCATCTGATCGGCGTTCGCGACGATCACGCGCTCGACCTGGTCGGTGTCGTCGGCACTGCGCCTGAGCAGGGACGTGCGATCGGCGATTCCGATGATGCGCCCCAGCGTGCCGTCCTCGCCGGAGATGTCGCCGACGACTTTCGCCTGGTCGCCGGTCACGATCGGGTTCCTGCGGAGCTCTCGTGCCCGTGCCGCGGTGATCATCCGCTCGTCGGGCGTGTCCTCGTCGAGCAGCACCGAGTACCGGCCGCGGTCGACCCCGAGGACTCGCCCGATCTGCGCATCGTCATGGGCGGGCCGTCGTTTCGTGCGAGGGCGATTCGCTTTCGGGTTCGGACGCGTGCGGATGCTGCTCTCATCGAAGTCCTCGAAGTCGTCCTCGAGGTCGTCGGAGTCGTCGAGCCAGCTCACGCGGACGCGCCCCGCAGCATGCGCTCCCACAGGAGGGTGAACTCCGGGAGCGTCTTCGACGTCGTTCCGATGTCGTCGATCTCGACTCCCGGGACTCGCAGCCCGATGAGGGCGCCCGTCGTCGCCATACGGTGATCGTGATGAGCCGCCCAGCCGCCGCCGCGCAGTTCTCGCGGGATGATGCGGAGACCGTCGGATAGCTCCTCGGCCTCGCCTCCCAGCGCGCGGATGTTGCCCACGAGCGCCGCGATCCGATCGGTCTCGTGGAGTCGGATGTGACCGATTCCGCGGATCGTCGTCGGGCCGGACGCGAATGCCGCGAGCCCGACGAGGGTGGGAGTCAGCTCGCTCGCTGAGGACAGGTCCATGTCGAGTCCGCGGATCTCGGAGCCGGCCCTGACCGTCAACGTGCCGCTGTGACGGCCGACGTGCGCGCCCATCGCCTGCAGGATCTCGGGAAGCAGTGCGCCGGGCTGTGTGGAGTGCACCGGCCAGCCGGGAACCGACACCGCTCCTCCGGTGACCAGCGCCGCGGCGAGGAACGGCGCGGCGTTGGAGAGATCGGGCTCGATCGCGATCTCCTTGGCCCGCGGCACGCCGGCTTCGACGAGCCACTCCCCGGTGGCGGGCCGTTCGATGCGGATGCCGCGCCGGCTCAGCGCCTCGATCGTCATGTCGATGTGGGGCAGGCTCGGCAGGTGCTCGCCGGTGTGCACCAGGTGCAGGCCGACATCGAACCGTGGAGCTGCGAGCAGCAGTCCGGAGACGAACTGGCTGGACGCCGAGGCGTCGATCTCGACCCGCCCGCCGCGGATGCGGCCGTGCCCGCGGACGGTGAACGGCAGGGCCCACGTCCCCTCGTCGTCGATGTCGACTCCCAGGTCGCGCAGGGCGCTGATGAGACCGCCCATCGGCCTGTGAAGCGCAGTCTCGTGAGCAGTGAGATGCACGTCGTGCTGCGCGAGGCCCGCGAGGGGTGCGATGAAGCGCATGACAGTGCCGGCCTGCCCGCAGTCGATCGTGGTGCCGCCGACGAGCTTTCCGGGAGTGATCGCCAGGTCGGGGCCGAAGTCTCCGTTGCCGTCGACTTCTTCGATGCCCACGCCCAGTGCGCGCAGCGCGTCGATCATCCGGCGGGAGTCGTCGGAATGCAGAGGGGCGATGAGCCTGCCCGGTCCGTCCGCGATCGCGGCGATGATGAGCTCGCGATTCGTGAGCGATTTCGAGCCCGGGATCGTCACGGTCGCGTGGACGGCGTTCGCGCTGGTCGGCGCGACGTAGACGCCCTGGACAGGGGAGGGGGAATACCTGTTGGCGCTCATCGGTTCCCACCTTAGTAAACGCGAGTGCTCGCATGACGGAATCAGGGCGCTCGACGACAAGGAGAGAGCATGCTCGCAACGCTGGAACGCGAGTCGGTCGACCTCACGCGCCTAGACTGGCCGGTGATGGATGACACGGCAACCGCAGAGACGGTCAGCGACCCTCGGCGCGAATTCGAGGAACAGGCGATCCCGTTCATGGATCAGCTCTACGCCGCGGCGATGCGCATGACGCGCAACCCGGCTGATGCTGCTGACCTCGTGCAGGAGACCTTCGTCAAAGCGTACGGATCTTGGGCGACGTTCTCGCAGGGCACGAACTTGAAGGCGTGGCTCTACCGCATCCTCACGAACACGTACATCAACATCTACCGCAAGAAGCAGCGAGAGCCGTTCCAGGGCACTATCGACGAGCTCGAGGACTGGCAGATGGGCGGTGCGGAGTCGACCACGACCACCGCATCGCACAGTCGTTCGGCCGAGGCGGAAGCCATCGACCACATGCCCGCATCGGTCGTCAAGGACGCGTTGCAGGCCGTACCCGAGGACTTCAGGTTGGCGGTGTACCTCGCGGACGTCGAGGGCTTCGCCTACCAGGAGATCGCGGACATCATGAAGACGCCCATCGGCACCGTGATGAGCCGCCTGCATCGAGGCAGGCGGATGCTCAGGGAGCTGCTGGCTGAGTACGCCGTGGAGCGGGGAATCTCCGCGGCCGACCCGAGGAGCAAGAAATGACCGACTGCGGCTGCGACAAGGCCCGCAAGGATCTCGAGGAGTACCTCCGCAACGAGGTCTGCAACACCGAGCACACAGAGATCCGTGAGCATCTCGAGAATTGCCCGTCCTGCCGGGACGAGGCACTCGTGGCGACGACCCTCACCGAGGTCGTCGCGCGTGCGTGCAAGGAGACGGCACCCGAAGAGCTGCGTGACCAGGTGTTCGCCCGGCTGCGTGAGGTCCAGTCCGCTCAGCACTGAGCGCGCGCGAGCAGCCGTCGGCGCTCGAGGACGTGATGTCGGCATCCGCCCATAGGCTGGAGGCATGACGCTCATCGATTCACGCGACATCCCTGCCGATCCGACCTCTGCCGAGCGCCTTGCGTCGGAATCGCTCGTCTACCGGGTCGTCGATACCGCTGACGACGCACAGTCCGAGAGCTTCCAGAGAGCGATGACCCGAGGATTCCTCGGCGCGGAGCCGACGCCGGAGGTGCTGGCCTTCGGACGAGCGGCCTTCGAGTCCCGCCGGAACATCGGCGTCTACGACGCGGCAGCAACGGACGCTCCGCCGGTCGCCACGATCGATTCCTGGGTCACTCCGCTGACGCTGCCCGGTGGCGGCGAGATCCCGATGTGGGCGATCAGCGGAGTCACGGTGAGCGCCACGCATCGCCGTCGCGGGATCGCGCGGGCGCTTCTCGAGGGAGAACTCAGAGGAGCGGCGAGGGCAGGAGTGCCGGTGGTGGGGCTGACGGTCTCGGAGGCGACCATCTACGGCAGGTACGGTTTCGGCTCGGCTGTGCACATGTCGCGCATCACGGTCGACACCCGCCGGGCGGGCTGGGCAGGTCCGTCGTCGGACGGCCGCGTCGAGTACCTCGATCGGGAGTCACTCGCCGCGGAACTGGGAGCGGTGCATGATCGCGTCCGAGGTCAGCGTGGGGGCCAGATCCCCGGGTGGCCGTCGCGGTGGACGGGACTCGCCGGGCTGTCGCCGAGTGACACCGACCGCGACCAGGTGCGTGGCATCCGCTTTCTCGATGCGGACGGTGAAGTGCGTGGCGCGATGGCGTTCACGCTGAGCGAGCGGACCGGATCCTTCCGCTTCGCCCTCGCCGTGCGCCTGCTGGTCGCAGAGACTCCCGAGGCGACTGCCGCTCTGTGGGGCTTCGCGCTGCAGCACGATCTCGTCGACGAAGTGACCGCGGATCTGCGGCCGCTCGACGATGCGCTTCCGTGGCTGGTACGCGACCCGCGCGGTGTCACCCAGACGGTGCACGACCACGGCTGGCTACGTCTGCTCGACCTCCCCACGGCTCTCCCTGCGAGACGGTACTCGGCGCCGATCGACGTGGTTCTGCGCGTTCGGGATCCGCTCGGCTTCGCTGCGGGTGAGTGGCGTCTGCGCGCAGACGCGACGGGGACTGCGTCCGTCGAGGCTGTCGAAGACGCCCGCGCCGTGGATGCGGAGCTCGATGTCTCGGCGCTCTCGATCCTCTACGCCGGAGGCGTGCGGGCCTCGTCTCTGCACGCTGCGGGGCGGATCGATGCCGACGCCACCGTCGTCGAGGAGCTTGATCGCGCGTTCGTCGCATTCCCAGTGCCGGCACTCGACATCTGGTATTGAACTCTCGAACGAAAGGGGCGCCTCGAC
>JAZBLP010000122.1:0-6557 GCA_037033305.1 Actinomycetota bacterium | reverse complement strand
CGTTCTCTGTGTGTTCGACGGGTGTCAGCGCGAGGCGAGGCCGACCGTGTCGAGGATCCACGCGAGCTCGAAAGCCCGTTCCTTCCACGAGTTGTAGCGTCCGCTGACACCGCCGTGACCGGCCACCATCTCGCACTTGAGGAGGGCGTCGGTCGCACCGGCGACGCGCAGAGCGGCGATCCACTTCGCGGGCTCGACGTAGAGGACGCGTGTGTCATTGAGCGAGGTGACCGCCAGGATGCGCGGGTAGCGCACCCCGGTGCGGACGTTCTCATACGGCGAGTACGACTTCATGTACTCGTAGACCTCTGCCTCGTGCAGCGGGTCGCCCCACTCGTCCCATTCGATCACCGTCAGGGGCAGTGAGGGGTCGAGGATCGTGGTGAGCGCGTCGACGAAGGGAACAGCCGCGAGGACGCCGGCGAACAGCTCGGGGGCGAGGTTCGTCACTGCGCCCATGAGGAGACCTCCCGCGCTTCCGCCCTCGGCGATCAGGCGCTCGGACGATGTGATCCCTTCCTCGACGAGGTGTTCGGCGCACGCGACGAAGTCGGTGAACGTGTTGCGCTTGTTCAGCAGCTTTCCGTCCTCGTACCACTGCCGCCCCATCTCGCCGCCGCCGCGGACATGAGCGACGGCGAAGACGATGCCGCGATCGAGTTCCGAGAGCCGCGCCACCGAGAAGCCGGGATCGATCGAGTGCTCGTACGAGCCGTAGCCGTAGAGGTGCACGGGGCGCAGGTCCGTGCCGGGGTCGGCGAACGACCTCTTCCACACGAGTGAGATCGGCACTCGGGTGCCGTCCGAGGCCGTGGCCCAGTCGCGTCTCTGGCCGTACTCTCGGGGGTCATAGCCCCCGAGGACGACGACCTGCTTGCGCAGATGCAGTTCGCGAGTGGCGAGATCCATCTCGTACACGGTGCCCGGCGTCACGAACGATGTGTAGCCGAGCCGGAGGAACGGCGAGTGCCATTCAGGATTCCCACTGACGCCTGCCGAGTACAGAGGTTCGTCGAAGGCGATGTCGTCGACCGAATCCGTGGTGTAGTCCAGGATGCCGACTCGCTCCAGGCCCTCGCGGCGGTACTCCACGGTCGCGAAGTCGCGGAACGCGTCCATCCCGAGGAGTCGACGACCTGGCTCGTGCGGGAGGACGACCCGGCGCTCACCCTGGGGGTCGGAGGCGGGCACCGAGACGAGTTCGAAGTCGAGAGCGTCATCGTTGTGCAGGATGTACAGGCGGTCCTCGCCGTTCACCACGGCGTGCTCGAGCGAGTATTCGACGCCTTCGCGGCGCGGCCAGACGACCTGTGGGGCTGCGGTGAGGTCTCCGGCGAGATCGACGAGGTACTCCTCGCTGGTGATGCTCGATCCGACGGCGATCACAAGATACTTGCGACTGCGGGTGATGCCGGCGCCGAGCCAGTACTTCTCATCGGGCTCATGGAAGAGCTTCACGTCGTCCGAGACGGGCGTGCCGAGGCGGTGCAGCCAGAGAGTGTCGGGGCGCCATGCCTCGTCGCGTGTCGTGTAGAGGATCCCCGTGCCGTCCGGCGTGAAGAACGCGCCACCGGTGTCGGGGATCTCGTCGGGGAGGGTCTCGCCCGTGGCGAGGTCGCGAACGTGGACGGTGTAGAGCTCGTCGCCCTCGAAATCCGTCGCCCAGAGCAGCTTCGTCGCGTCGTCGGACGTGTCGAATGCCCCGAGCGAGAAGAACTCGTGCCCCTCGGCCTCGGCGTTGCCGTCGAGCAGCACGACCTCGCCGGGCACCGCCACGCCCGGCTCCAGCACCGGGGGAGTCCACTCGTCCTCGACCGCGGCGGTACGACAGTGGATGCCGTACTGCGAGCCCTCTTCCGTGCGGCTGTAATACCACCAGCCACCGCGACGCGTGGGCACGGACAGATCGGTCTCCTGCACACGGCTCTTGATCTCCTGGAACAGCGTCTCGCGGAGGTCGGCCAGATGGGAGAGTTCAGCCTCTGTGTGCGCGTTCTCCGCCTCGAGGTGGGCGATCACCTCGTCGGATTCCTTCTCCCGGAGCCATTCATACGGATCGTCGAAAGTGTCACCGTGGTGCGTGCGAAGGGTCGAGCGGCGGTCTGCGATCGGGGCATCAGTCACGCATCCCACGCTAGCCCAGGTCAAGTTGACCGGCACCCGGGAGGGTGGGAGGATCTACCGGGGCCGGTTAACGGAAGTAAAACCCACGGTGAACTCTTCGTTCGTCACGTCGATCCCGTCGACACCTCTCCTTTCTTCCTCAACGACCGAAAGCGAACGGTGGAAACCGCAGCCCTCATCGTCGTGCTGGTTATCCTGCTGGCACTCTTCTTCGACTTCACCAACGGGTTTCACGACACCGCCAACGCGATGGCCACGCCCATCGCGACAGGCGCGCTCAAGCCCAAGACCGCTGTCCTCCTCGCGGCGGTCCTCAATCTCGTGGGAGCCTTCCTGTCGACAGAGGTCTCCAAGACCGTGTCGCACGGGATCATCCGCGAGGACACGATCCAGGGCGATGTGTTCCTGCCGATGATCTTCGCCGGTCTCATCGGCGCGATCACCTGGAACATGCTGACCTGGCTGCTGGGCCTGCCCTCCAGCTCGTCGCACGCGCTCTTCGGAGGGCTCATCGGAGCCACCCTGGTCGGCGTCGGGGTCAACGGCATCGACTTCGGCATGGTGCTCTCCAAGATCATCCTTCCGGCGCTCATCGCCCCGCTGACGGCCGGCATCATCGCCTTCGCGGCGACGAAGCTGGCGTACTCGATCACGCGGCGCTACGACGGCAAGCCCGACGGACGAGACGGCTTCCGCTGGGGACAGATCTTCACCTCGTCGCTGGTCGCACTCGCGCACGGCACGAACGACGCTCAGAAGACGATGGGTGTGATCACCCTCGCACTGATCACGGTCGGGTGGCAGAGCAGCGAGCAGGCCGATCCGTATCTCTGGGTCATCATCGCGTGTGCGGTCACGATCGCCCTCGGCACGTACCTCGGCGGATGGCGCATCATCCGCACGCTGGGCAAGGGGTTGACCGAGGTCAAGCCCGCGCAGGGATTCTCTGCCGAGAGCTCCACGGCGGCGACGATCCTCGCCTCCAGTGCCTTCGGTTTCGCGCTCTCGACGACGCAGGTCGCTTCGGGATCCGTCATCGGCTCCGGCCTCGGCCGCCGCGGTTCCACGGTCCGCTGGCGGACCGCCGGTCGTATCGCCATCGGATGGCTCCTCACGCTTCCGGCGGCCGGCGCCGTCGGTGCCCTCGCGGCCCTGCTCATCACCTGGCTCGGCCTCTGGGGCATCGCGATCGACGCGGTCCTCGCGCTGGCTGTGATCATCGGCCTGTTCCTTCGCTCACGCAGGGATGCGGTGACGTCGGCCAACGCCATGAGCGACGTGGCCGAATCGGGACTCGCGATCGAGCACCCCGACACGCCCCCTCCCACGCGTCGACAGCAGCGGATCCTCGAGGCCAAGGCCGAGGCGAAGGCCCGTGCGGAGGCTCGGGAGAGGGTCAAGGCTCAGGCCAAGGCGGACGCCAAGGCGAAGGCGGCTGCGAAGGCCGCGAAGAAGGCCCCGAAGACCGGCGCCTCGACGAGGATCGACAGCCCCGGTGCAGCAAGTCCCGAGAAGTCGAACAGCGAGGAGTCGAAGTGAACGTGGGCATCGACTGGGGCGCATTCGTCCAGGTGTTCCTCGCGGCCCTTGTCGGAGCCTGCGCGGTCGTGACGTTCTATGCGTTCGGCCTCCGACTGCTCGTCCGCAGTGGACACGCACCGGTCGTCAGCCCGGCGGAGTTCACCGACGCGATCACCGTGATCTCCGAGAAGGAGCTCAAGCGGGCCGCCAAGCAGGCGGCCAAGGCGGCGAAGAAGAGTCCGCTCACCGAGGCGCAGCGACGGATCGCGCTGTACGGCGCTTACGGATGCTTCGCACTCTGCGCGGTTGCCGTCGTGGCGGGCATCCTGATCATCGTCGTCGGGCACTGACCGGCGAGTCCGGCGCCCGCAGGGCGTCAGCCGAGAGGATGTCGCGCCGCGGCCTAGGCTGAGACCATGTCAGCGCCTTCCGACAGCGGGTTCGTCTTCGGTCGCCATGATCCCGCCACCCATGTCGTCATCCATGTGAGCGACCCGCACTTCCTCGCGGGCGGTGCGCGGCTCGGGGGACGCTACGACGTCGAGTCGAACTTCGCTCGCATTCTCGAGGCGATCAGGGCCGTGCATCCGCACCCGTCGGCGATCGTCATCACCGGCGACCTTGCCGACCTGGGGGAGCCAGACGCCTATCGTCGTCTCCGCCGCGCCGTCGAACCCGTGGCGCAGGAACTCGGAACGATCGTCGTCTGGGTGGCAGGCAACCACGACGAACGGCCGGCGCTGCGCGAGGGGCTGCTCGACCTGCCCGCGACGCAGGAGCCCGTGACCGGTGTGTGGGACCTCGACGGGCTGAGGCTGATCGCCCTGGACACGAGTGTGCCCGGGTGGCACCACGGCGACCTGGACCCCGACCAGCTCTCGTGGCTGGCTGAGGTCCTGCGCGAACCGTCGCCGCACGGCACCCTGCTCGCGATGCATCACCCGCCGCTCCCGAGCCACCTTCCGCTCTTCGACATACTCGAGCTGCGGCACCAGGACGAACTCGCTGAGGTCATCCGTGACACCGACGTGCGTGGCATCCTGGCCGGCCACCTGCACTACTCGTCGCACGGCACCTTCGCGGGCGTGCCCGTCAGCGTGTCCTCGGCGACCTGCTACACGATGAATGTCGCGCGCCCGGCCGCCGATGTGAACGGCATGGATGCGGCCCAGGCGTTCCAGATCGTGCATGTACGACCCGAGACGATCACCCACACCGTGGTGCCGGTGACCGATGCGCCGACCGGCGATCACTTCTCGATGGCGTGGCTGGAGACGATGGCGAGTCTCAGCCCGGCAGAGCGCCTCGAGGCCTTCTCGCGCAAACGCTGACCCGCCGTCGTATCCCCGGGGGCGCATGCACGCAGGCGTAGACTGGACACATCCCCCGCACCACACACTCGCCACTACCCACAAGGATGTGACATGGCTTCTGCCGCGCCTGCCCCCACTCGCACCGAGACCGACTCGCTCGGGAGCATGGAGATTCCCGCCGACGCGTACTGGGGGATCCATACTGCCCGCGCTGACGCGAACTTCCCGATCACCAAGCGACCGATCTCGGTCTACCCCGACCTCGTCGTCGCGCTCGCGATGGTCAAGCAGGCCAGCGCGAGGGCGAACCGCGAGATCGGCGTCCTCGACCCTGAACGTGCCGACCTGATCGATCGGGCCGCACAGCGCGTCATCGATGGGGAGTTCCACGATCAGTTCACCGTCGGTGTGATCCAGGGCGGTGCCGGCACCTCGACGAACATGAACGCCAACGAGGTCATCACCAACATCGCGCTCGAGCTCGCCGGACGCGAGAAAGGCGATTACGCGTTCCTCTCGCCGATCGACCACACGAACCGCAGCCAGTCGACCAACGACGTCTACCCGACGGCGGTCAAGATCGGCCTGTCGCTGACGCTCCGTTCGCTGCTCGAAGAGCTGGACCTGCTGCGCATCTCGTTCCTGCGCAAGTCCCATGAGTTCCACGATGTGCTCAAGGTCGGACGCACGCAGCTGCAGGACGCCGTGCCGATGACTCTGGGGCAGGAGTTCCACGGCTTCGCATCCACCCTCGGCTACGATCACACCCGCCTCACCGAGAACGCCTCGCTGATGTTCGAGATCAACATGGGTGCGACCGCCATCGGCACCGGCATCACGACGCACGTGGACTACGCGCCGGCCGTGCTGAAGCACCTGCGGGAGATCACCGGGCTCGACCTCGTGACCGCCGGAGACCTCGTCGAGGCGACGAGCGACACGGGGTCGTTCATGTCCTTCTCATCGACCCTGAAGCGCAACGCGATGAAGCTGTCGAAGATCTGCAACGACCTGCGACTGCTGTCGTCAGGTCCGCAGGCGGGCTTCGGCGAGATCAACCTGCCGGCGATGCAGGCCGGTTCGAGCATCATGCCCGGCAAGGTGAACCCGGTGATTCCCGAGGTCGTCAACCAGGTGGCCTTCGCGGTCGCCGGGGCTGACATGACGGTGACGATGGCGGCCGAGGCCGGACAGCTGCAGCTCAACGCCTTCGAGCCCGTGATCGCGCATTCGATCTTCCAGTCCATCACCTGGATGCGCCAGGCGATGTGGACGCTGCGCGTCAACTGCGTCGACGGCATCACCGCGAACCGCGACCGCCTCGGTGCGATGGTGGGTGCGTCGGTCGGCGTCATCACCGCGCTCACCCCGTTCATCGGCTACGCGGCAGCGGCCGCTCTGGCGAAGACCGCCCTGCTGACCAACCGCAACGTCGCCGACCTGGTCGTCGAAGCCGGACTGATGTCTCGCGAAGAAGTCATCAAGCAGCTGTCGCCCGCGCGTCTGTCGGGGCTCGAGGCCATCACGGCCGCGATTCCGGTGATCGGGTCGGAAGACCTCATCGAGATCTGATTTCGACCATGAGAAGGGCCCCGACGA
>JAZBLP010000121.1:0-6838 GCA_037033305.1 Actinomycetota bacterium | reverse complement strand
GCATCCGTGCGTCCGGGGGGTGCCGTGCAGCGGCCTCGCGTAGGTTAGACGGAGACCCGTGACCGTCGCGGCTCCAGAAGGACCGTTCCACCGCATGAAGCTGGCATTGCTCCGTCGCTACGTCGTCCTCGCTGAGACGCTGCACTTCCCCCGGGCCGCCTCGCAGCTGGGCATTCCCCTGGCCTCCCTGTACACCTCTCTCGACAAGCTCGAGGACGAGGTCGGGCACACCCTGATCAACCGCGAGGGCACGCCCCGCCTGACGAGCGTCGGAGAGCTGTTCCTCGTCGAAGCGCAGGCGACCGTGGCTGCAGCTCCCCCACCCGCCCCGAAGACGCCCGGCCCGGCAGGCGGCAAGGCCAAGGCATCCAAGGGCAAAGGTCGCGCGCCGATCGTGAAGGGGCAGCCGAAGCCTTACAAGAAGCGTCAGGGACGCTGAGTCTCACCCTTCGGTGACCTGGCTGCTCTCGACGTGCCAGCGCCGGTTCGTCTGCACGGCCTCCAGCATCCGTCGGTCGTGCGTGACCAACAGCAGCGTCCCGGTATAGGACTCCAGCGCCTTCTCGAGCTGTTCGATCGCCGGGAGGTCGAGGTGGTTGGTCGGCTCATCGAGCACGAGCAGGTTGACGCCACGTGCCTGCAGCAGCGCCAGCGCCGCTCGGGTGCGTTCACCCGGCGACAGGGCGCCGACGGAACGAGTGACATGGTCTGCCCGCAGACCGAACTTCGCCAGCAGGGTGCGCACCTCAGCCGATGACATCTCGGGCACGAGAGCTTCGAACGCGTCGGCGAGCGCCGCCTCGCCGAGCAGCAGCGAGCGAGCCTGGTCGATCTCGCCGATCTGCACGCTGCTTCCGAGAGCTGCCGCCCCCTCGACGGGTGCCTGTCGTCCGAGGAGAGCGCGCAGCAGGGTCGATTTTCCGGCGCCGTTCGGGCCGGTGATCCCGATGCGATCGCCGACGTCGACCTGAAGAGACAGCGGCCCCAGCGTGAACGCACCCTGCCGGAACACCGCACCGTTGAGCGTCGAGACCACGGTGCTCGACCGGGGCGCCGAGCCGATCGTGAACTCCAGCTGCCATTCCTTGCGCGGCTCCTCGACCTCGTCGAGGCGGGCGATCCGGCTCTCCATCTGGCGCACCTTCTGCGCCTGCTTCTCGCTCGATTCCGTCGACGCCTTGCGCCTGATCTTGTCGTTGTCCGGGGACTTCTTCATCGCATTACGAACGCCCTGACTCGACCACTCGCGCTGGGTGCGCGCCCGCGCCACGAGGTCGGCCTTCTTGTCGGCGAACTCGTCATACTTCTCCCGCAGGTGCCTGCGCACGACGGCGCGTTCCTCGATGTATGCGTCGTAGCCGCCACCGTAGAGACGATTCGTTCCCTGGGCGAGGTCGAGTTCGAGCACGCGGGTGACGCTGCGAGCCAGGAACTCGCGGTCGTGGCTGACGAGAACGACACCGCCGCGGAGACCGCGCACGAACGCCTCCAGGCGATCGAGTCCATCGAGGTCGAGGTCGTTGGTCGGCTCGTCGAGGAAGACGATGTCGAACCGTGAGAGCAGCAGTGCGGCGAGTCCGACGCGAGCCGCCTGGCCGCCGGACAGCCCGGTCATGAGCGCGTCCTCCGCGACTCCGCTCGTGGTCGGGAGTCCGAGGTCGGCGAGCACTGCCGGGATGCGCTCTTCGAGATCGGCGGCACCGCTCGCGAGCCACCGATCGAGCGCCTGAGAATAGGTGTCGGCAGGATCCGTGCCCGCCGGTGCGAGCGTGGGATCGCCGAGTGCCGCTGCCGCGGCATCCATCTCGGCAGTCGCCGTCGCACAGCCGGTGCGGCGGGCGATGTATCCCGCGACCGTCTCCCCGTCTACACGTTCATGCTCCTGCGGTAACCAGCCGACGAATGCGTCGGTCGGCGCGAGCGAGATCGCCCCGCCCATCGGCGCATCCACACCGGCGAGCAGCCGGAGCAGAGTCGATTTCCCGGCGCCGTTCGCTCCGACCACGCCGATCACGTCGCCCGGAGCGACGGTCAGGTCGAGGCCCTCGAAGAGGATGCGGTGGCCGTAGCCACCGGCCAGATTCTGGGCGACGAGGGTGGCGGTCATCAGACCAGTCTGTCAGGCTCACGCCCCGGGCACTGCGGCGGCTGCGGCGCCTGTCAGGCCATGGCGCGGAAGAAGAGCGAGAACCAGAGGATGAAGAAGCCGAGCTGCGCGAGAGTGCCGAGGATGCCGATCACCATCGCCCAACGAGCCAAGCCCCGGCCGGACTCGATGTTTCCGGGGGCGTCCAGCTGTCGGCGGGCGAAGATCGACAGGATCACACCCGCGGGAGGGATCATGAACGCCGCGATGAATCCCACCAGAGCGAGCAGATTCGTCTTGGCCTGCGCGGCGTACTGGGTCACGAGATCAGGATAGGGCCTGACTCTCGTCAGAGCGCGACCTGATCGTGGGTCGCGATCGCGAACTCCTGCCCCGGGTACCGGAGTCCCGAGAAGTACATGTTCGTGTGGGCGACGATCTGCTCGCCCGAGATCGGCACACCGTCCCACTCCGTGTCGACCGTGGTGTGCGCGTCGCTCACGAGGGTGACGTCGTACCCCTCCGCTGCCGCGCGCTGCATGGTGGTGCGCACGCAGAAGTCGGACTGCGCGCCGGCGATCACCAGTCGCGTCGCGCCGAGGTCGTCCAGACTCTCGCGCAGGTTCGTGCCGGCGAAGGAATCGCGGTAGCTCTTGCGAACCAGCGGCTCTCCCTCGTCACGCCGCAGCGGGGCAGCGAGCTCCCACTCCGGCGTGCCGACGCCGACGGGGTCGTGATGCACCCAGACCACAGGAACCGCGCTGTCGCGAGCGCGCTCGATGAGAGCCGCGGTGCGCGCGAGAACGCCATGCTCGTCGAAGCATCCGGGCATCACGCCGGCCTGCAGGTCGATCGCGACGACGACGGTGCGGCCGGATGCTGGCATCCTGCTCAGTCCCAGTCCAGGTATTCCTCGATGATCACGCCGGTCTCGATCGGGTGATGCATCGGGAAGAGGTGATCGCCGGCGATCGTCTTGATGCTCGAGCGGTCGGGGATGGTGGCCTGCAGCGCTTCGGCGTTGACCGCGGGGGTGTCGGTGTCTTCGGTCCCCTGCACGATCAGGACGGGGATCGCCGGTGCGACGGCGATGTCGACATCCTCGACGCCGAGCAGCAGCAGACCGTTGGCCCGGTCGCTGTGCGCTGCCACGAGGGCACGCGCGATCGTTCCGCCGAAGCCATGACCGCCGACCCAGGTGTCCTCGATCCCGACGTGATCGATGACCGCGATGACGTCGTCGACGCGCTCGTCGAGCGATAGGTCGGATCCCGCGCGGTGACCGATCCGCAGCACATGGAAACCCGCCTCTTCGGCGAGGTAGTGTGCGGCGACGCCCAGCACGTCGGCGGCGAGCCCCTGTTCCTGGATCAGAACCAGCTTGACCGGGCCGTCTCCCTCATCCACGAAGGGGATCGCGCGGCCTTCTGGCTCGAAGATCTGGGTATCGGTCATGGGCGCGCGACTCCTCGTTCGACTGTCAGGGATAGGTTCCAGCGTAGTCGAGCGCTTGCGCGGCGCTCCCGCATGCTATCGCGGGGCGTCGAGGGTCTACCATGGCGCGATGCGGATGCTCCTCACATCGAACGGGATCTCGAATGCGCTCATCCGAGACGCGCTGGTCGATCTCCTCGGCAAGCCGATCGGTGACTCCCGTGTCGTGGTCGTGATCGACGCGATCCTGGGGTTCCCCGGCGACAGCTCGATGCTCGTCGAGCATCTCGAGCGGATCCGCGGGATGGGGTGGGCCGAGTTCGACGTCGCCTCTCTCTTCGCCGGGCCGCCATCTCTGGTCGAGTCGCGGCTGCGCTCGGCCGATGTGATCATCGGATACGGCGGCAGCAACCTCTGGCTGGCGCACGCGTGGCATGCGACAGGCCTCGCTCCCGCGCTCGCGGATCTGCTCGACGACATGGTGTACGTCGGATGGAGCGCGGGATCGATGGTCTTCTCCCGCCTGTTGAGCCGCTGGCCGGAGGCATTCGATGACCAGGAGGAGATGGATCTGTTCGACCTCGACGAGGTCGCACCTGCCGTGCCCCTGTTCGACTGGTTCTTCATGGGGCACCTCGGTGCGGACTGGATGCCCGATGACGCCGAAGCGCTGGCCGCGCGCGGAGCATCGAGGACTCAGTCGCCCGTCTGGTTCATCGACGACGAATCCGCTCTCCTGGTGCGCGATCCTTCCGCCGACCCTGTGCCCGTGTCGGACGGGCACTGGCGCCTCTTCGGTGCCGACGGCGCGCTCCTCGAGTCACGCTGAATGCCCGCTGTGGTCCCCGAGATCGGGTTTCGCCCGCAGGGCATCGGCGATCTCCTCCTCCGGCCGCGGCGCGATGGTCTCGTCGATCTCGAGTTCCGGGACCGACGGCTCGTCCGGGGCGGGTATGTGCTCGTTGAGGTCAGACATGGTGAATCCTCCGATCGGCGACACCCACAGCGTACGCGTCTATAACTGCCGTTTCAGCCCGACGTGGGCAGTGTGATATCCGAGTCGGGTATAGAAGGCGCGAGTCTGATCCCGTGCTTCGTCGGTGGTCACCTGGGCGAGTCGAGCACCACGCGCGCGACCGAACTCGTGTGCCCACTCGAGCATCGCCGTGCCCAGACCCCGTGAGCGTTCCCTCGGCGCGACCCGCAGTCCCTCGATCTGCAGTCGGGTCGAACCGCCGCGGGACAGGCCCGGAATGGTGGTCAACTGCATCGTGGCGACCACGCGGTCGGCACTGTCGCGGACAACCCCCAGATAGTTGGAGCTGTCGCGGGCGACCGCGCCGAAGGCCGCCTCATAGCGCTCGAGCTCGACGCTCTCACGGTCGGAGCCGAACTGGTCATCGAACAGCAGCGTCGCGATGGCCGCGATGTCGTTCCGGCTCGCACGCTCGAGCCGGAAGGTGCGACCTGCGACCTGCAGCCGTCCATGGACAGAGGACCGCGCGTCCGCCTGCAGTCTGGCGACGAGCAGATCGAGCCATCCGCCGACGTTGGCTCGAGCCTCGGCGGTGTCGGGATAGCGGCATCGCAGGTGCAGACCCGACTCATCCAGGATGAACCACAGCATGACGCCGTCTGTGTCGGTCGCAGCGCTGACGTACTGGGCATCGAGCCCCACGGAGTCGATGCGCACGGGCAGCCTGCGCAGATCCAGCCACGAGATCGCGAACATCCCGGGCGCCACGGGCATGCCACCCCACGGAGCGAGTACGTCGGCGAGCGGCCACGCACCGAGCTGCACAGCCTCCTTCACCGCCGCCGCTGCGGCGTGCGGTTCGGCGAGCTCCGATTCGAGAACCGAATTGGTGATGAACCAGCCGACCGAGTCGTGCCAGTTCTCCTCGAATCGGCTGTGCACGGGAAAGACGGCTCGCAACGCAGTGCCGGCCAGTTCGCGGGTCACCGCGGTCATCGCGACCACCGCAGATGCGAGGGTCGACACGCCGTCGTCACGGGCCTGCGCAGCGAAAGCGGCGGCGTCGTCGACATCGAACACATCGCGCACTTCCACGCGCTCGTGATGCGGCTCGGGTGCACCGAGCGGCAGCGGAAACCGCGGCATGACTCCGCCACTGTCCGCAATGATGGCTTCCCACCGCTGACGAACGTGGTCCGGTGCAGCATCCCGATCTCGCAGCGCCTGCGTGTGCTCGACGAATGCAGGCGCCGGCCGCGGCATCGGTCTCGCGCCTGTCCTCTCCGCGTCGAGCGCGGACAGCAGGTCGCGGGCGATCACGAGCATCGACCACATGTCGACGTGCGCGTGGTCCGCCGCGATCACGACCGTGAGCCCCGCGGCGGTCTCCAACACACAGAGTCTGTGCGACGGATGCCGATACGGCGAACACGCCGCATCGAGGATGTCCCGCAGTGCGTCATTGACAGCCTGACCTGGTGCCACCTGATGCTCGACCCAGCTTCCGCCATCGATCTCGATCTCGTGAAGCAGAGGCTCGCCATCAGCACCCGGCGCGAAAGCGGATCGCAGCGTGCCATGTCGAGCGACGACGGCCAGCCACGCATCGGCGATCGACTCACGATCGGTCTGAGCGGGCAACCGGAACGACAGCGCCATCCAGGAGCCCGATCGCTCGCCCGCGCCGACATGCAGTCGCTGGTCGAAGGACACAGGCAGGCGTCGTCCGAGCGCAGACGCGCTGACGTCGTACCCCCAGAGCCGTCCGAAAGGGAGGCGGAGGTGCGTGACGTTGGTCAGTCGCATGGGCAGTACCCTATCGCCCGCAGATATCCTGAAAACTTCACGACTGACCGACCGAGCCGACGCGGTCAGTCATCGTTCGAGGAGCCTGATGCCCACTTTCGAGGTACCCGGAGCCGAGCTGGCTGTCGCCCTGAGCGACGAAGGCGGGCACCCCGTCGTCCAACTGCATGGCCTCACGTCGAGCGGGGCCCGCGATCGAGTGCTCAATCTCGACCTCGGTCGAGGGCTGAGCGGAACCCGCCTGCTGAGGTACGACGCGCGCGGCCATGGCCGATCGACCGGGCGGAAGGAACCAGAGGACTATCGCTGGCCGAACCTCGCGGATGACCTCCTGCGCCTGCTCGACCGGTGGTTCCCCGGCGAACGCGTCCACGGGGTCGGCCCCTCGATGGGCGCCGCGACCCTGCTGCACGCTGCGTCGATCGAGCCCGACCGATTCACCGGGCTCACGCTCATGGTGCCGCCCACCGCGTGGGACACCAGACCCGATCAGGCCGTGACCTACATGGCTGCGGCCGAGCTCATCGAGTCCCGCG
>JAZBLP010000120.1:0-6925 GCA_037033305.1 Actinomycetota bacterium | reverse complement strand
GCACGAGACGAGCCGACGTCTCGGCCAGCGTGTCGAGCGATGCGAGCGCCCGCGCGGTGTCGGAGGTCGCGGCACGAGCGACGATCTGGGGCCCCGCCTCGCCGGTGTAGGGATCGAGGGTCACGAGCGCGTCGCCCGAGAGCAGGATGCCCTGGTCCGCGAAGAAGATCGCGCAGTGCCCGTCGGTGTGCCCGGGGGTCCACAGGGCGATCGGAGAACCCGGGGCGTCGACGGGCTGCCCGTGCTGGATCCGACCGGCCGCGTCCACGCCTCGCACGCCGAGCGCGCCGTGCGCCGCCATGTTCGCGATCACGGGGATGCCGCGCGGATGCGACAGCAGGTACGGAACCCGAGGACTCGCCGGTCGGTAGCTGTAGGGATGCCGGGCGAGATGCGCATCGGCCGAGTGCACGAACACCTCCGCCCCGTGCGCGCGGACGCTCGATGCGACCCCGACGTGGTCGAAGTGCCCGTGCGTCAGGACGACCGCATCGATGTCCGACTCCCCCGCGCCCAGATGTCGCAGCAGCGCACGCAGCGGACGTCGAGTGGCGGGCAGCCCTGCATCGACGAGGGTGAGTCCATCGGCGGACCTGATCAGGTAGCAGTTCACCTCGGCGACCGATACGCAGAAGAAGCCGGGTGCCACCTCGGTGAGGGTTCGAGTGTGAGTCATGCGGCCACGCTACGAATCCCGATCCTTCGCCGGGACGGTCTTGACATCGCGCTCGTCGAAGCGGCGCTATCGGCGGGGCGGCTCCGCCGGTCGCCCCGAACGCCGCCTCGCAGTCCACCCCAGGATGCTGTCCGCGACCGCATCCGGGGCCGATCGCTGTGCGACGTGGTGTCTGGCGGGAATCTCGATGATGTCCCCCTCACCGGCACTCGAGGCGAGGCGATCGCACCATGCGGCGCCCGCGACAGGATCCTTCGCTCCGCGCATGACGAGCAGCGGGACGGCGAGGCTGCGGACTCTCTCCTCGATCGGATAACGCAGCATATGGGCAGCCTGACGCAGATACCAGCGCGGACCGCACCGCAGGTAGTCACTGAAGACGATGAAGTTCGTCGCCGGCGTCTCCCCGAGAGTGTCGAGAGCCAGCGCACGCGCCTGTGCGCCGAGACTGCGATGCGCGTCGTCGACGACCGGCCCGATCGCGACCACCCCCGCGATCCGCGCCGGATGGCGGGCTGCAGTCTCGACAGCCCACTGCGCGCCCATGGAGTGTCCGACGAGAACCACGGGGCCGCAGCTCACGGCGGCCAGGAGCTCTCCGATGGCCTGAGCCATATCGCCGATCGTCACGTCATGCGACGGCTTGGCGAGGCCTCCGAAACCGGGCAGGTCGAGGGACACGACGCGAGCCGACCGGGCGAGCACGCGGTGCAGTCGCGCGAAGTACCGGTGAGACATGCCGATGCCGTGGATCAGCACGATCGTCTCGCTCCCGTCGTCCGCCCGACTCTCGATCGCGCGGAACCGCATGCCGCGCACCGTCAGCGTGCGTTGTCCCGATCGTCGACTCCCGGACCGGTGCACCTCGGGGTGCCCTTCAGGAGCCGCGTCAGCCGTCATGCCGACCATCTTCTCGTGGGTCGGCTGTCGCAGACGGATGCGACACCGCGTCCGGCAGTCCTAGAATCGGGGCGATCAGCGCGTGTCGCCTTTCGACACGTGCAGGAGACCTCCGCGCGGTCGATCGGGTGGAATGGGTGGGACCAACGAAAGAAGGCGATCATGGCTGTGATCTCCCGCGGCTTCGGCGCACGGCGACGCGAGTCGGATGACCGGCTCCCCCCGGGCCAGTACCTCACCGAAGACTTCCCCGTGCTCTCGGCGGGACCGACGCCCCGCGTCGCGACAGATACCTGGGAGTTCGCCGTCGTCGGGCTCGACGGCATCCGCCGCACCTGGTCGTGGGACGAGTTGCAGGCACTCCCGATCGACACGATCACCACCGATATCCACTGCGTGACGCGGTGGTCGAAGCTCGGGACGCAGTGGCGCGGAGTCTCGCTGGACCATCTGCTGCAGGATGCGGGAGACGGTGATTTCACCCGGATCTTCTCGTACGGCGGTTACACCACCAATGTTCCTCGCGCCGATCTCGTCGGCGGCAAGGCGTGGATCGCGTTCGAGTTCGAGGGAGAGCCGCTCCCGGCAGAGCACGGCGGCCCGGCACGGCTTCTCGTGCCGCACCTCTACTTCTGGAAATCCGCGAAGTGGGTGCATGGCCTGGATCTGCTCGAGCACGACGAACCGGGGTTCTGGGAGCAGAACGGATACAACATGTACGGCGATCCGTGGAAAGAGGAGCGTTACTGGTGACCTCGTCGTCGCCGTGGCTGGTCGCCATGGTCGCAGAGGTCCGGCGTGCCACGCCGAACGGCCGCGTGCTCACTCTGCGGGTCGACGGATGGCCCGGCAACCTCGCCGGCCAGCACGTCGACGTGCGCCTGACCGCAGAGGACGGTTATCAGGCTGTGCGGTCGTACTCACTCGCATCGTCAGGAGACGGCGAGGTGCTCGAGCTGGCCGTCGACGAGGTGCCGGACGGCGAGGTCTCGCCGTATCTGGTCGAGGATGTACGCCCGGGCGACGAGCTCGAGGTGCGCGGTCCGATCGGCGCCTACTTCGTGTGGACCGCTGCCCAGCCCGAGCCCGTCCAGCTCATCGCAGGCGGGTCAGGGATCGTGCCGCTCCTCGCGATGGTGCGGGAACATGCTCGGTCGTCCAGCACCGCACCGATGCGGCTGCTGTACGCGGTTCGTTCCGCGGACGACGCGTTCTACGCCGCCGAACTCGACGACCTCGCAGGCGGCGCCTTCCGCATCGACTGGGCGTACAGCCGGTCGGCACCGGCCGGCTTCGCTCGCCCTGCGGGCCGGGTGGATGCCGTGACCCTCGACGCGTCGACGATCCCCGCCTCGCAGAGTCCCTCTGTGTACGTCTGCGGGCCGACCGGCTTCGTCGAGGCGGTCGCCGATCTGCTCGTCGCGGCGGGGCATACGCCCGACCGCATCCGTACCGAGCGTTTCGGAGGTGCCTGATGGACGCTGCTCACCCCGGTCACCGCACGAGAGTCGACGGCAACGCGGCAGGCGGGATCCTGCTCGAGGTGTTCGGCCGAGACATGACCGCTGCTCGCGCGGCCTGCGCGCACTGCGATCGTGAGGCCGAACTCGGCGATGCCGTCGCAGAGGTCGATCCGGCTGGCGTCATCCTGCTGTGCCGCGGATGCGGACGCACGCTGATGACTCTTCTTCGGCTCGACGGGCGGTACACGCTCGATGTCGGTGCTCTCGCCCGCCTGATGTGGAGCCCGGACGGCGACTAGTTCGACCGCGCATGCGCAGAGATCAGGGCTGATCGCGCGTGTGGGCGACCACCCAGCACGCCCGCGATCGAGGCACCCGTGAAGTCCGAGAATTGCACAACAACCGGTCGGTGACAAGCCCCGGGCCGGTATCGCCGTTCGCGTCTAGCTTCTGCTCCCATGAGGACTGCACAACGAGGGCGTAGGCAGCACGATCCGTACAACAGGCGTGAGGTCCTGGCCGGATACCTGTTCATCTCGCCGTGGATCCTCGGATTCCTGGTCTTCACAGCGGGTGCGATGGCGTACAGCCTCTACATCTCGTTCAGCGACTACAACCTCGCGACGAACTCGGCACGCCCCGTCGGCATCGCGAATTACGCCGAACTCTTCGACGACCCTCGCGTGGGGCTCTCGCTCGCCAACACCCTGTTCTACGTCGTGATGGCCGTGCCTCTCGAGATCATCTTCGCCCTCGTCCTCGCACTGCTGCTCAACCGAGTGGGTCGCGGCGCCGGCTTCTTCCGGGTGCTCTACTACCTGCCCAAGATGACCCCGGCTGTCGCCACCGCCGCGGTGTTCTTCCTCCTGCTCAACGGCAACTCGGGGGCGATCAACCAGTTCCTGCGCCTGTTCGGCGTCTCCGGACCGCAGTGGCTTGTGGACCCCGCATGGGTCAAACCGAGCATCGTCATCATGACGCTCTGGACGGTGGCCGGAACCATGGTCATCTTCCTCGCCGCGCTCAAGAACGTCCCGGTCGAGCTCTACGAGGTGGCGTCGCTCGACGGAGCGGGCCCCATCCGCCGGTTCTTCTCCATCACTCTGCCGATGATCTCGGGAGCGATGTTCTTCAACGTCATCGTCCTCTCGATCGCGGCTTTCCAGATCTTCGACCAGGCGTATCTCCTCTTCTGGCGTGATCAGAGCAATGCGTCTCCGGAGGCGTCGCTGTTCTACGCCATCTACCTCTTCCAGCAGGCCTTCCGCCAGTTCGACTTCGGCTTCGCCGCCGCCATGGCCTGGCTGCTGTTCGTGATCATCATGCTGATCACGCTCATCCAGGTGAAGGTCGGCAACCGATTCGTCTACTACGAGGGAGACCGCTGATGTCGACGACGATCCGACCTGTCCCGCTCACCCCGCCTCCCGGAGAGGAACCCCGCACCGACACCGTCTCGGTCACCACCCCGGGGAAGCGGCGCAGAAGACGGGGCCTTCCCCGGCCGAAGAGCCTGGTCGCACGCATCCTGCTCACGATCGTGCTGATCGGCTTCGGGCTGCTGTTCCTCTACCCCTTCGTCTGGTTGATCGCCGCGAGCCTCAAGCCGCGGGGCGAGGTGTTCGACAACAGTCTGCTCCCCCGCACCTTCGTTCCCGAGAACTACATCGAGGTGTGGAATCAACTGCCGTTGCTGAGCTGGGTCTGGAACAGCGTCGCCATCGCTCTGCTCGCCGCGGGCACCGTGGCCATCTCGAGCTCGATCGTGGCCTTCGGGTTCGCCTACTTCCGATTCCCCGGCCGCAAGCTGCTCTTCGGCCTGGTGCTGGCGACGATGATGCTTCCGGGCGCCGTGACGATGATCCCGGTCTACCTCATCTGGAAGCAGACCGGCATGCTGGGCACCTGGGTCCCGCTGTGGGGCATGAACCTGTTCGGCTCCGCCTTCTACATCTTCCTGCAGCGCCAGTTCTTCCTGGGGCTCCCCCGGGAACTGTTCGAAGCCGCGCGGCTCGACGGAGCGAGCGCCTGGGGCCTGTTCTGGCGCATCGCGATGCCGCTCTCGATCCCCTCGTTCGTGATCGTCTTCCTCTTCGAGTTCCAGGCCAGCTGGAACAATCTGCAGGCCTCCCTGATCTATCTCAACGCCGGGTCGGTCGACGAGTTCACCGCGCCTCTCGGCATCGCGTACGCCATGACGAAGTACAGCCCGACGGCCGGCGGCCACGGCGACTACCAGTACGTGATGGTGGCATCACTCGTCGTGACCCTGCCGATGCTGCTGCTCTTCGCCTTCGGCCAGCGGTATTTCATCGAGGGCGTCGCCACCCAGGGCCGCAAGGGCTGACCCGGATCCCGCAGGGCGGAATGTCCGCCCCCACACGAATGGAGAAAGACATGAAGACACGAATCCTCGGAGCCGCCGCAGCCGTGACGGCATCCGTCCTTCTGCTCAGCGGCTGCGGCGGTGGAAGCGGCGACGACGCCGCCGAGTCGGCCGACTTCGGTGCCGACGCCACGGGAACGCTGAAGGCCTGGGGCTTCGAGAACGCCGACGATGTGGGCACGTCGCGCATGGACTACGCCGCCGAGCAGCTCTCCGACGTCGAGGTCGACCTCGACGCCACGGCGTTCGACGCGCAGAAGTTCACGACGCGCATCGCCAGCGGCGATGTCCCCGATGTGGTGCAGATGGACCGGCGTTACGTCACCACCTACGCTGCACAGGACCTGATCATGCCGCTCGACGCGTGCTTCGAGGCGCACGATGTGTCACCCCGCGAGCACTGGTACCCCTTCGTCGTCGACGATGTGACCTACGAAGACGGCGTGTGGGCTGTGCCGCAGTTCTACCAGCCGCCGGCGATCCTGCTGAACAAGGCGGTGCTCGACGAGGCCGGCGTCTCGGCCGAGGAGTTCGACACGTCGAAGCCGGATGCCCTGATGGGCGCCATCGAGAAGATCTACCAGGAGTCGGGCGGCGTGCCCACGCGGCTCGGCTTCGATCCCGTCGCCACAGGCCAGGGCGGGCTCTGGGTACTGGCGATGGGCGGACAGCTGAACGACGACGACGGCGCTCCCACGCTCGACGACCCGAGCAACGTCGCGGGTCTCGAGATGCTGAAGGAGATCACCGACGCGCAGGGCGGGTTCGCCTCGGTGAAGAGCTTCACCGACTCGTTCGACACGTTCGGCGACGACAACCAGTACACGTCCGGACAGGTCGGCGGGCAGGTGAACGCCCAGTGGTACCCCAACGTGCTCTCTCCCTATGTCGACCAGCTCGACCTCGAAGCGGTGCCGTTCCGCTCGGCAGACGGGGAGCCCTTCTCCGTCGCATCAGGCACGGCGTTCGTGATCCCGGTCGGCGCGGAGAACCCCGCGGCGGCCTGCGCCTGGATGGTCGAGCTCACCTCCGACGAGGCGTGGAACGCGGCCGGCGAGGCGCGCGCGAAGGTCCGCGAGCAGGACGGCGGCATCAACACCGGCCTCTTCACCGGATCGCCCGCAGCCGACCAGGCGATCCGAGACCAGTGGGTCGTCGAGAGCGGCAACCCCGGGTTCGATCAGGTGATCTCGACCTACTACGACGTCGTCGGCTACGGAGAGTCGTTCGGCTCGTCGCCCGCCGGTCAGGAGATCCAGAACGAGCTGAACAACGCCATCACCGCCGCTCTCCTCGGCGACAAGTCGATCGAGGATGCCCTGGCCGACGCTCAGGACGCGGCGATGCGCGCCTACGAGAAGACGGCCGGCTGACCTCCGCACCGGTGGATGAGAAGACCGACGACGAGGAGAACCGCATGACTGACCACGCACGCACACCCCGCAGGGCCATCGTCACCGCCGGTGATTCGGGCATCGGCCGCGCCCCGGCCGTGGCGCG
>JAZBLP010000119.1:0-7526 GCA_037033305.1 Actinomycetota bacterium | reverse complement strand
CGTCGAGGGGTCCGGGCTCGGGGCACAGCGCCCCGAGCCCGACACCACGCCGCCGGGACCGTCCGGCACGGAGAAGCCGCGGCGCGGGTCGAGGCACAGTCGCGAGGAGAACCGGGCGGGCCTGCTGCTCATCTCGCCGACCTTCATCATCATCCTCGTCGCTGTGGTGCTGCCGATCATCTGGGCGATCTCCCTCGCGTTCCAGGACGTCCGGCTCATCAACATCCGCGGCACCGGGATCATCGGCGACTACACCCTCGACAACTTCATCGACGTGCTGACGTCGCCCGGCTTCTTCAGCGCACTGTGGACGACGATCGTCTATGCGGTGTGCGGCACGGCGCTGGCGATCGGCATCGGCCTTGCTGCCGCTCTCGCCCTGCGGAAGCCGTTCCGCGGGCGCGGTCTCGTTCGCGCTTCGCTGCTGCTGCCGTACGTCGCCCCGGTCGTTGCGGCGACTTTCGTGTGGTCGACCATGCTCAACCCGCAGTTCGGCATCGTGAACTGGTTCGGCACCACGGTGCTCGGATGGGAGGAGCCGATCGCCTTCCTGTCCGATCGCGCGCTGCCCGTGAGCATCTTCGGGTGGGAGGTCGAACTGCCGATGGCGCTGATCACCGTCATCCTGTTCGAGGCCTGGCGGTCCTTCCCCTTCGCCTTCCTGTTCCTCACAGCCCGACTCGAGGCGGTCCCCGGCGTGCTCGACGAGGCGGCGCGGGTCGACGGTGCGACTCCCACGCAGCGCTTCCGCCACATCCTTCTTCCGCAGCTGCTGCCCACGATCGCGGTGCTCTGCGTGCTCCGTTTCATCTGGACCTTCAACAACTTCGACGACATCTACCTGCTGACCGGCGGCGGCGCGGGCACGGAGGTCGTCTCGGTGCGGGTGTTCGACCTGCTCACCGCACGCGGCGACATCGGGGCTGCGGCCGCTCAGGCCCTGGTGCTCGCGGCGATCCTCGCCGTGCTCGTCGGTGTCTATCTGAAGATCTTCGGCCGACAGGAGGAGCAGGCATGAGTGCGACGACCGACGCCGTCACCGAGACTCGGCCCACCAGACGCGGGTTCGACCGCGACGGCTTCGAGAACGCGCTCTTCCGCATCCTGCGGCCGATCGTGATCGTGCTGCTGGTGCTCGCCGCCGTCGTGCCGTTCTACTACATGGTGCTGCTGAGCTTCCGGTCGCTAGACTCGCTGCTGCAGAACCCGGGTGCGCTGTGGATCACGGTCGAGGAGCTCGACTTCTCGACCTACCTCGACGTCCTGGCGCCCGTCGACGCGGGCGGGCAGGGCTTCATCGTCTTCATGCGCAACTCGCTGCTGGTCGCGCTCGCGACGGTCGTGCTGACGCTTCTGGTGTCGATCCCGGGTTCCTATGCCGTCAGCAGACTGGCCTTCTTCGGTCGCCGCCAGGTGTCAGGGCTGTTCCTCGCCGTGTACTTCTTCCCGGCGATCCTGCTGGCGGTGCCGCTGTTCGTGTTCTTCACGCAGATCGGGCTGCGGGGCTCGCTGGTCGGACTGCTCATCGTCTACGTGTCGCAGGTGGCGGCGGTGTCGATCTACACGCTGCGCAACTACTTCGCCACGATCCCGGTCTCACTCGAGGAAGCTGCGGCACTCGACGGGTGCACCCGGTTCCAGATCATGCGCCGGGTCAGCATCCCGCTCGCCATGCCCGCGATCGTCTCGAACGGCCTGTTCATCTTCATGATCGCGTGGAACGAGTTCCTCTTCGCGCTGCTGTTCCTCGTCGAGAAGCGCGATTCGTGGACCGTCTCGCTGGGCCTCTCCCAGCTCTCCGGCAGCATCGAGGTGCCCACCACGGTGCTCATGGCCGGATCCGTGATCCTGACCCTGCCCATCATCATCCTCTTCTTCGCCTCCGAGCGGCTCCTCGTCGGAGGCCTCACCGCCGGTGCGGAGAAGGGCTGAATCCAACGCTGGAAAGAAGGCCCCCCGTGCCCCACGTCGTGCAGTTCTCCGCCGTCCGAGAGGTCGAACTGGTCGAGATCGCGCCGCAGCCGCTCACACCCGGAAGCGTGCGCATCTCCACCTGGTACTCGGGCATCTCGGCCGGTACCGAGCTCACCGCCTATCGCGGGACCAACCCGTATCTCACCTCCATGTGGGACTCCGACCGGCGGCTCTTCGTGCCCGGTGAGCCCAGCTTCGGCTACCCGGTCTCGGGCTGGGGGTACTCCGAGGTCGGCGAGGTGACCGAGGTCGCCGACGGCGTGAGCGGAGTGCGGGTCGGAGATGTGGTGCACGGCATCTGGGGTCACCGCAGTGACGCCGTCGTGCCGGCATCCGCGGTCGTGGGGCGGCTCGTGCCCGACAGCGTCGACGCCCTGCTCGGGACGTTCGCGCGGGTGGGCGCGATCGCGCTGAACGCTGTGCTCGCCGCCGACGTGCGACTCGGCGAGCAGGTCGCGGTGTTCGGACAGGGAGTGATCGGCCTGCTCGCGACTCGCCTCGCCACGCTCGCCGGCGGTCGGGTCACGGCAGTCGACACCCTCGCGACTCGCCTGGCGACGGCCGAGGCCTTCGGCGCGCGGCACACGGTCGACGCACTGCGGGAGGGTGGCGCAGGCGCGTCGATCCGCGAGCTCACGGGCGGCGGGGCCGACAGTGCGATCGAGTTGTCCGGTTCGGATCGCGCCCTGCACGAGGCGATCCGATCGGTGAGGACGGAGGGGCTCGTCGCCGCCTCCGGCTTCTACCAGGGCGGTGCTGCCCACCTGCGCCTGGGGGAGGAGTTCCACCACAACCGCGTGCGGATCGTCGCCAGCCAGATCTCCGGTGTGCCTGTGGCTCTCGGCGGACGATGGGACCAGGCTCGCCTCGTGCGCACGGTCATGGGGCTCATCTTCGACGGGTCGGTCGATGCCGGGGCGCTCGTCTCCGACCTCGTGCCCGCGACTGAGGTGGCCGGCGTATTCGAGAGACTCGACGCGGGCGACCCCGAGATCCTCCAGGTCGTGCTCCGCTTCGACGCCGCCCCCGAGAGGGCGCGGTGAACGGCACGCCCGACCACCGTCCGCGCGTGCCGTCGCGGCCTCGCAGGGTCGGCATCATCGGCGCGGGAGCCATCGCCCGCAGCGCACACCTTCCCGCATACCGTGCCTGGAACATCCCGGTTGTGGCCGTGGCGTCACGCACACGGGCGGATGCCGACGCGCTCGCCGCGGACTTCGGCATCGACACGGTGCACGACTCGGTGGAGGACCTGCTCGCCGATCCGCTCGTCGAGGTGGTGGATCTCGCGACCGGACCGACGGGTCGCGTCGACCTGATCGCCGCAGCCGTGGCGGCAGGCAAGCACGTCCTCGCCCAGAAGCCGCTCATCAGCGACCCGGTCGATCTGCCGCGTCTGATCGAGGTGCTCGCCGACGCCCGAGCCCGCGGCATCCGTGTGGCGGTGAATCAGAACGCGCGCTGGGCTCCCGCATGGCGCCTGGCCACTGTGCTGATCCGCGACGGCCGGATCGGCGAGGTCGTGGGCGTCACGCATCTCCACGACAAGCCGCTTCCGCCACTCGTGGGCACGCCGTTCGATGACGTGCCCCACATGCTCCTGAACGACTACCTCGTGCACTGGGTCGACATCACCCGCTGCTGGCTCGAAGGATCTCGGGTCGTCGAGATCGCGGCCCGCGATCACCGCGTACCCAGCCAGCCCTCCGCCGCCCGGAACCCGTGGGGGGCAGACCTGCGGATGCAGACGTCGACGGGGGCGAGCGCGTCGATCCGCATCGTGGGCAGCGCCCGGACAGACGCCGGTGGCTGCCCGTTCTGGATCCATGGGACCGAAGGGACCCTTCGCGGCAGCATCCTGCTCGGCTCCGATCGGCTGGTGCTCGAGAGCGACGGAGAGACCAGCGAGTTCGATCTCGACGGCCAGTGGTTCACCGACGGATTCGCCGGCACGATGGGCGAGCTGCAGTGCGCGATCGACGAGGAGCGGGAACCCGAGAACTCGGCCGAGCACGTCCTGGCCACCGTGCGCGCGACCTTCGCGGCGGTCGAATCCGCCGAACTCGACGGCGCACCCGTGCGTCCCCACGACCTCGAACTGACGACAGCCCTCGCCGGGCGGAGTGGAGCAGCGTGACCGTCCTCGATGAGATCCCCGTCGGGCCCGACGCCCGGGTGTATGCGGAGGGCTGGCAGAGCTGGAGCCCGACCTCGTGGCAGGCCCAGGGCGACACGATCCACCGACCGGCCGAGCCGTGGCAGCACGCCATGCGCTTCCGTCCGGGAACCGAGGTGGCGACGGATTCCGTCCAGGGCGAAGGGCTGCTCGTCGTGGATCCTGGCGACGGTGCCCCCGCCCGCGTCTTCGGCACGCTCGACGCCCGCCGCGAGGTGCCGACGCTGCGCGCCCGCTGGCACGGCGACCGGGTGATCGTGGACGCGGTCGGCGATGTCGCCGATATCTCGTCGTGGACTCCGGATGCCGGAGGCGACGACGCGGGCCTCTCAGGGCTCGCCGCGTTCGGCGAGCGCCTCGGCGCGGTCGCCGGTGCCCGGACCGCCGCTCCCTCGCCTCGCGTGTGGTGCACCTGGTACCAGTACTTCGAAGACGTGCGCGCTGCTGACGTGATCGAGAACCTCCGAGCGATCGACGATCGAGGACTCGATGTCGACGTGGTGCAGATCGATGACGGCTGGAGTCTGGGAACCGGTGAGTGGACGGCGCCGAACCCCGCATTCGGATCGCTCCCTCGCGCGGTCGATGCGATCCGCGCAAGCGGGCGCCGTGCGGGCATCTGGGCCGCGCCCTTCTCCGTCGGCGCTGGCTCGACCGTCGCCCGGCAGCACCCCGACTGGCTCGTCGGCGACGCGGGGCGCAACTGGGGCGACGACCTGCGGGGGCTCGACCTGACGCATCCGGGAGTGCGGGAGTACCTGGCGCGCGTGTTCGGTGACATCCGCGATCTCGGGATCGACTACGTCAAGCTGGACTTCCTCTACTCCGGGGCGATCCCGGGGGCGCGGTGGGACTCCGACGCCACGCCGATCTCGGCATACCGCTCGGGGCTCGAGCTCATCCGCGAGTTGCTCGGCGACGACGCCTTCATGCTCGGATGCGGTGCCCCGATTCTCCCGAGCGTCGGACTCGTCGACGCCATGCGGGTGTCGGGAGACACCTTCCACGAGGGCGGTGAGGACGGCTCGCAGGGGCTCCGCGGGCGGATGTCGCTCGAGGCCAGGTCGTGGCAGCACGGGCGGTTCTGGATCAACGACCCCGACTGCCTCGTGGCGCGATCGGAGTTCGCGCTCCGCGACGAGTGGGCGGAGGTGGTCCTCGCGGCGCCGGGGGTCCGAGGGTTCTCCGATCGCATCGACGCTCTCGATGCACATGGGATGCACCTCGTCCGCGATCTTCTGAAGGAGTCGGTGGCATGAAGACGATGATTCAGCTCGAGCAGCGCCTGGCCCCCCTGGTCGCCCAGCTCTATCCGGATGCCGCGCCCGAGGTGCTCGCCGCGCTGCTCGAGCTCGCCGAGACCTGGCGCGACCGCCTGTCGCCGGCGGCGAACGTGCGTCCGGATCAGAGCACCGCCTACCTGATCACCTACGGCGACTCGTTCCGTCGGGCGGGCGAGGCTCCGCTGCACACCCTCGCAGGGGTGCTGCGCGAGCACATCGGCGACGTCATCAGCGATGTCCACCTGCTGCCCATCTACCCGTGGACCTCGGATGACGGCTTCGGCGTGCTCGACCACCGGGAGGTGAACCCGGCGCTGGGCACGTGGGACGACGTCGCCGATCTGCGCCACGAGTACGCCCTCGCCCTGGACTTCGTCGCCAACCACATCTCGAGCTCGTCGCACTGGTTCCGCCGCTGGCTCGATCGGGACGAGCGGTTCGCCGGGTACTTCCTCGACCCCGCTCCTGACTTCGACGTCTCGCACGTCGTGCGCCCGCGCACCACCCCGCTCGTCCACGAGTACACGCGGCCCGACGGCTCGACAGCTCGCGCCTGGACGACCTTCGGCGACGACCAGATCGACGTCGACCCGAGCACGCCCGCGGTGCTGCTCGACCTCACCGACATCCTGCTCGGCTACCTCGCTCACGGGGCGACGACCGTGCGCCTCGACGCGATCGGCTACCTCTGGAAGGAGTCGGGCACCACCTGCATCCACCTGCCGCAGACCCACACGATCATCCGCATCTGGCGCGCCCTGGTCGACGAGTTCGCACCCGGCACGATGCTGCTCACGGAGACCAACGTGCCCCACGCCGACAACATCACGTACTTCGGCGACGGAGGTGACGAGGCGAACATGGTCTACCAGTTCGCGCTGCCCCCACTGGTGCTCCACGCGTTCGTGACCGGACGGGCGACCGCGCTCGCCGCGTGGGCGAGCAGGGTGGGACCGGTGAGCGACACGGCGACCTGGTTCAACTTCCTGGCCAGTCATGACGGCATCGGGCTGCGCCCCACGGAAGGACTGTTGACCGACGACGATCGCGCCCTGCTCGTGGAGCGCACCCTGGCCCGCGGGGGCCGGGTCTCGATGGCACGTCGCCCCGACGGGAGCGAGGGGGTCTACGAGCTGAACACGAACTACCTCGAGGCGCTCGTCGATCCGCAGGATCCTGACCCCGATGCCTCAGCTGTCACCCGCGGCCTCGCGGCGCACGCGATCCTGCTGTCGGTGGTCGGTGTGCCGGCGATCTACCACCACTCGCTCTTCGGGTCCGAGCAGGACCACGCGGGAGTGCAGGAGAGCGACATCGCGCGTCGCATCAACCGCGAGGTGCTCGACGCCGACCGTCTGCGCGCGGAACTGCAGGTCTCGGGCCGTCGAGCGGGCATGCTCGACGGTGTGCGGACGATGCTGGCCGTTCGTCGCGAGATCCCCGCGTTCTCCCCGTTCGCGTCGCAGCAGATCGAGTTCCTCGACGACCGGGTTCTCGTGATCCGTCGGGCGGCAGGCACCCCGGATGAGGTGACGGCGGTCGTGAACGTCAGCGACTCGACGGTCGACCTGCCGTCGGTGAGCGGCACCGATCTGCTCACCGGCACGCATCACGAGGGGCTTCGCATCCCGCCATTCGGTTACGCCTGGCTCGCGGTCAGCCCAGCGCCCTCTGAATCCGCACGCTGAGCCGGTCGGCCGCCCTGGTGGTCATCGCCCGCCGACTCATCGACCGATGGGTCGTCGTCTGCAGCGCGATCCTCACATCCGATCCGCCGTCAGTGAGCGGAGTCGTGACGATCCGCACGTCGGCCGGCGCTTCGAACAGCGAGCCGCGGGTGCTGAATGCCACCGAACGGCTCTCGAAGACGCGCCACTCGACGTGTTTCAACTCGGTCACGAGCTGCCGCAGCACCTGCACGACGGAATCCGCCCGCGCGGGCGTGTGGAAGTACGTATGCGCTGTGACTGCCATGGATCCCCCGGGTGTCCGTATCGTCGGTGCGCGATGGCCACCGAACCCACTGAGAGAGACCTGGCGACCGACGGATCATGACGCGATCCCACCCATCCCGTCGAGACGCGCGTCTCGGC
>JAZBLP010000118.1:0-7529 GCA_037033305.1 Actinomycetota bacterium | reverse complement strand
TCGAAACTGCACAGTGCGCGATTCGAAAGCGGAGGGGTGGGCGGCACCCGAATGTGTCGGCACGTTTCGCCACGGGTGGCCGGGCGGCGGCTCGACGGGTTTTGCTTGTCGGCATGACCCGTCAGATCCGCTTCAACGCCTTCGACATGAACTGCGTCGCCCATCAGTCGTCCGGGCTGTGGCGGCATCCTGACGACCGCTCGCGTCAGTACAACACCATCTCGTACTGGACCGATCTCGCGAAGCTGCTCGAGAGTGCGACCTTCGACGGCATCTTCATCGCCGACGTGCTCGGCACCTATGACGTCTACGGCGGCACGAACGAGGCGGCGATCCGCAACGGCGCCCAGGTTCCCGTGAACGACCCGATCCTGCTGGTCAGCGCGATGGCCGCGGTCACCGAGCACCTCGGCTTCGGCATCACCGCGGGCACCGCGTTCGAGCATCCGTATCCGTTCGCGCGTCGCCTGAGCACTCTCGACCACCTGACCAACGGACGCATCGGCTGGAACGTCGTGACCGGCTACCTGCCCAGCGCCGCACGCAACATGGGACAGACCGACCAGCTCGCCCACGACGACCGCTACGACCACGCCGACGAGTACGTCGAGGTGCTCTACAAGCTGTGGGAGGGGTCGTGGGAAGACGACGCGGTCGTCGAAGACCGCGAGCGCGGCATCTTCACCGATCCGTCGAAGGTGCACCCGATCGGCCATGAGGGCAAGCACTTCAGCGTTCCCGGCATCCACATCTCCGAGCCGTCGCCGCAGCGGACTCCGGTCATCTACCAGGCCGGCGCGAGCCCCCGCGGCGTGCGCTTCGCGTCGGAGAACGCCGAGGCGATCTTCGTCGCAGCGCCCTCGAAGGAGGTGCTCGCCGGCACCGTGAAGCGCATCCGCGACGGCCTGGAAGCCGCCGGTCGCGACCGCTACGACGCGAAGATCTACACGCTGCTGACCGTGATCACCGGGGAGACGAGCGAGGATGCCGCGGCGAAGCACGCCGAGTACCTCTCCTATGCCAGCCCCGAGGGCGCGCTGACGTTCATGTCGGGCTGGATGGGAGTCGACCTGTCGCAGTATGCCGAGGACGAGCCGGTCGGCAATGTCGAGTCGAACGCGATCCAGTCGGTGCTGCAGCACCTCAAGGAGGAAGCCGACCTCGGACGCGAGTGGACCGTCGGCGACTTCGGCCGCCACAACGCGATCGGCGGCCTGGGACCCACCATCGTGGGCTCAGGCGTCGAGATCGCCGACGAGCTGCAGTCGTGGGTCGAGGAGACCGACATCGACGGGTTCAACCTCGCCTATGCGGTCACGCCCGGCACCTGGCAGGACGTCATCGAGCACGTCATCCCGGTGCTGCGCGAGCGCGGCGTCTACCCGGAGGAGTATGCGCCCGGGACCCTCCGCAACAAGCTGCAGGGCAAGGGCGACCGCGTGCAGGACACGCATCGCGCCGCGCGCTACCGAGTCGGGGCGAGCGTCCCGGTCGTCTGACCCGCGACCTCGGGGTGTCAGTCGGCCTCCGAGCTGAACAGTCCCCGCAGCACGAGGAACACCACGACCGCGACGACGAGCACGATCGCGAGCTTGGCGATGAACCACACGATCGAGAACAGCGCGCTGACGATCCACCAGGCGATCACCACGGCGAGGACGACGCCGACGATGGTCCAGAGCGAGTTCTTGTTCATGCTTCCAGCCTAGGCGGCGCAGCGGCGCGCCAGATCCGGATGCCGTGGCATCCGCCCCTTCCGCATCCGGTGCGTCGCGTCAAGTCCCTTCTCGATCGGGGGATCGACGGGTGAGACTGCTCTCATGTCTGCACCGGCCCTCTTTCCGCCCGCCCTCAATGGTTTCACCGCTCGAGGTCCGCTCAGCGACGCCGTCATCCGCCGTCTGACCGGCGATGACGCCGATGACCTCGGCGTGCGGGCCGAGGCAGCGCTGGCGGCGAGCGACGACGTCGTGCGCGACGACGACATCCAGCTCGCGCTCTTCGTTCTCTATGCCTCGTCATACGGCTCCCTGCCCGACCTCGATCCCGCTCTCGAGTGGGATCCGGCGCTGATCGCGACCCGCGGGATCCTCGAGAAAGCGTTCGAGCGGGCACTGCGGGCGACCGTGCCGATGCCCGAGCTCCCGGAGCCGACCGTCGATGCCGTCGGGCGCGCCCTCTTCGCCCTCGCCGAGGCCGACACCGGGCCGAGTCTGTCGCGCTACGTCGCGAAGAAGGCGACCGAAGAGCAGATGCACGAGTTCTTCATGCAGCGCTCCATCTACACGTTGCGCGAGGCCGACCCGCACTCGTGGGCCATCCCTCGCCTGACCGGCCGCCCCAAGGCGGCGCTCGTCGAGATCCAGTCCGACGAATACGGCGGCGGCCGGCCCGACCGCGTGCACGCGACGATCTTCGCTCGCGCGATGCGTGGCGCCGGACTCGACGACACCTACGGCGGATACGTCGACGACGTGCCGGCCATCACGCTCGCCTCGCTGAACTCGATGTCGATGTTCGGACTGAACCGGCGCCTCCTCGGCGCCATCGTCGGTCATCTCGCCGCGTTCGAGATGACCTCGTCGATCCCGAACCGGCTCTATGCCGACGGCCTCCGGCGGCTCGGTTTCGGTGAGGATGTGACCGACTACTTCGATGAGCACGTCGAAGCGGATGCCGTGCACGAGCAGATCGCCGCCCGCGACCTCGCCGGCGGGCTGGCCGAAGACCGTCCCGACCTCCTGTCCGACATCATGTTCGGCGCGGCCGCGTGCCTGACCGTGGACGGCTGGGCGGCGGGCCACATGCTCGACTCGTGGACCCGCGGCGAGACCTCGCTACGAGAGCGGGACGCGCGATGAGCGCCTCGGAGGATGCCGTCACGATCACGGCGTACCCCGACGGGCCGCTGCTGGTGCGCGGCGCAGCCGTGTTCGAGACCTCTGACGGCGAGCCGATCGAGGTGACCAGACGCACGGTCGCGCTGTGCCGTTGCGGCCTCTCGACGATCAAGCCGTTCTGCGACGGCACCCACAAGGCATCGGGCTTCCGCACCGACGTCTGATCGCCGATGCGACGGGCGCCCAGGTCGGGATCAGCGCCCCACGGCCGGCAGGCATCCGCCGTCCATGATCACGCCGCCGACCTCACACCAGACAACCCGTGGGGAGGAGATCTGCTCCTCGGGAGGAGCATCGGCGGCAATCGGTCCTCCCGAGGAGCAGTCCTCCTCCCGAGGGCGAAGCGAGGATGCGGGCATGAGGCGCGCTCCCCGCTTCAGCGCGGATTCAGCGTGCGCCCGCCACACTGGAGCAATGCGGATCCTGGTGGTTGACGACGAGGTGCGTCTTGCCGACGCCGTACGCCGGGGGCTCGAGGCGGAGGGCTTCGCGGTCGATGTGGCGAACAACGGCGTCGACGGGCTCTGGCGTGCGCGCGAGACCCGATACGACGCGATCGTGCTCGACCTCATGATGCCCGGCATGAGCGGCTGGAAGGTGTGCGAGGCGCTGCGCGCCGAGGAGAACTGGACGCCCGTGCTGATGCTCACCGCCAAGGATGGCGAGTGGGATCAGGTCGAGGCCCTCGAGACCGGTGCCGACGACTACGTCACCAAGCCCTTCTCGTTCGCGATCCTCGTCGCCCGCATCCGCGCCCTCGTGCGCCGGGGGGCCGTTGCACGCCCTGCCGTCCTCGAGGCCGGAGACCTGAAGCTCGACCCCTCGTCACACCACGTGTGGCGGGGCGAGACGCCGGTCACGCTGACCGCCCGCGAGTTCGCCGTGCTCGAGCACCTGATGCGTCATCGAGGGCAGGTGCTCTCGAAGCGCGAGCTGATCGCCGGCGTGTGGGACGACGACTTCGACGGCGACCCCAACATCGTCGAGGTCTACGTCGGCCACCTGCGCCGCAAGCTCGACAAGCCCTTCGGACGCGAGGCGATCGAGACGATCCGCGGCGCCGGATACCGCTTGGCGGCCGACGGTGGCTAGGCGCTCTTTCCGATCGGTCCGCGCCCGCACCACTCTCGGCGCGACGCTCGTGGTGGCCGTGGCACTGCTCATCGGGGCGTTCTCGTTCTACGGCATCCTGAGCTCGAGCATCCACGCGAGCGCCGAGCGCGCCGCCGAGCAACGACTCGGAGAGCTCGCCGACCGGTTCGACGGACCCGGCGGCGGACCCGGTGGCGAGCGCGGCATCGACACCCTCGACGACGAGATCGTGCAGATCGTCGGGGGCGACGGATCGGTGCGCGCGGCGAGCGAGGATGCGCGAGACGAACTGGGATCGACCGCCCTGCCCATCTCCGACGACACACAGACCATGACGATCGGCGGCGAACCCATGCTCGTCGTCTCGGACGGCGTCGAGGACGACGACACCCTGGTGCTGGCCGTGTCGATCGAAGACGGAGTCGAGACGCTGTCGACGGTCGCAGTGCTGCTCGCAGTGGCCGTGCCGCTGCTGCTGCTGCTCGTCGCCGTGACCACGTGGCTCGTCGTCGGACGAGCACTGCGACCGGTCACCCGCATCCGCGAAGAGGTCGACGGGATCACCGCCGAGCACCTGCATCGGCGCGTCGAGGTGCCGCCGTCGTCGGACGAGATCGCGGCGCTCGCGACCACCATGAACCGGATGCTCGATCGACTCGACGCCTCAGCGACGGCGCAGCGCCGTTTCGTCTCGGATGCGTCGCACGAGCTGCGTTCCCCGCTCGCGACGATCCGGCAGCATGCCGAGCTGGCGCAGGCCCACCCGGGCACCACGAGCATCGGAGAGCTCGCGGAGGTCGTGTCCGATGAAGGACTCCGACTTCAGGGCATCGTCGAATCGCTGCTGCTGCTGGCCCGACTCGACGAGGGCGGCGGCACGCACGACGAGGCTGTCGATCTCGACGACCTCGCACTCGGCGAGGTGAAGAGGCTGAGGTCTCACGGCGTCGATGTCGACGGCTCCGGCATCCGTGCGGCGCGTGTCACCGGAGACCCCCGCCTGCTCGGTCAGCTGCTGCGCAATCTCGCCGACAACGCCGTCCGACACACTGCGGGCCGGGTGGCGATCAGCGTGATCCCGCAAGATTCGTGGGTGTTCGTCACGGTCGAGGACGACGGGGCGGGAGTACCGCCGGACGAACGCACGCGCATCTTCGAGCGGTTCGTGCGGCTCGACGAGGCCCGCAGCAGGGATGCCGGGGGCAGTGGTCTCGGCCTCGCGATCGTTCAGGGCATCGCCGTGGCCGGCGGCGGCACCGTCTCGGTCGACGTCTCCCGCTGGGGCGGCGCGCGCTTCGTCGTGACCCTGCCGCTCTCGGACTGAGCCACGCCGCCCGCCGACAGCCGGGGACGCACCGCGTGCAAGCATGGGGGTATGCAGACCCCCATGATCGACTACCTGAACGTGCTGCTCGAATCGTGCGGGGAGGATGCCGGTGAGGTCGCCTCGTACATCCCCGAACTCGCGCAGGCCGACCCCGATCGACTCGCCATCGCCGTCGCGACCCTCGACGGCGAGGTCTATGTCGCGGGCGACGCCGACGTCGAGTTCACGATCCAGTCGATCTCGAAGCCGTTCACGTATGCCCTCGCCATCGCCGATCAGGGCCTCGACACCGTGCTCGAGCACATCGATGTCGAGCCGTCGGGGGATGCGTTCAATGAGATCTCGCTCGAGCGCGAGACCGGTCGTCCGCGCAACCCCATGATCAACGCGGGAGCGATCGCCGCCCACGCACTCGTGGACGGCGAGAAGGCCGACGCCCGCGTCGACCGCATCCTCGACCTCTACAGCCGTCTCGCGGGACGGGAGCTCTCGATCGCGGAGGACGTGTTCGAATCCGAGCTGTCGGCCGCCGACCGCAACATGGCGCTCGCCTACATGCTGCGTACTGTGGGCACGCTCGACGCCGACCCCGCCGATGTCGTCCGCGGGTACACGCGACAGTGCTCGGTGTCGGTCACGGTGCGCGATCTGGCTCGCATGGGGTCCGTGCTCGCGGCGGGCGGTCGCACTCCCGACGGCACGCAGGTGATCGATCCGGTCGTCAACCGGCAGGTGCTGAGCGTGATGACCACGTGCGGAATGTACGACTCGGCGGGCGACTGGCTGACCTCGGTCGGCATCCCCGCGAAGAGCGGCGTCGCGGGCGGGCTCATGGGCGTGCTGCCCGGGCAGGTCGGCATCGCCGTGTTCTCGCCACGGCTCGATCCGCATGGCAACAGCACCCGCGGGGTGCGGATGTTCGAGCGGATGAATCACGATCTGGGTCTCCACCTCATGACCTCGACCGATACGGCGCGCTCGGTGTCGCGGCGGGTCGAGCACGACGGGGTGACAGTGCACGAGATCGCGGGCGACCTGCACTTCATGGAGGCGGAGCGCGTGCTGCGCGGCTTCGCCGAGGAACCCGCAGGCGACGAACCCGTGATCGTCGACCTCGATCGAGTGCAGCGCGCCAACGACATCGCCAAGCGGATGCTGCTCGAGGGCGTCAGACGCCTGCACCTCGATGGGCACGACGTGCGGATCGTCGACCCGTGGGGTGTGCTCGGCAATGCCGAGACCGGATCGGGCGAGCTCGTGCACGGCGAGCAGGCGCGCGGTGGCTATGTGCCGGCATCCTTCTCCGACGTGGCGAGCGCTGTCCGCGGCCGAGCTGCGGCTCGTTCCTGAAGACGCCTTCAGGACGCTTCAGGGTGGCTTCAGCACGGCCGGGAGAGCATCAAGGCATGAACGACAAGAACCCGACCCCCGATCAGACGCCCGAGAACCTCCCGACGAACGCGACTCCCCCGGCGGCGCCCGCACCCCCCGCTGCGACCCCGCCGCCGACCCACGACGGCGAGACCGTTCCCGTCGCGCCGCTCGCGGCTGAGAACGCCGCCCCGGCATCCGCTGCGCCAGTCCCGGCGAAGAGCGGTCGCAAGCGCGCTCTGCTGATCGGCGGCGGAGTCGCCGCAGCCCTGATCCTCGCCGGTGGCGGGGTGGCTGTCGGAGCAGCCATCGGAGACGATTTCGGCGACGACGACGACCGCCCCTCTGTCTCGGACGGCCCCCGCGGCGATGACGGAGACCGCGGTGGACAGCCCGGCGACGACCGCGATGACGACGGCGACGGCGACGACCGAGGCGCTCCTCAGGGCGGCGGACCGGTGACCGGCATCGGCACCGACTCGGCCGACGAGCTCGTGGACATCGCGGATGCGGCCCGCGGAGCCGCGGAAGGCGACGTCACCTCTATCGACGCGAAGCGCGATGGCACCTGGGAGGTCCAGCTGACCGCCGCGAACGGCAGCGAGACCGAGGTGCGAGTGGATGCCGACCTCGCCGCCACGGTGATCTCGACCGAGCAGGAGGATGACGACACGGCTCCGACGCACACCCTCGACGAGGCCGCAATCCGTGCGCTCGTGGATGCCGCCCTCGCCGAGGCCGACGGGATGATCACCGACCTCGATGCCGACAACGATGAGGTCAGCCCTTACGACGCGTCAGTGCTCACGAGCGACCGTCGCTCGATCGACATCGACTTC
>JAZBLP010000117.1:0-7573 GCA_037033305.1 Actinomycetota bacterium | reverse complement strand
GGTGCGCGATTCGAAAAGCGGCGACGGAGGTGTGCATGGCGAACGTCGGTTCGGACAAGCCCAACATCCGTCAGGTCGCGACCATCGCGGGCGTCTCGCATATGACGGTCTCGCGGGTTCTCAACGATCACCCGAACATCAAGCCCGACACGAAGCGCCGCGTGCTCGAGGCCATCGAAGAGCTCGACTACCGCCCGAATCTCGTGGCCAGGGCTCTCGCCACGCAACGCACCCGGCGCATCGGCGTGATCGTCGAGAGCGCGGTGGCGCACGGCCCGACCAGCATCCTGCGAGCCGTCGAGCTCTCTGCGCGTGCCACGGGATACTCCGTCACGCCGATCGCGCTGCACGAGGGCGACGCGCTTTCTCCGCAGGAGGCGGTCGACAATCTGGTGACCCAGGGAGTCGACGCGCTCTGCGTCATCGCGCCCCGCTCGTCGTCAGTGGCGGCCCTGCGCCGCATCGCCATCACTGTGCCCATGCTCGTGGTCAAGGCCGACGCCGACCCGACCTTCCTCACGGTGTCGATCGACCAGCACGCGGGCACGACATCCGTGGTCGATCACCTCGTCGCGCTCGGGCACCGTGACATCCTGCACCTCTCCGGCCCGCTCGACTGGCTCGACGCGAGGGCACGGGAGCGGGCCTTCCATTCGAGGGCCAAGTCGTGGGGCATCCGCGAGCGGCCCATCGTCGTCGGCGACTGGTCGGCCGACTTCGCCTACGACTTCGCCACGGGGCTCACCCGGCTGCCCGACTACACGGCGATCTTCGCCGCGAACGACGACATGGCGATGGGGCTGATCCATGGCCTGCACGACCGGGGCTTCGAGGTGCCGCGCGACCTGAGCGTCGTCGGATTCGACGACATCCCGCTCGCGCGGCATTTCATCCCGCCGCTCACGACGGTGCGCCAGGACTTCGGGGCACTGGGGGTCGCGGTGGTCGAGATGCTGCGGGCGGCGATCGAGGGGCGCGACATCCCGACTCTCACCCGGATCCCGACCGAGCTCGTCGCCCGCGGTTCGTCGGCCGCACCCCGGGAGGTGCGATGACTCCCGACCGTGGTCCCGAGCCGGTCGTGCGGCTCGAGGGCATCACGGTCGACTTCCCCGGCGTGCGCGCGCTCGACGACGTCGACTTCCGGCTGTTCCCCGGTGAGGTGCACGCCGTCATGGGTGAGAATGCCGCGGGCAAGTCCACTCTCGTGGCGGTGATCACCGGCACTCTCGCGCCCGCGGGCGGCACGGTTCTCGTCGACGGCGAGCCCCGTCGGTTCTCGGGGGTCGCCGACAGCCGAGCGGCCGGGATCGCGACCGTCTTCCAGGAGACCCAGCTGAGCCCGAATCTCAGCGTCGCGGAGAACGTCATGCTCGGACGGGAACGCCGGGGACGATTCGGCATCGACTGGCGGAGAACGAGGGTGGATGCCGCGGAGGCGCTGGCGAGACTCGGGCTCGACGGCCTCGATCCGAAGACGCCGCTGTCGCTGCTCACGCCCGCGCAGAAGCAGCTGGTCGCACTTGCGCGCGCGGTCGTCGACGAGCCGAGGGTGCTCGTGCTCGACGAACCGACCTCGAGCCTCGACGTCGCCGAGGTCGCGACCCTGATGCGGGTCATCCGCGGCCTGCGGCAACGAGGGGTCGCGATCCTGTTCGTCTCGCACTTCCTCGAGCAGGCATTCGCGATCAGCGACCGCATGACCGTCCTGCGCAACGGGCGGCGCGTCGGAGAGTACGCGACGCGAGACCTCGAGCGGGCCGACCTGATATCCAAGATGCTGGGCAAGGACATCGACAGCCTGCGGGCGCTCGGCTCGGAGCGTAAGGCTCACCATTACGCGTACGACGGGGAGCCTGCGATGCAGGCGTCTGGTGTGGGTCGACGCGGCGAGCTCGAGCAGATGGACGTCGAGATCCAACGCGGAGAGATCGTCGGGCTCGCGGGGCTGCGTGGTTCCGGGCGCACCGAGCTCGCGTCGCTGCTCAGCGGTTCGGCGCGGACCGACAGCGGGGAGCTCTGGGTCGACGGGGAACGGGTGCAGCTGCGGAGTCCGTCGTCGGCGCTGCGGCATCGGATCGCACTGTCGGCGGAGAACCGGGGGACACAGGGGATCATCGGCGAGCTCACGGCCCGAGAGAACATCATCCTGTCGCTGCAGGCGCTGCGCGGGTGGACTCGTCCGCTCTCGCACGCCGAGTCGCGGGGCCTGGTCGAGACCTATGTCGATGCGCTGCATCTCGACCCTGCCGATCTCGACCGACCGGTCGGGCTGCTGTCGGGGGGAACTCAGCAGAAGGTGCTTCTCGCTCGTGCGCTGGCGGTGCGCCCCCACGTGCTGATCCTCGACGAGCCCACCCGGGGGATCGACATCACCGCGAAGATCGACGTACAGCGCCGCATCAGCCAGCTCGCCGGCGACGGAGTCGCGGTGGTCTTCATCTCGTCGGAGCTCGAAGAGGTGGTGCGCCTGAGTGATCGCATCATCGTGCTCAAGGACCGCGAGAAGATCGGCGAGCTGAGCAACGGTCCCGGGGTCACGGTCGACACGGTGGTCGAGATGATCGCCGCCGAACTGAGCCACAGCATCGACTTGTGATCGGTAACAAAGACGTCGCTCGATGAGATCACCGAGTTTCCGATCCCCTCTTGTGTTCCAGAAATTGTTCCCGGTAACATCGCGGCAGGACATGCGATGCAGATGTCCTGCACTCACGATCGGACCAGGACCGGTCCACCCACCGCCGGAGTGACCGGCATCTCAACGAGGAGAAGAAATGTCCGCGAAGAAGCGCATTCGCATCGCGTTCGGCCTGGCAGCAGTCGGCGCACTCACCATCGGTCTTGCGGCCTGCTCGACCGGCGACTCCGGTGACGGGGGCGGCGGTGACGGCGACGGCGTCACCACTGTCGGCTTCGTGGCCGTCGGACCGGAAGGCGCATGGCGCGAGGCCAACGAGCAGAACATCCAGGACACCTTCACGGAGGACGCCGGATACGACCTCAAGTACGCGCCCGCCACCAACCTCGACCAGAAGTCGCAGATCGACGCGTTCACGTCGTTCGTCGACGAGGGCGTCGACGTGATCCTGCTCTCGGCCACCGAGGCTTCGGGCTGGGAGGACTCGCTCAAGCGCGCACAGGAGGCGGAGATCCCCGTCATCCTGCTCGATCGTGGCATCGAGCCCGACGACGACAGTCTGTACGTCACGCGCATCGCTCCCGACAACGTGGAGGTCGCGAAGGAGGTCGGCACCTGGGCTGCGGCGACGTTCCCCGACGGCGGCAACTACGTCGTGCTCGAGGGGCCGGCCGGGGTCGGGGTCGTGAACGAGCGCAACACCGGGTTCGATGAGGGTCTCGGCGATTCGTCGCTCACCAAGGTCGACGCGCAGACCGCGAACTGGTCGGCGGAGGAGGGCAAGAGCGTCTTCGAGACGATGCTCAAGTCCTCGAACAACGACATCCAGCTCGTGTTCGCCCAGAACGACGAGATGGGCCTCGGCGCTGCGCAGGCCGCCGAGGAAGCCGGACTCGTCGTGGGCGAGGACGTCAAGATCGCCACGATCGACGGCACGAAGAACGCCATGCAGGCGCTCGCCGACGGTGAGCTCAGCTACGTGCACGAGTACAACCCGCTGTTCGGGGAGACGGCCCTCGAGGTCGTCGAGAAGGCTCTCGCCGGTGAGGACGTCGACTCGTACATCGTGGTCCCCAGCGAGGCCTTCGATTCCGCAGACGCAGCACAGGCCGTGCTCGCCGACCGCAAGTACTGACCCCGACGCCGGAGCGATCAGCCAGTGAGCCCGGGCGGCGCGCAGAGCCGCGCCGTCCGGGCTCGTCCGGAGGAGGAGACACCGATGAACCACCAACTTCCCATCGTCGAGATGCGCGGGATCTCGATCGAGTTCCCCGGGGTGAAAGCCCTCGACGGGGTCGACTTCCGTCTCTTCCCCGGCGAGGTGCACGCGCTCATGGGAGAGAACGGCGCGGGCAAATCGACCCTCATCAAGGCCCTGACCGGTGTCTATCGGATCGACTCCGGGTCGATCGTGGTCGTCGGGCAGGAGCGCAGCTTCAGTGGTGCCGGCGACGCGCAGGATGCGGGGATATCGACCGTCTACCAGGAGGTCAACCTCGCTCCGAACCTCTCCATCGGCGAGAACGTGATGCTCGGCCATGAGCTGCGGGGGCTGTTCGGCATCAACTGGTCGGCGACTCATCGCGCCGCGACCGACGCCCTCGGGCGCCTGGGCCTCGGACACCTCGACACGCGCAAGCCGCTGTCGACCCTGTCCATCGCGCTGCAACAGCTGGTCGCCATCAGCCGGGCGATGGCGATCAAGGCCAAGGTGCTCATCCTCGATGAGCCGACCTCCAGCCTCGACGCCGCCGAGGTCGACGGGCTCTTCGCCGTGATCCGCTCGCTTCGGGACCAGGGTGTCGCGATCCTCTTCGTCTCGCACTTCCTCGATCAGGTCTACGCCATCAGCGACCGGCTGACAGTGCTGCGCAACGGGAGATACGAGGGCGAATACCTCACCCGCGAACTCGACCGGCATGCTCTGATCTCGGCCATGATCGGCAAGGACCTCGACACGCTGACATCGCTGGGCGGCAACCGGCGCCGCGCGCCGCGCGAGGCGGACGAGAAGCCCCTGCTCTCCGCGACCGGGATCACCCGACGCGGCGCGGTCGAGGCCACAGACCTCGACATCCGTCCGGGAGAGGTGGTCGGGTTCGCCGGGCTGCTCGGCTCAGGGCGCACCGAGCTGGCGCGACTGCTCTACGGCGCCGATCGCACCGACGAGGGGACGATCGAGCTGCACGGGAGCCGGATCGACCTCAGGTCGCCCGCCGATGCGCTGCCGAGACGGATCGCCTTCTCGACCGAGAACCGCCGTGACGAGGGGATCATCGGAGACCTCACCGTCCGCGAGAACATCGTTCTGGCGGTGCAGGCCGAACGAGGCTGGGCGCGGCCCATGAGTCGCAAGGAGCAGGATGCGATCGTCGATCGCTACATCCGGCAGTTCAACATCCGTCCGGCCGACCCCGACCGCATGATCAAGAACCTCTCCGGCGGCAACCAGCAGAAGGTGCTGCTGGGGCGCTGGCTCGCGACGCGACCCGAGCTTCTGATCCTCGACGAGCCGACCCGCGGCATCGATGTGGGCGCGAAGGCCGAGATCCAGGAAGCGGTGGCCGAGCTCGCCGAGGAGGGCGTCGCCGTCGTCTTCATCTCGTCGGAGCTCGAAGAGGTCGTGCGACTGTCCGAGCGGATCGTCGTGCTGAAGGACCACCGCAAGATCGGCGAGGTCCAGAACGGGCCGGATGTCACCGCGCAGGTGATCGTCGACATCATCGCCGCGCACGGAGTGGAGGCCGCCGCCGACACCCTCGACGATGCCGACAGCGCACTGCCGGATACGATCGGCCACACGACTGACAAGGAGGCAGCGCGATGACCGCGGCAGCCGGCACCACCCTCTGGCGGGAACTGATCCGCAAGCCGTTCTTCTGGGGCATCATCGCGATCCTCGCGCTGCTCGCGTTGAACGTGATCAAGGACCCGACCTACCTCGCGCTCTCGATCAATCCGAACAACGGCAACCTCGTCGGCAACCTCATCGACATCCTGCGCCAGGCCGCTCCGATCATGATGATCGCGATAGGGATGTCGCTCGTGATCGCCACCGGCGGCATCGACCTCTCCGTCGGATCGCTCATGGCCGTCGCGGGGGCCGTGTCGATGGAGTTCCTCAGTGCCGCCGGCGACTCGTTCGGCGCGGCGCTCGCCGCCGTGGGGCTGGCGCTCGTGATCACCGGCATCCTCGGAGCGGTCAATGGCGTCCTGGTCGCCTACGTCGGGCTGCAGCCGTTCATCGCGACGCTCGTGCTCATGCTCGCCGGCCGCGGTATCGCGAAGGTCATCACGGGCGGGCAGAACACCACCGCGTCGAACGAGGCGTTCCGATGGATCGCGAACGGCTTCGTGATCGGCATCCCGGTGGTGTTCATCCTCGCCGTGCTGATCGTGATCGCCGTCGGCTGGGTCGTCCGCCGCAGCGCCCTCGGGCTGATGATCGAGGCGATCGGGATCAACCCGCGAGCCAGCCGGATGGCGGGCATCAAACCCAAGGGCCTGCTGCTGACGGTGTACATCATGAGCGGCATCCTCGCGGGGATCGCCGGGATCATGTCGGTGGGCAGCGTCATGACCGTCGACATCTCACGCACCGGATATCAGCTCGAGCTCGATGCGATCCTCGCGGTCGTGATCGGCGGGGCCTCGCTGGCGGGCGGCAAGTTCTCGCTCAGCGGCGCGTTCGTCGGCGCCCTGCTCATCGCGACGCTCGACAAGACCGTGCTGTATCTGGGTGTTTCGTCGTCGGCGACGCCGGCGTTCAAGGCCATCGTGATCGTCGTGCTGTGCCTGCTGCAGTCGCAGCGGGTGCGCAGCTGGTTCCGATCACGTCGCCCAGCGCGACCGGTAGAACAGGCCATCGTGAAGGAAGAGGTGTCCGCATGAGCGTCATGACCGCCCCGCCGGCCACGCAGGCGAACGACAGCGTGATCGATCGTCTGCGACGCATGGTCACGGCGAACCCCTCGGTGCTGCCGACGATCGCCTCCGTGGTCATCTTCGTCGGCATGGTGATCTTCGGCGAGGTGGCCTACGGCCGCATCGTCCAGTTCAACACGCTCTCGAACCTGCTCATCAACAATGCGCACCTCATCGTGCTCGCTGTCGCGCTGACCTTCGTGATCCTCACGGGCGGCATCGACCTCTCGGTCGGATCCATCATCGCGGTCTCGTCCGTCGCCGGCGTCATGCTCTCGAATGCCGGATGGAACGCCTTCGCGGTGATCGTCGCGATGATCGGCATCGGGGTGCTCTTCGGCATCGTGTCGGGTGTGCTGATCCGGTATTTCGACGTGCAGCCGTTCATCGCGACGCTGGCGATGATGTTCCTCGGGCGGGGCCTCGCCTCGCTGCTCAGCACCAAGCCCGAGCGGCTGGGCGAGGAGTCGCCGATCCGCTGGATCGGCACGCAGCTGAAGATCATCGACGGCCCGAAGGTCAACGACCTCGTGATCACCCCCGCAGTGCTCGTCGCGGTGCTCGTCGTGGCTGCGGCATTCTTCGTGCTGCACCGCACGCGCACCGGACGCACGGTCTACGCCATCGGCGGCTCCGAGAACTCGGCGCTGCTGATGGGTCTTCCCGTCCAGCGCACCAAGGTCTTGGTCTATGTGATCAGCGGCGGTCTGGCCGGGCTCGCGGCGGTGCTGTACACCGCACGACTCGGCACCGCGCAGAACATCACCGGCATCGGCTGGGAGCTCGACGCGATCGCAGCCGCGGTGATCGGAGGCACGGTGCTCACCGGTGGGTACGGCTATGTGCTCGGGTCGGTCGTCGGCGCGCTGGTGCTCGGTCTGATGAATGTGCTCATCACGCGAGACGGTGGCATCCCGCCCGAGATGACGACGATCATCACCGGAGGCATCCTGCTCGTCTTCGTGCTGCTGCAGCGGGTCGTGACGAGGAAGCGGGAGTAGGCCCGTC
>JAZBLP010000116.1:0-7751 GCA_037033305.1 Actinomycetota bacterium | reverse complement strand
CGCCCGGGATCGCCGATCCCCCGTATCAGCGAATGCGCGAGAAGCACATGCCATGATCGTCATGTGCCTGACAACGACATCGCCACCCCCGAGAACGGAGTGTCCTTCGTCATGCCCGTGCTCAATGAGCGCGCCTATCTGGAGCACGCGGTCGCCTCCGTGCTCGCGCAGGAGCTCGCTGTCCCCGCCGAGCTGGTGCTCGCGCTCGGACCGTCCACCGACGGCACGACAGAACTGGCTCGGCGTCTGGCGGAAGGGGACGCGCGGATCCGGCTCGTCGACAACCCGGCAGCGCACATCCCGGTCGGGTTGAACGCCGCGATCCGGGCGAGCCGCTTCTCAACGATCGTCCGAGTCGACGCTCATTCCGAACTCGCTCCCGGCTACGCTGCACTCGCCCTCGAGACCCTCGAACGCACGGGTGCCGCGAACGTCGGCGGCGTGATGCGCGCCGACGGCCGCACACCGTTCCAGACCGCAGTCGCGCGGCTCTACAACTCCCCGGTCGGCCTCGGCGGCGGGGCCTATCACGGAGGCACCCACGAGGGGGAAGCCGAATCCGCCTATCTCGGTGTCATGCGCCGTTCCGTGCTCGACGAGGTCGGGCTCTTCGACGAGTCGATCCGCCGCGGAGAAGACTGGGAACTCAACCTTCGAATCCGCCAGGCAGGGCATCTCGTCTGGTTCGATCCGAATCTCTCGGTCACCTACTGGCCACGGGAGAGCTGGCTGCGCCTCGCGCGTCAGTTCCGGGCCACGGGCGCCTGGCGCGGAGAGCTCGTGAGACGGTACGGACGCCGCAACGGCATCCGGTACTTCGCTCCCCCGGCGCTCGTGGTCCTCGTCGTGGCCGCTCTCCTCACCGGCGTCCTGCAGCTGACCGGCGTCCTCTCCGGCCCTCTCTCACTCGTCGTCGGGGCCGTGGTCTATCTGCCGCTGGTGGCCTACCTGCTGCTCGTGGTGGGCGTCGCCTGCCTGCCTGGCGGTGGCGTGCCGCGGCAGAGGCTGTGGACGCTTCTCGTTCTGCCCACCATGCACCTCTCCTGGGGCCTCGGCTTCATCGAGGGCGTACTGCGCGGCGCCCGGGACACGGTCGACGCATCCCGACTGGGCACCCGCAACACGCCGCTGCCCTGACGCACTGAGGCACGACCCGACTCACCGGGTGACGTACCCCTGATCCAGGATCCGAGCCACGACCCGCTCGGCCGAACGACCGTCATCCCGCGAGTTGAACTGCGCACGCCACGCGCCGTACCGCTCGGCGTAGATGTTCTCGTGCTCGCCGTCAGCCAGAGCAGCGACCAGTTCATCCTGCGTGCGGACCAACGGGCCGGGAGCGCGGGTCTCGAGATCGAAGTAGAACCCTCGGAGCTCCCCGCGATAGTGATCGATGTCGGGCACGAGGAAGAACATCGGCTTGCCCGTCACGCTGAAATCGAACATCACCGAGGAGTAGTCGGTGATCAGCACGTCGGCGGCGAGCAGGAGCTGCGAGGTCTCGGGGTATCCGGTGACGTCGACCACGCGAGCGCCCGCACGGTCCCGTCCCGTGTCGATCGTGCGGGAGTGTCCGCGCACGAGCACGACGGAGTCCGTCTGCCTGGCGAGCTCCTCCGCATCGATGAAGTCGACCATCTCGTGCCGGTCATCGCGCCACGTGGGCGCATACAGCAGCACGCGCTCGCCGTCGGCGATCCCGAGGTCGGCACGGATCGCAGCTGCGTCCCCGGTGACCAGCGCGTCGTTCCGCGGATACCCCTCGACCCAGATGGGCCGCCCGAAGAATGCGTATGCCTTGCGGAGAATACGTTCGGAGTACGAGTTCTGCGCCAGAAGCACGTCCCAGCGACGAGACTCCTTGACGACCGCCGCCATCCGTCGAGGAGCGAACCCGGGCCGGTGCAGCGCGAGCCGCTTCAGCGGGGTACCGTGCCAGGTCTGCAGCACCTTCTGGCCGGGCTTGCGGGCGAAGCGACGCCGCAGCCAGTCGTTGACGACCAGTAGCCGGGATGCCGCGCGAGCACGCCACCACTCCGGGCTGCCCTCGACGACCGCGATCGCCCCGTCGGGAACCGGCACCGACAGATCGACGACGCTCCAGTAGCGCACGACGTCCGGCGCCTGCGCGGACAGGGCGCGGTCGATCGCCTGCGGGTTGCAGCCGACGGCGCGTCCGTAGAAGCTCTCGAAGAAGACCGCGTTCTCGGTGGCGCCCGGGTGCGCGAGGTAGCGACCCTCGAGGGTCGCCTGCCCCTCGCTCGTCTCATAGACAGGATCGATCGGCGCCGAGATGCGCACGGTCGCGCCGTCGACGGTGATGCGCACGCCGGTCAGCACCTCCGGTGCGACGAGGAGATCGCCGAGCTCCACGTCGACGATGTTCAGCTCGTAGTCCCCGCTGGGAAGGGGAAGCTCAGGACCGCCCCACCGAGATGCGCGCAGGGGGAACGTCGCCTTCCAGGTCTTGCCCCCGCCGGTGATCCTCGCTCCCACCCGGGCGCGCGGCCCGATCAGCTCGGCGGTGGCGGGGCGCTGGCCGGCGCCTGCGATGACCAGCGTCTCTGCCGCCTCATCGATCCGGGCCGTTGTCATGCTGCTCCCTTCGGCGCGGGGATGCCCCGCGCACGGATTGTTTCGTAGACGCGCCGGGTGTTGCCGCCGTCGCGGAAGGCGTGCATCTCCGCGCTGAGCGTATCCGAACGCTCGGCGCGAGCGGAGAAGAGGTCCTCGTCGCCCAACAGCTCCGACAGCTGCGGCAGGAGCGAGTCCCAGCTCGTCGCGGCATCGTCGCCCGCGACGTCCTGGAATCGACCGTAGAAGCCTCTCGTCCGCGCATACTGCTCGGCATCGGGAGCGAGGAACAGCACCGGCATTCTCAGCAGCCCCACGTCGTATGCCATCGAAGAGTAGTCGGTGATGAGCACATCGATCGCCGGCAGCACCGGCGTGACATCGGTCAGCAGGCCCGATCCGAGCATCCGCACCCTTCTGCTGGGGAGCGGAGGCGCGTATCCGCCCTCTCCGAGCGGGTGCGAGCGAACGAGCAGCACGGCATCCCGCTGCTCGAGCACCTGGACGATCCGCACCCACTGAGCTGCCGACGGGACCGCCGGATCTACGGCTCCATCACGCCACGTGGGGGCGTAGAGGATCGTCCGAGAACCGGGAGGCAGTGCGCCGACCACGCGCTCCAGCGCAGCAGACGCGGTGGTCCGCCGCTCGGCCGGGTCGCCTGCGGACAGCACGTCGACTCGTGGCTCGCCGGTGACGACGACGCGGCCGTCGCTGAGAGCGAAGGCCGACTCGAGCCGACCCCTCGACCGGTGGGACGCGGCCGGGAAGACTCGGATCCGTTGCGCGGCTCGGCGGTACAGGAAGCCGACGAGACGGCGCAGCAACGGCGCCCCCGGGACGTCGGGGACCTGCGTGGTCGCAGGCGAGTCCAATCCGATCCGCTTGAGGGGGATGCCGTGCCAGAGCTGCACCACGAAGGCGCCCGACACCGCATAGCGATTGACGTCGCCGAGCCCGTGCGTGACGACGACGACGCCGGCGCGCGCCGTCGCCCACCACCCGCGCAGGAGGCCCTTGCGCACCGTGCGGAGGCCGAGCGCGGCGGCGTCGCGGTCCTCACGATCGGAGGACGTGAGCCACACGGTGTCGTGCCCCTCGGCTGCCGCGAGTCGCTGCAGGGCGAGCGCCCCGTCGCCGACGCCGGCACCGCACCCGAACACCCACCGCCGCCCGCGCGGAATGACGAGGGTCCCGGCTCGCCCGGCCAGGTAGAGAGGTATCCGAAGCAGCTTGGCCGCATTGCCGGAGCCGAAAGAGAAGGACGCCACCCCGCGAGCCTATCGCGGGGTGGCGTCCTTCTCGGTGAGCGGGATCGCCGGAGTCAGCCGGCGAGGTCGCCGAGGGTCACGTCGGCCTCGTATTCCTTGCCTCCACGGATGTAGGTGACCTTCGCATCGCTGCCCCCGGCCGCCGCACGCACCTGCGCCGTGAGGTCGCTGGCACTCGTGATGGGCACGCCGTTGAACGCGGTCACGATGTCGTCGGCCTTCAGCCCACCGGCCGCGGCAGCGCCGCCGCCGGTGACGTCGGCGATGTAGGCACCCGACACGTCTGCATCCTCGACGCTGGCCGCATCCTGCACCGATGCCCCGAGCAGGCCATGGGTGGCTGCGCCGTCGGCGATGATCTCCTCCGACACGCGCTGGGCGATGTTCGCCGGGATCGCGAATCCAATACCGATGGATCCCGACTCCTCCGAGCTTCCGGAGCTCGCGATCGCGACGTTGATGCCGATGAGCTCGCCCTTGCTGTTCACGAGCGCGCCGCCGGAGTTGCCGTGGTTGATCGCGGCATCCGTCTGGATCACTGCGATCGAGATGGACTCCGAGCTCTGCTGCGAGGTGTTGCCGGGCAGATCGAACTGGAATGGGCCCTCGCCCTGCTCGGGCGTCTGCTGCTCGTTCTGCGGCGCGTCCTCCGAGGACGAATCCGGAAGCGCCGACGATGCGATCTGGATGCTGCGGTTCAGCGCGCTGACGATTCCGGTGGTGACGGAGTTCGACAGGCCGAGCGGCGCGCCCAGAGCCACCGCGGTGTCTCCCACGTTGAGCTTGGAGGAGTCCGCGAAATCGATCGGGGTCAGATCGGTCGCGTCCTCGAGCTTGATGACGGCGAGGTCGTAGATCGGGTCGGTTCCGACGACGGTCGCCGAGAAGATGCGGCCGTCGGACGTGGTGACGCGGATCGTGGGATCGGCGACCGCGCCGCCGAGCGTCACCACGTGAGTGTTCGTGAGCACGTAGCCGTCGTCGCTGATGATGACGCCCGATCCGCTGCCGCCCTGATCGGAGCCGGCCACCTCGATGGTGACGACCGACGGGAGTGCCGCGGTCGCGACGGCGGTCGTCTCGTTGACGGAGCCCGGGTTGTTGACCGTGATGGTCTCCGGGCCCTGGGCGACGCCCGTCGAACCCTGATCGGAGACCCCGTTGAGGATCGCTCCGCCGCCGAAGCCCGCGACACCGCCGACGAGAGCAGCCGCCACGACGATCGCGGCGAACTTCACTCCCGCGCGCGGCTTCTGTTCCTTGACCTTGGTCGCGCCGTCGACCGGCTGTCCGGGCTGTGCCCCGGTGTGCAGACCGAATGCCGCACCAGGAGAGGTCGCGGCGGGACTGCCGACGGGGCCGGCGGCCTGTCCGGGGTGGTGCCCCGGAGCTCCGAGGTACTGCTGGGGGACGGTCTGGGCCTCTGACGTCACCGGGGCGGTCGGCGCCTCGAATGGGCGAGCGGGGGACGATGTGAACGTCGCGGGGACATGGTGTCCCTGATATGGCGCCGGGGCGGCGACGATGCCGGGGGTCTGAGCGGCGGCATCCGTCGTCGAACGGTCGACGACCTCTGCTGCCTCGGTGGACGGCACTGCGTCATTCGACGCAGGTGCCGAGTGGTCCTGGGTGCTGTCTTCGTTCATGGTGTGTGCTCCTTCAACAACGCCCTCTCAGAGTGACGCCTGTATCTGTGCGTTTCGTATGGCGAAGATGAGTTTCACCTATGGCCTTAGCCTGTTCTTCATGAGTGTCATCCCCGGCGCATGGCGGCGCACGGCAGCGGGAGCCGGTCTGCTCGCACCAGACGGAACCGTCGCGCCCACCATCTTCGCAGAGATGTCCGCTGCTGCGGCCCGAACCGGTGCGATAAATCTCGGCCAGGGCTTCCCTGACGAGGACGGTCCGGCAGAGGTGCTCGACGCCGCCCGGGAGGCGATCTCCCGCGGTGTGAATCAGTACCCGCCCGGAAGAGGCAACCCCGACCTGCTCGAGGCGGTCGGCGAGCACCAGCGGCGCTTCTACGGGCTCGAGGTGAACCCGTCGACAGAGGTGATCGTGACGGCCGGTGCCACGGAGGCGCTGACCGCGACGCTGCTCGCCCTCATCGACGGTCCTGACGACGAGGTCGTCGTCTTCGAGCCGTACTACGACTCCTACGCGGCGGCGGTCGCCCTCGCCGGCGCGCGCCTGCGTACGGTGCCTCTGCGAGCTCCGGACTTCCAGCCGGATCTCGAACGGCTGGCGGACACGGTGTCCGACCGTACGCGCATCATCCTGGTCAATGATCCGCACAACCCGACCGGAGCCGTCTTCGGTCGGGAGGTGCTGTCCGAGGTCGTCCGTCTCGCCGAGCTGCACGATGCGATCATCGTCACCGACGAGGTCTACGAGCATCTCGCCTTCGTCGTCCCGCATGCCCCTGTCGCCACCCTGCCGGGCGCCGCCGGGCGCACGCTCACGATCTCGTCGGCAGGCAAGACGTTCTCCGCGACAGGCTGGAAGATCGGCTGGGTGCACGGCCCCGCCGATCTCATCACAGCCGTGCTGACAGTGAAGCAGTATCTGACCTACGTGAACGGCTCGCCGTTCCAGCCTGCGGTCGCCGTGGGTCTGCGGCTCGGGGATGCGTTCTTCGCGAATGCCGCGGCGACGCTGGCGCGCAAGCACGAGATACTCGGTGCCGGGCTGCGCGCAGCCGGGTTCACCGTTCATCCGCCCCAGGGCGGCTACTTCACCGTGGCCGACGCGTCAGCGCTCGGCGGCACGGATGCTGCAGAATTCTGCCGCGCACTCCCCGAACGTGCAGGAGTCGTGGCGATCCCGCTGACCGCATTCGTGTCGCAGGCTCGCCGAGTCGAGTACGCCGGTCTCGTGCGCTTCGCGGCATGCAAACGTGTCGAGATCCTGGAGGACGCAGCGACGAGGCTCGCGTCGAGCTTCTGAGGGGATGCGATCAGCGGGGACCGACGACGTATCGGCGCACGCGGAGCGACGGGTTGGTGGCCCTTACGCCGTCGATCGCGCTCCGTTCCACCGACGCGACGGCGATGCCCTCGGTCGTTCCCACCCCGGCGCGCACGACGCCCTGCGGATCGACGATCTGCGAGTGTCCGACGCCGATCGGCGTCGGGTGGTCGGCCGCGATCACGTACGCGGTGTTATCGATGGCGCGCGCCGCGAGCAGAGTCGTCCAGTGGTGCTCCTTGAGAGGACCGCGGACCCACTCGGCCGGCACCACCAGGGCGTCGGCACCGGCATCGATCAGGGTGCGGGACACCTCGGGGAATCGCAGGTCGTAACAGGTCATCAGTCCGAAGCGGAGGCCCGCGACATCGAACGTCGCCGCTCCCCCGACCTCGCCCGCCTCGACCCAGTCGGACTCGGTCTGGCCGAACGCGTCGTACAGGTGCTGCTTGCGATAGGTCGCGAGGATGCCGTCGCCGCGTACCGCCACGACCGTGTTCCGCACATGAGTGGCGTCCGAGGCCTGTTCGGCCAGGCCCGCGACGATCACCACTCCGTAGTCGGCGGCCAACGCGGTCAGCGTCGACACGAACTCGCCGTCGAGCGACTCCGCGTTCTCCGCCAGAGTGGCGTCCATCGGGTCCACGAAGTAGCTCGAATACTCAGGGAACACGATCAGCCTGGCGCCGCGCGCCGCAGCCTCCGCCGTCAGCTCCGCGATCCGATCGCGGTTGGCCGCACGGGAGGCGATCGGCGCGAACTGACAGACGGCGACGGGGACGGCAAGGGACACGGCGGGAGTCTCTGGCATGCTCCCATCCTCCCGCACCCGCGTCGATGCGGCCTCGATTCGCGCACTCCTGATTCGCGTGTTAGGCTATTGATCGTGCCGCGGGGTGGAGCAGTTCGGTAGCTCGCCGGGCTCATAACCCGGAGGTC
>JAZBLP010000115.1:0-7820 GCA_037033305.1 Actinomycetota bacterium | reverse complement strand
GTAGGCCGCAGCATCCGCCCCTTCTCGACCCTCTCCGCCCTCCCCGGACGGCTCGCGCTCAGATCGTGAGGTCTCCGACCAGGTTGACCGTGATGCCCATCCCCTGGAACATCGCCGCCTTCGCGATCAGCGCCTTGTCAGCCGTCTCGGCGTCCGGCGCGTAGACGAGCTGCGCGTGGTTGGCCTTGTGACGGGCCATGAACTGATCGCGCGATACGCCGTGCAGCACCACGTGCGCGATCGGCCACTCCGGGTTCGTGGCGTCCTTGCGTCGCTGCGTCTCCTCCGCCGGAAGCTCCACGACGGATGCGCGGAAGATGTCGGCCTGCAAGATGCCGTCGGCGATGAACACGCGCGAGAGCACGATCTCGCCCGGCTTCGACACACCGTTGATCGTGGCGCCACCAGCGGGGAAGAACACGTGGCCCTGACGCCAGCCCTCGGCGTTCTGCCATCCGCCGAGGTGCGATGCCGGCACGGAGCCCGAGATCTCGTACACCCAGACGAACTCTCCGTCGAAGTCCTCGCCCCAGCGCACGTCGTGCAGGGTGTTGTCGGGGACGAGCCCCATCGCGCGCCACACCCGATCGGTGACGAGCGCGTCGACCGCAACGCCCTCGTCGGCCTCGTTGAAGTGCGGGAACGCGCGCCCCTCGTGCAGCACCCGCGAGCCGTCGCGCGAGGTGACGGGAGGGCGCTCGGTGGAGTTCAGGATGCCCTCGGCCAGGTCGGATGCCGGCACCAGGTCCTTCAGGCCCTGCTGGTACTGGATGCCGACCGCATCGAGTCCGAAGTCATCGGCGATGCGGAGTGCGGCGATGTACATCTTCAGCTGCCACTGCACCTGGTCGCGCGTCAGCTCCGTAGCCGCATCCTCCCCGAAGACGAACGTCATGCCTGCGTCGATCAGCCAGTCGTACGCGGCGTCGGCCTCCGCATCGGTGACCTCGAGCATCTCGGCATACAGGGCCGACTGGGAGAGCCGTTCCTTGTAGATGCCGGTCTTGTTGAGCAGCTCGTCGTCGAAGATGGCGTTGTACATGCCCATGCAGCCCTCGTCGAAGACTCCGATGATGGCCTTCTCGGCGCGCAGCTCGGCCGCGAGGGCCTCACCCAGCTGCTTCTCGGCGCTCTCGGGCAGCTCCGGAAGCGGACGCACGTGCGAGGCGTCGTGCGTGATGGATCCGGTCTCGGTCCATTCGCGGATGCCGTCACGGAACCAGTCGTCGGTGAAGTCCACCGACCAGATCGTGGCGTACGGCTTGCCCATCTTCGTGAGGCCGGCGTTGAGGCCGAGCAGTCCGACCAGGCCCGGCCAGTCCCCCGCGAAGTTCGCGACCGTGAGGATCGGCCCCTCATGCGTACGCAGCCCCGCGAGCACATGGTGCGAGTACTGCCAGACAGCCTCGGCGACGATGAGCGGAGCGTCGACAGGGATGTTCTTGAAGACCTCGAGGCCCATGCGCTGGCTCGAGATGAAGCCGTGTCCGGTCTCGGGGTCGACGTCGTTGGCGCGGATGACGCTCCAGCCGAGCTCTTCGAACACGCCGGTGACGCCCGCTTCGAGTTCGACCTGCACGGGCCAGCCGCCCGTGTTCGCGGCTTCACGCAGATCGCCCGAGGCGATCAGATACGCGGTCTTCGGCGCGGAGGCCGGTCGGGATGCCGTCGTCGGCAGGGTGTAGGTCATGACTCGCGTCCTCCTTGATGCACGTGTCCTGCAACTGTAGCTGAAATCGATTTCACGACACAAGATAGCGCGGGCGGTCGCTCCTGCACCGCCGCTCGCGCGATCGAGTTGTTCACGATCCCCGGGTACTCCGGCATACAGTGCGGACCTGCGGTGACATCCTGATCCCCTCGACGAACAATGGGGGTATGGAAGTGAGCGATCCGCAGGCCTGGACCATGATCGGCATCTTCGCCACCGCGATGCTCGGCGGCATGACCCTGATGACGACGCAGTTCAATCGGGTGCTGCGCGCAGAGATCGGTGCGCTGCGAGCGGAGACGCGTGCCGGCTTCGACGTGGTGACGGTGCGGCTCGACTCCCTCGATACCCGACTCACGCGCGTCGAGGGCAAGGTGGACGATCTCGACACCGAGCTCACGAATCTGGCGACCCGCTTCTGGCGCTCGCAGTAGCGTGAGCGCTGAGCGCTCAGCGGGCGTCAGCGATGTGCGACGCGCGCCGGCAGGACCTCAGCCGTCAGCACCACGGTGCGCGGCGCTCGGCGGTCGCCGCCGATGCGTTCGAACAGCATCCGCGCCGCGCTGACCCCCATCTCCCTGGCCGGCAGACGAACGACCGTCACCGCAGTCGGCGACAGCGTCGTGAAGGGCAGAGAGCCGATCACCGCGACGCCGATCCGCGGCGGGGTCAGGCCATGCTCGCTGAGAACCTGTATCGCGCCGACGCCGATCAGGTTGTTGCCGGCGACGACGGCATCCGGCGGCTCGGGCAGCGCGAGAAGCTCCTGCATCGCATCGCGCCCCCCGTCGACACGAAAGGTCGAGAACCGCTCGAGCTCGTCGAGATCCAGATCAGGGTGCGCCGAGCTCAGCGCCGCCCGCCAGCCCGCCGCGCGCTCGACAGCCGTGTCGATGTGTTCGGGCCCGCCGATGTAGGCGATCCGTCGGTGACCCGCATCGAGCAGGTCCTTCGCCGCCGAGCTGCCGGCCTCCCGGTTCGCCATCACGACGCCGTCGATGTCGTAGGCGGTTCCACGATCGACCGCCACGACGGGTCGGCCCGTCGCGAGGATGCCGTCGAGATCGGACCTCCCGTCCGCGGTCGCGATGATCACACCCGACATGTGCTCGGCCATCGCTATCCGCAGGTACGCCGCCTCCTTGTCGACCTGGGAGTCCGAGTTGCAGAGCACCACCGAGTACCCTGCCTCCGACGCGACGTCCTCGACGCCGCGTGCCATCTCGGTGAAGTACGGGTTCTCGATGTCGGGGATGACGAGCGCGATGACCTCACCGGTCCGCCGGCGCAGCGTGCGGGCGGCGCGATTCGGAGTGAACGCCAGCTCGGATGCCGCGCGCCGCACGGCATCCGCCTTCTCCTGCGACACGCTCGTGCCGTTGAAGACGCGGGACACGGTCGCCGGGGACACGCCCGCGCGGGACGCGACGTCGTAGATCGTGGCCATGGGCACTCACTGTAATCGATGTCAGAACGGGCGCCTCACACCTCCGCGAGGAAGCCGTCGAGCTCCTCGCCCAGGGCGTCCAGCCGAGAGCGATCGGCGGGAGACAGCGGACGGAAGGGGCGTCGGCAGTCGCCCAGCGATCCCGCTCCCCCGGCGCTGCGCCCGGAGAGGTACTTCGCGGCGGGGAAGACGTCGACAGCGACCAGCTCGGAGATCACCCGGTTGATGCGGCTCTGCACACGCTGCGCTCCCGGGAGGTCGCCCTGCTCCAGCAGTCGACGTGCCTGCAGGAACAGCTCGATCTGCAGTCCGACCGTCGTGCCGATCGTGCCGCGCGCTCCAGCGGCGAGCGCCGGGACGAAGACCTCGTCGAACCCGTTGATGTACGCCTTGTCGGGGAACGCGTCCTTCATCCGCTCCAGCGCGTACATGTTGTGCGCGGTCTGCTTGAGCCCGATGATGCGCGGGTCGCCGAGAAGCGCCCCTGCCGACTCGAGGGTGAACTCCGTGCCCGTGAACTGCGGGATGTTGTAGACGATGAGCGGGAGGTCGACGGCGTCGAGCACGGCGCGGTAGTGGTCGACGACGGCGTGCGCTCCGTAGGAGTAGTAGATCGGCGGGATCATCGACAGCGCCGAGGCCCCTGCGCGCTGGGCACGCTGGGCGAGTGAGATGGCCTCGCGGGTCGACAGAGCACCGACGTGCGCGACCACGGGGATGCGGTCCGCGGCCGCCTCGACCGCGGTCTCGACCACCCGCGTGCGCTCGTCGTCGGACAGCAGCAACCCCTCTCCGGACGACCCGCAGCAGTAGATCCCCTCGACGCCGCGGCGCACGTAGTCCTCGACGAGCGTGGAGAGCAGGTCGGTGCGCAGAGCGCCGTCCGGGTCGACGGGGGACGCGATCGCCGCCATGAGCACACCGAGGTCGGCGGCCGTCGTCACCATGCGGTCCACCCCCCGTCGATCACGAGGTTGGATCCGGTCATGTAGCTCGACGCGTCCGAGATCAGGAACACCGCCGCCCCCGAGAAGTCGGTCGCATCGGCCATCCGCCCGATCGGGATGCGATCGGTGTAGTTCTTCTGGAACGTCGCGTCCTGGGTGTCGCGTCCCACGCCCGACGGCGTGAGTGTGTTCACGCGGATGCCCTGGCGCCCCCAGTACGTGGCGCAGTAGCGGGTCAGGTTGTAGAGGCCGGACTTCGCCGCCGAATAGGCCACCGGCTTCACGAACGGGACCCCGGTCTGCTCCTCCTTGTAGGCGTAGATGTCCTGCACCGGGGAGACCATCCCGTAGATCGAGCCGACGTTCACGATCGATCCCGGTCGACCGGCCGCGCGCATGCGCGCCCCGACTGCCTGCGTCACCACGAAGGTGCCGACGAGGTTCACGTCGACGACCTCACGGAAGACCTCGACCGGGAAGTCCTCGAACGGACCGGAGACCTCGGGCGGAGCGCTCGGCTGGGTGTCGAGACCCGCGTTGTTGATCACGGCGTCCGGCGCGGCACCCCACGTCTGCTCGATGAGGTCGAGCCCGCGGTTGACGCTCTCGGACGAGACGATGTCGAGAGCGACGGCGAGGAGTCGATCGCTGTCGGCGATCTCGGGGAAGACCCCGCGCAGCCGTTCGCGGTCGGCGCTGCGCGAGCCGACCGCGACGCGGGCACCGCGGTCGTGGAGCTCCCGGACGAAGGCCGCGCCGATCTGGCCCAGCCCTCCGGTCACGAGGACGATGCGGTCGGAGACGTCGAAGATGTCGGTCATCGGGGTTCCGTTCCGCTCACTGCACCGCGAGGCGGGCGAGGTTCTCACGGTCGTACTCGAGACCGTTGCCCGGGGAGTCGTTCGGGACGAAGAATCCGTTCTGCGGCAGCTGGGGCCGGATCACGCCGAGATCCGACAGGGTGCCGCCGTCCGTCATCTCGCCGAACAGCGCGTTCGGCACGGCGCAGAGCACGTTCGCCGTCAGCTCCATCACGAAGTGGGGCGTCATCGGTGCGCTGAATCCGCGGCCGAGGGCGGCGATGTCCATGTACGGCGTGATGCCGCCGACACGACCCACATCGGCCTGGATGAAGTCGCAGGCGTCGGCGACGAGGTACTGCGTGAACTGCTGCAGCGTGTAGACGTTCTCGCCCAGACCGATCGGGATCGAAGAGCGAGCGCGCAGCCGCGCGTGCGACTCGACGTCGTCGACGCGCAGCGGCTCCTCGACCCAGTAGAGGTTCAGATCGCGGAAGCGCGTGACGGCGCGCACGGCCTCGCCGTAGCTCCAGCCCTGGTTGGCGTCGACCATCAGGGGGTACTCCCCCACCGCCTCGCGGATCTTGGTGAGACGGTAGACGTCCTCCTCGAGGTCCGGCTTGCCGACCTTGACCTTGCCTGCCGCATAGCCATCGGCCTTCCAGGACTTGACCTGCTCGACGACTTCCTCGGCCGACAGGTTGAGATTGATCCCGCTGCCGTAGAGGGCGACGCGATCGCGCACCTTGCCGAGCAGACGAGCGAGCGGCTGCTGGTGGTGCTTGCCCAGCAGATCCCAGAGCGCGATGTCGATCGCCGCGATCGCCAGCGTGGTGGTGCCCCCGGGGCCGTTGTCGCGCAGGTATTGCCATGAGTGGTGCCAGACCGCGCGCGGATTCACGTCCTTGCCGATCAGCGTCGGGATCAGCTCGCGCAGGGCGGCCATCATCATCTGCCCGCCGACACCGGAGGTGTGGCTGAAGCCGGTGCCGACGAGGCCGGTGTCGGTGGTGATGTCAGCGAGGAGGATCTCGATGTGGGTGACCTTGTGGATCTGGTCGCCCCACGGCCCCTTCGGCAGGGGGATGCGGGAGAGCTGGAGGTCGATGGATTCGATTTTCATGGATGGTCCTTCCGAGAGGCGGGGAGAGGGGAAAGGGACGTCAGCCCTTGACGGCGCCGGCGGCGAGGCCGGCGACGAGGCGCTTCTGCACGAGCAGGAAGCCGACGACCACGGGGAGCACCGAGAGCACGCCGCCCGCGGTGAGCAGGTCCCAGCGGATCTGGTACTCGCCGATGAACAGGTGCAGACCCACGGGGAGGGTCCTCGTGGCGGTCTGCGACGTGAAGGTCAGGGCGTAGAGGAATTCGTTCCAGGTGAGGATGAACGCGTAGGTGCCGGCCGCGACCATCCCCGGCCGCAGGAGCGGCAGGAGGAGGATGCGGATGATCTGCAGCGACGAGGCTCCGTCGATCTGCCCGGCCTCCTCTATCTCGCGGGGGATGGAGTCGGCGAACCCCTTGAGCAGCCAGGTCGCGAACGGGGTCGCGAACGCCGCGTGCACGAGCGCGAGTCCCACCGTGGTGTCCATGAGACCCATGCCGCGCAGCTGACCCTGGAGCGAGATCACGAGGAGCACCGCCGGGAACATCTGCGCGAGGAGCAGGCCGATCATCACGGCGCCGCGCCCTCGGAAATCGAAGCGCGACATCGCGATCGCAGCCCCGGTGGAGACGATCAGGGTGATCGGCACGGCGATCGCCGCGACGGCGAAGCTGTTGCGGAGGTAGGTGAGGAACGGCGTCGTCGTCACGAGCTCCTCGTACGACGCGATCGTGAACTCCGACGGGATCAGGTTGGCGCCGGCGCCCGCGAGCTCGTCTCGCGGGGTGAGCGAGGTGAGCAGCATGACGATGTACGGGCCCAGCACGAGCCCCAGCACGCCGAGGAGCGCGATCGCGAATCCGGTCTTGCCGACGCTCCGGCCGACCCGGATGCGCGGAGATGTCGAGATGGTCATCAGCGGTTCGATCCCTTCCGGGAGAGGCGCACGTAGAGCGCGATGAAGATCACGAGGAACAGCGCCTGGATCACGGCGTACGCGGCACCCGATCCGAAGTCGCTCGCCTTGTAGGTGGTCAGGTACGACTCGAGCGCCAGCGTGGTCGATGACGTGCCGGGACCGCCGCCGGTGAGGATGAAGATCAGGTCGACGTAGTTCGACGTCCAGATCAGTCGCAGCAGCGTCGTGATGAGGATGGTCGGGAGGATCGCGGGGAGCACGACGTGTCGGAAGACCGACGCCGGTCCGCATCCGTCGATCTGCGCGGACTCCTTGAGCTCGCCCGAGACGCTCTGCAGGGCCGCGAGGATCATGATCGCGAAGAGCGGGATGCCCTGCCACACGTCGATCATCACGAGGGTCGGCAGCGCGGTGCTGTTCTGCGACAGGAATTCGATGGGGCGATCGATGACCCCCGCGCCGAGGAGCCACTGGTTCAGCACTCCGTTGTTGGGGTCGAGGACCCACTTCCACATGAGCGCGACGAGCACACTCGGGGTCGCCCACGGGATCATGATGAGTCCGCGATACACCCCGCGCATCGGGAAGCGGTTGTTGAGCATCAGGGCGAGGGCGAGGCCGCCGAACAGCTGCAGGGACACCGCCCCGAATGTCCAGATGGCGGTGCGGCCGAGAGTGGGCAGGAACTCGGCCGTGCCGATCACACGGGCGAAATTCTCGAAGCCGACGAACTGCGTCATCCCGGTGAAGACGCTGACGTCGTTGAGCGAGAACCAGATGGAGCGCACGAGCGGGTAGCCGGCGAACACGGCGACGAGCACGATGGCCGGCGTGAGGAGCAGCAGCGGGGCGAGCGAGCCGCGGCGGGCCCGACGACGCGGCCGCGCCACC
>JAZBLP010000114.1:0-7940 GCA_037033305.1 Actinomycetota bacterium | reverse complement strand
TAGACTGTTCAGGTTGTTCCCTGGTGACGTGTCCGAGCGGCCGAAGGAGCACGCTTGGAAAGCGTGTGTTGTGCAAGCAACCGCGGGTTCGAATCCCGCCGTCACCGCCAAAAAAGCTAGAGGGTCTCCGCGCCAGCGGAGGCCCTCTAGCTTTCTTATCGAGCACCGGGGATTCGGGGAGGCGCGAGCGCAGCGAGCACCGGAGCCGCGCCGATCACGGCGCCCCCCTCACCTCATCCGTCGAAGCGCACGCCGAAGCTCTGGCCGCCCGGTTCCGCAGGCAGCGGCGTCATGCCGAGCCGCGTGTAGAAGGCGGCGGCCCCGGTGTTGTCCGGGTCCATGCCCAGATGCAGTCCGCGCACTCCGCGGCGGCGAAGCTCGGCGAACAGCGTCTCGATCAGCTGTCGCCCGAGCCCCTGACCCTGAGTCTCGGGCAGGAGGTCGATGTGCAGGTGCGCGGGGTACTCCTCAGCGTTCGCATCCCGGCCAGGGGCCTGCGCGTAGCCGTACTCGATCATGCGATCCTCACGCGTGGTCGGCTCGTCGGCCCGCGGGTACCGCTCCTGTCGCGTCGGCCACCACTCGTCGCGGAACCAGGTCGCGAAGGCATCGGTGTCGTCCGTCGCCACGATGTAGCCGATCACGCGCTCGTCGTCGGTCTCGACGACCCAGGCGAGGTCGGGGTGGCGTTCGACGTAGGGCACGGCGAAGAGGTCGCCCCAGAGCGAGTCGTCAGAGAAGATTCCGGTCGCGTCGGCACCGGCATCCGCAGTCCGCACGCAGACGTCGTACAGGGCGGCACGGTCGGACGGACGATACGGACGGATGCGCGACAATGCTGCTCCTCGATGCGATGTGGGACGGTGTCAGCCTACTGGCGCGACTGCGGGATCGTCCCGCCGCGACGTCGACTGCACCCACGGCAGCAGCCACGCGGCGAGAACGAGAACGACCCCCGCCCCCACGAGTGCTCCGCCGAGCGTGTCGGTGGCCCAGTGCACCGACAGCAGCGTCCGGGAGAGCGCCATCGCGATCACCCAGAGGATGCCGAGGATCGCGGTCCACACGCGAGGGAAGACGAGCCAGAGCACCATCGCGATCGTCGCCGCGTTGGCCGCATGCCCCGAAGGGAATGATCCGAAGTCGCTCACCACGATCATGTCCTCCGGGCGCGCGCGGCCGAACAGGTGCTTCAGCAGCTGCACAGCGCCGGCGCTCGCGAGGAACGCGACAGCGGCGAACACGGCGGCCTGCCACCGCCGGGCGATCAGCAGCGCGACGATCATGAGCAGCGGCACGACGAGGATCGCCACCCATCCGCCGCCGACGTCGTTCAGCACCAGCGCGACCGTGAGCATCCAATCCGCACGGTGCTGACCGATCGTGTCATTCCACCAGGAGTCGAAACCCGGAGGCTCCGAGTACCCGAACACGAGCGCCGCTCCGAGGAGCGTCGCCGCGACGAGCATCCCAATTCCCCACCACAGCAGCGTTCGTGATCTCATCGGACCATTCTGCCGGTCGGAAGCGGAAAATCAGGGAGCCAGCATGCCGACAGTCCGCGGACGCACGATCAGCCACAGCGACAGGACGCCGATGGCCGCGCATCCGACCATGACGGAGGCCATGGTCGTGGCGGTGATTCCGGCGCCCTGGGAGACCCAGCCGACCACCGGCGAGATCAGCCCTGCGACCCCGAAGTTCGTGGCACCGATCACGGAAGCCGCGGTGCCTGCCGCCTTGCCATGCCTGTCGAGAGCGAGCACCTGCACGTTGGGGAAGGTGAAGCCGCAGGCCGTCATGAAGACGAACAGCGGGATGACGGTGCCCCACAGCCCGAGTCCGAGCTGGTCGGTCACGATGATGGCGACGCCCGCGAGAAGCAGGACTCCCGTCGAGTAGGCCATGACCCACTGCGGGCCGAAGCGCGCGGCGAGTCTCGAGGCCGTCTGCACGCCGGCGACGACCCCGAGCGAGTTGACCGCGAAGAGGAGTCCGTACTGCTGCGCGTCGAGCCCGTGCGTCTGCTGGAACAGGAACGGCGAGGCCGACAGGTAGGAGAACAGACCCGAGAAGGTCATGCCGCCGATGATCAGCACGCCGATGAAGACGCGATCGGAGAACACCGAGCGATAGCGCTGCATCACGGTCGCGCCGCCCTTCTCCTGGCGTCGTGCGATCGGCAGCGTCTCGGGGATGAAGACGATGGCCGACACGAGCATCACGACGCCGTACAGGGCCAGCACGACGAAGATGCCGCGCCACGGCATCAGCGTGAGCAGCCACGAGCCGATCAGCGGGGCGATCACCGGCGCGACGCCGGAGACGAGGGCGAGCCTCGACAGCATGACGACCAGCCGTCGGCCGCCGAAGAGGTCGCGGACGATGGCCATCGCGACGACGCCACCCGCGGCGGCTCCCACGCCCATCAAGACGCGGGCACCGCTGAGCAGCGGCAGAGTGGGCGCGTACGCCGCCGCCACGCTGGCGAGCACGTGCAGCGCTGTCACGACGATCAGTGGGATGCGGCGGCCCACTTTGTCGCTGAGGGGTCCCACGACGAGCTGGCCGAGCGCGAAGCCGATCATCGTGCCCGTCAGGGTCAGTTGGATCGCCGCCGCCGTGGTCTCGAAGTCCTGCTCCAGCACCGGGAAGGCAGGCAGATACAGGTCGATCGTGAACGGACCGAGAGCGGTGAGCGCGCCGAGCAGCACGATGTAGAGAGTTCGGCGTCCGTTCGAGATCGAGTCGCCGGGGTGCAGCATGATCGGCGCGGTGGCCGGGTTCGAGCCGAGCGTGCGGATCGCACCCGTCGACGACGGGATGCGGATGCTGCCCGTGGCAGTCCGATCGTGAGCGGAGGCGGTCGGGATGGAGTCAGTGCGTGGAGCGTCGGGCACGACGGTCCTTCCGGAGTTCGTGGAGTGAGGTCGGGTCGCGAATGCGGAGGAATCATCGACGGAGGTCGAATCGATTCGATCCGGGCGAAGTCTCCATGCTACAGCGCGGGCGAGGACCGACACAGCCAGACCCGCACATCTGCATGCCGAGAACACGGACGGATGCCGAGACGTGCGGTCTCAGCATCCATCCGTGTTCCGGGCATGCGTCTGCAGAGCGATGGCGGCACCCACCGTCGCTGCTGCGGAGATCAGCGGATTCGCGCGAGCCCCTGGTCGAGGTCGGCGATCAGGTCGTCGACGCCTTCGATGCCGACCGACAGCCGAACGACGTTCTCGGGCACGGCGAGCGCGGTGCCGCGCACCGAGGCGTGGGTCATGTCCGGCGGATATCCGATCAGCGACTCGACGCCGCCGAGGGACTCTGCGAGCTGGAAGAGCTCGGTCGATTCCGCGAACGACTTCGCGGCGTCCGCACCGGCGGACAGACCGAGCGACAGCATCCCTCCGAAACCGCTCATCTGCCGCGCGGCGACGTCGTGCCCCGGGTGCGAGGCGAGTCCCGGGTAGTACACCGTCGCGAACTCCGGTCGACCGGCTGCCCATTCGGCGATGGCCTGCGCGTTCTCGGAGTGCTGGCGCACCCGCACCGCGAGGGTCTTGATGCCCCGGGTCGTGAGCCAGGCATCCAGCGGAGCCGAGACGGCACCCACGGCGAACTGCTGGAACTTGACCTGCTCGAAGAAGCGGTCGTCGCGGAAGACCACGGCACCGCCGAGCACGTCGGAGTGTCCGCCGAGGTACTTGGTGGTGGAGTGCACGACGAGATCGGCCCCGAGCGCGAGCGGCTGCTGCAGCGCCGGCGAGGCGAAGGTGTTGTCGACCACCGCGATCGCTCCCGCCGCGTGGGCGATCTCGGCGATCAGCTCGATGTCGACGACCTTGAGCAGCGGATTGCTGGGCGTCTCGACCCAGACGATCTTCGTCTCGGGGCGGATCGCCGCCCGCAGCTCGTCGACGTCGGACAGCTCCACCGTCGTGGTCTCGATGCCCCAGGGCGCCAGCACCTTCGTGAGCAGGCGGTACGTGCCGCCGTACACGTCGTTGCCGAGCACGATGTGGTCGCCCGGCTTCAGGATGCCGCGCAGCAGCGCATCCTCCGCGGCGAGCCCCGACGCGAACGACAGCGCGCTCGCGCCGCCTTCCAGCGCGGCCAGCTGCGTCTCGAGCGATGAGCGCGTCGGGTTGCCGGCTCGGTTGTACTCATACCCGTCTCGGAACCCGCCGATGCCGTCCTGCACGTGGGTCGAGGCCTGATAGATCGGCGGGATGATCGACCCGGTGGTCGGGTCAGGCGCCTGACCTGCGTGGATGGCTCTGGTGGCGAAAGCATGCTCGGACATGTCCTTCAGCCTACGTCCGCTCCGGCGACCTCATCCGCTCCTGTTACGTCCGGCGTCGGTGCGAGATCAGCGGGAGATGTACGACAGCAGATCCTGTCGCGTGAGCACCGTGTGAGGCTTGCCACCGAGGGTGACGAGCAGCGCGTCGACGTCGGCGAGCGCCGCTCGGGCCTGTGCGATCGGCGCGTGGATGCCGATGAGGGGAAGCCTGTCCCCCACATGATCGCCCACGGCGTCCGCGGGTTTCGCATCGCCTCGGAACAGCAGGTCAAGGAGCCCCTTCTCATCGACCGAGCCCACAACCTCGCCCATCATGACCGGCGGCTCGGCGCTCAGCACCACGAGCTGCGAGACGTCGTACTCGGTCATGATGCCGATGGCCTCCAGCACGGTGTCGGTCGGATGCGCATGTACGAGATCGGGGATGCCCTCCCCCAGACGGGCCGAGCGTGCGGCGAGCACGTCGGAGACCGTCTCGCCCTCCTCGACCTCGCTGAACCCGTACGAGCGCATCCAGCCATCGTTGAAGATCTTGCCGAGGTAGCCGCGACCGCCGTCGGGAAGCAGGACCACCATCACCGCATCCGCCGGCAGATCCCGCGCGACCCGCAGCGCACCGACCACGGCCATGCCGCTGGAGCCCCCGACGAGGATGCCCTCCTCGCGGGCGAGCCGCCGGGTCATCGCGAACGACTCGGCGTCGTCGACGGCGACGATCTCGTGCGGCACGCTCGGGTCGTAGGCGCCGGGCCAGATGTCCTCGCCGACTCCCTCGACCAGGTACGGGCGCCCCGTGCCGCCGCTGTACACGCTGCCCACGGGATCGATCCCCACGATGCGCACCCGATCGTCGGACACCTCGCGCAGATACCGGCCGGTCCCGGTGATCGTGCCCCCGGTGCCGACTCCGGCGACGAAGTGCGTGACCCGACCGTCGGTGTCGCGCCAGATCTCGGGACCGGTGGTCTCGTAGTGGCTGCGGGGCCCGTTGGGGTTTTCGTACTGATTGGGCTTGAACGCACCAGGTATCTCGCGGGCGAGCCGGTCGCTCACGCTGTAGTACGACTCGGGACTGTCGGCCGCGACGGAGGTCGGCGTGACCACCACCTCGGCGCCGTAGGCGCGAAGGACGTCGATCTTGTCCTCGCCGACCTTGTCGGGCAGCACGAAGACGCACTTGTACCCGCGCTGCTGCGCGACCAGCGCGAGTCCGACGCCGGTGTTGCCGCTCGTCGGCTCGACGATCGTGCCACCCGGTCGCAGCTCCCCCGATGCCTCGGCCGCGTCGATGATGCGCGAGGCGATGCGGTCCTTCGCGGAGCCTCCGGGGTTGAGGTACTCGAGCTTGACGAGAACGGTGCACTCCACGCCCTCGGTGACGTGCTGGAGCTTCACGAGGGGGGTGTCGCCGACGAGGTCGACGATGGAGTCTGCATACTTCATGTTCACAGCGTACGTGCGACGGTGCCGCGACCGGGGCTGTGTTGCGCCCGATCGCGGCACCGTGTGCGCGACCTGTCTGCCAGAGCAGATCAGCCCTTGGTGGAACCCGCCAGCAGCCCTCGCACGAAGTACCGCTGGAGCGAGAAGAACACGATCAGCGGGATGACGATCGAGACGAAGGCGCCCGCCGTGAGCAGGTACCAGTCGTTGCCTCGGGTACCCGTGATCTCCGCCAGCAGCTTCGTGATCGGGGCGGCCGCGCCGTCAGCGAACACGAGGGCCACGAGCAGGTCATTCCAGACCCAGAGGAACTGGAAGATCGCTACCGATGCGATCGCCGGCATCGTCAGCGGCAGCACCACGCGGAAGAAGATCTGTCCGCGCGACGCGCCGTCGACACGAGCTGCTTCGATGATCTCGCCGGGGATCTCCGACATGAAGTTGTGCAGCAGGTAGATCGCGAGCGGCAGGGCGAACATCGAGTGGGCGATCCACACCTGCGCATAACCCTGCGAGGCGTCGAGCGGCAGCGTGACCTGCACCCCGAAGAGGTTGATGCCTCGGGAGAACGAGCTGAGCAGGGGTACCAGCGCCATCTGGATCGGCACGATCTGCAGGGCGAACACGAAGATGAACAGCGCGTTGCGTCCCTTGAAGTCGATCCACGCGAACGCGTATGCCGCCATGGACGCGATCATCAGCGGGATCAGCGTGGCCGGGATGGTGATCGCGATCGAGTTGACGAACGACTCGAGGATCGTCAACTGCGTGGTGCCCGACTGCAGCACCTGCACGTAGTTGTCGAACGTGACCTCGGGGTTGGCGAAGAACTCCCACCACCCGCTCGACTGGATCTGATCCCGGGGCCGGAACGACGAGATGAACAAGCCGAGGGTCGGGATCGTCCAGAGGACGGCGATCAGGATGGACGCCGCCGACGCCCACGGGCGGGACAGCTTCTTGCGAGCTCGCCCGGCGGCGCCGTCGAGACCGCCACCGGTCGTGATGGCTCGAGTGCTGGTCGAGCCGGTCTGGGCCTTCAGCGTGTCGCTCATCGGACCTCCCGCTGCTTCTTGATCTGGCGGGCGTTGTAGATGACGATCGGCAGCACCAGGATGAACAGGATCACCGAGAGCGCCGCACTGCGGCCAGCCTCGAACTTCGAGAACTGCGTGTACATCTCGTTCGCGAGGACCGACGTGCCATAGTTTCCGGCCGTCATGGTGCGGACGATGTCGAACACCTTCAGGGAGGCGATCGAGATCGTGGTGAGCACGACGATCAGCGCCGGGCGGATCGACGGCACGGTGACCGCCCAGAATCGCTCCCACGCGTTCGCGCCGTCGAGCTCCGCAGCTTCGAGCAGCTCGGCCGGAACGCCCTTGATCGACGCCGACAGCACGACCATCGCGAATCCGGTCTGCACCCAGATGAGCACCACGATCAGGAACAGGTTGTTCCACGGCTGGTTCAGCAGGAACTGCTGCGGCTCTCCCCCGAACCACACGAGGATCTGGTTCAGCAGACCGATCTGCTTGAACTCCGGTCCGCGGTACTCGTACATGAAGCGCCAGATGATGCTCGCTCCCACGAAGGAGATCGCCATCGGCATGAACACCAGGACCTTGTAGATCTTCTCACCGCGGGTGCGGTCGATGAAGACCGCGTATGCGAGACCCACGAGGGTCGACACCGTCGGCACCAGGAGCACCCAGATGATCGAGTTGATCACCGACGTGATGCCGTCGGACTGGGTGAAGATCCAGAGGTAGTTCGCGAATCCGACGAAGTCGCTGCCCGAGGAGTTGAAGAACGAGGTGTACGCCGTCTGGATAGACGGCAGGATGAGTCCGACGAGCAGGAGCAGCATGGCCGGCGCCATGAAGGCGACCAGCTGGATGAGGTATCCCGCTCCGTCTCGCGACCGGTAGTCGAGGAAGAAGAACAGCGCGCCCACGGCGACGGCCACTCCCATCGCCCAGTAGTACGAGCTGAAGAAGAACATCACGGCGAGCGGGATGAGCAGGCACATCGCCAGTCGCACCCAGGTGTAGACGGTTCCCTTGCGCGGAGCGATGTCCACGAGCAGCAGGATGACGGTGACGACCACCGCGAAGGCGATGACGACGGCGACGGCCTGGAGGACCGGCGGGAGCATGCCGATCCATTGGAAGAATTGAGTCGCGTTCACGGA
>JAZBLP010000113.1:0-7999 GCA_037033305.1 Actinomycetota bacterium | reverse complement strand
CCTTCCAGCGGGAGTTCACCGGGATGAGCTCGTCGCGCAGGTGGTCGTCGGGGGCATGGAGCGAGAGGGCGAAGGTCACCGGGATGCCCTCGTCGGCGAGCTTCTTGATCGCCGGCACGAGTCCGACGGTCGACACCGTGATGCCGCGGGCGCTCATGCCGAGCCCGTCGGGCTGAGGGGCGACCATGGAGCGCACGGCATCCATGACGCGCTTGTAGTTGGCGAGCGGCTCGCCCATGCCCATGAAGACGATGTTCGAGACCCGCTCCATGGAGTGGTCGTCAGCCTTCTTGCCGCCGAGGCCGCCCTCGGCGATCAGGCGGTTGGCACGGACGATCTGCTCGATGATTTCGGCGGTCGACATGTTGCGGGTCAGGCCCGCCTGACCGGTGGCGCAGAACGGGCAGTTCATGCCGCATCCGGCCTGCGACGAGACGCACAGGGTGATGCGACCGGGATAGCGCATGAGCACCGACTCGACCAGCGCACCGTCGTGCAGACGCCACAGGAACTTGATGGTGTCCCCACGGTCGGTCTCGAGGCGGCGCACCTCGGTGAGCAGCGACGGCAGCATGCCGGCGACGAGCTGCTCGCGGGTGTCGGCCGGAAGGTCGGTCATCTCCGCGGCATCCGACGTGTAGTGCCGGAAGTAGTGGGTCGAGAGCTGCTTGGCGCGGAAGCCGGGAAGGCCGAGCTCCTTGACCTTCTCGACGCGCTCGGCGGGTGTGAGGTCGGCGAGATGCACGGGCGGCTTGCCGCGCTTCGGGCTCGCGAACTGCAGCAGCGGCCGCCCCTCGGCATCCTTCTGCTGCGTCCACCCCTCGGTGGCCGGGCGCACCTGCGGGGTGCCGGTCGAGCGGACTGCCCCCGAACGGGACGACGCGGGTGCCGTGGCGGGGCGCGTCTCGCGCATGCGGGGAGTCTCGGTCATACCTCCAGGGTACGCGGTGACAGGTGGGAAGGCCCTGGGGCGCCTGTCTCTACGTCCCTAGACTGACGCCATGGACATCATCATCGCTGTCGGCGCGGTCATCGCGGCTGTCGTCGTGGGCGTCGTGGTCATCGGCGCCGCCCTGCGATCGATGCGCCCGAAGACTCCTGAGCCGCATGTGTTCATCCCCTCGCCGACGATGGCCCGCTCGGTGGCATCCGCTTCGTCGTCGACCGCCTCGGCGTCGCAGCTGACACCCGCGGCGATCGCCGAGATCGATCGTCTCGTCGCCGCCGGGCGGAACATCCACGCGATCAAGCTCTATCGGCAGCACACCGGCGTGCGACTGCAGGAGGCGAAGGATCGGATCGACCACTGGTCGGTCAGCACGACGGCGCCGCACCTCACTGCGGTCTCGAACGCTGCAGCGGCTTCGTCCTCGATCACCGCGACGCCGTCATCGGTGCGGGGCGCGCTTCCGGCATCCGTCGCTGCGGAGGTCGACCGACTCGTCGCCGCCGATCAGAAGATCCACGCGATCAAGCTGGTCCGGGAGCACACCGACCTCGGCCTCAAGGGCGCGAAGGACGTCGTCGAGGCCTGGCCGCATCCTCGCCAGTTGTAATTACAAGCTCCGGTCGGGGAGAATGGAGCCGATCCCCGACCGAAGGAGCCTTCGACATGCCCGACCGCCTCTCCCGCGCCCGCGCCACTGGCGTCCTCGCCGTGCTCCGCGCACCCTCGCCCGAGCTCGCGCTCGAGGCGTCCGAGGCGATCATCCGCGGAGGCGTGACCGGCATCGAGGTCACCTTCTCGACCCCCGACGCCCCCGCGGTGATCCGCGAGCTCATCGCGCGACACGGCGAGAGTGCCTACATCGGCGCGGGCACCGTCACGACCGCCGAGCAGGCCGAGCTCGCCGCGGATGCCGGTGCGGAGTTCCTCGTCAGCCCCGGAACCCTCCCCGCTCTGACCCGAGCGATGCTCGACACCGGCCGCGTCGTCATGACCGGCGCTATGACCCCGACCGAGGTCATGGGCGCGCTCGAACTCGGCGTCGACGTGGTCAAGATCTTCCCCGCCTCCCTCGGCGGACCCTCGTACCTCGGCGCGCTGCGCGGACCGTTCCCGGATGCTCCGCTGATGCCGACCGGAGGAGTCAGCCCCGACAACCTCGCCGACTGGTTCCGTGCCGGAGCCGTAGCGGTCGGAGCAGGCGGCGACCTCGCGAACGGCGCCTCGCTCGCGGCATCCGATTGGGCTGACATCGAACAGCGCTCTACCCGTTTCGCCGCGGCGCTCGCCGCCGCACGCAGCTGATGTGATCGAACTCGCACCCCTCGCCTGGGCGGCACTCGGCCTCGCCGCCGTCACGATCGGCATCTCGAAGACGGCACTCCCCGGCGGCAGCATCCTGGCCATCGCACTGTTCGCGACCGTGCTCCCCGCGCGCACGTCGACAGCCGCGATGCTCCTACTGCTCATCGTGGGCGACGTGTTCGCATTGATCACGTATCGCCGCCACGCGCATTGGCCGACGCTGCTGCGCCTCGCGCCCGCCGTCGTGGCCGGTCTCCTCGCCGGGTTCGCCTTCCTCGCGCTCGCGGGCGATGGCATCGTGCGGCGCGCGATCGGTGTGATCCTGCTCGCGATGATCGCTGTGACGCTCTGGCGCCGATGGAGACAGAACAGAGCGGATGCCGTCGCTCCGGCACCCGGTGGCGTCGTGCTCGCGGGCGTCTACGGCACCCTCGGCGGCTTCACGACCATGGTCGCGAACGCCGGTGGACCCGTCATGTCGATGTACTTCCTCGCGACCCGCACGCCCGTGCAGGTGTTCCTGGGCACCTCGGCCTGGTTCTTCGCGATCATCAACCTCGTGAAGATCCCGTTCCTCGCAGGGCTCGGCCTCTTCGAGGGGCACGTGCTGCTCATGGATGCCGTGCTGGCGCCGCTCGTGGTGCTCGGCGCCCTGGGCGGCATCCGCCTCGCGAAGCGCATGAACCAGATGCTGTTCGATCGCATCGTGATCGCGCTGACGATCGCCGGCGCGGTCTACCTGCTGTTCTGACCGCGAGCTCGCCGCCGGTATCTCAGTCGAGGAAGATGTCGGGGAACATCCGGTCGTCAGGCGTTCCCGGTACCGCGGCGTATGTCGAGAAGTCGGTCACGCCGTCGGCTTCGAGCACGTCCTCGACGATGAGCGTCTGGCCCGTGTACTCCGCTGCCGGCTTGAGCAGCACCGCGTAGGCGGCGTCGGCGTAGATCTCTGGCGTCCGGCTCGCCGCCATGACCTTGTCGCCGCCGAGCAGGTTCTGCACGGCGGCGGTGGCGATGGTCGTACGCGGCCACAGGGTGTTCGCGGCGATGCCGTCGCGGGCGAACTCTGCGGCCAGGCCGAGCGTGACCATCGTCATGCCGAACTTCGCGAGCGTGTATCCGGTGTGCGCGCCGAGCCACTTCGGCGTCGGGTTCAGCGGCGGTGACAGCGACAGGATGTGCGGGTTCTCGGCATCCTTGAGGATCGGAACCGCCGCCCGCGAGAGCATGAACGTGCCGCGGACGTTGACGTCCTGCATCAGGTCGTACTTCTTGGCGCCGAGGTCGAGCGAGCGCGAGAGGTCGATGACACTGGCGTTGTTGATGACGATGTCGATGCCGCCGAACTCGCCCTGGGTCTTGAGCACGGCCTCGGTGATGTCGTCGTCGTCGCGCACGTCGCCGACGATCGGGAGTGCCTGGCCCCCCGCCGCCCTGATCCGCTCGGCCGCCGTGTGCACCGTGCCCTCGAGCTTCGGATGCGGGGTGTCGGTCTTCGCGAGCATCGCGATGTTCGCGCCGTCGGCCGCGGCGCGCAGCGCGATCGCGAGGCCGATGCCGCGGCTGCCGCCGGACATCAGGATGGTCTTGCCTGCGAGTGTGCTCATTAGCCACCTTCTCGTTCGAATCGCGTACTTTGCAGTTTTTCTGCCCGAATCGTGCAAAGTGCGCGATTCGAAAGCCGGGGAGGCCTACTTCGGCGCCATGCGGATCGCGCCGTCGAGGCGGATCGTCTCGCCGTTGAGATAGCCGTTCTCGACGATCTGCTGCACGAGAGAGGCGTACTCGTCGGGGCGTCCGAGGCGCGACGGGAACGGCACCTGCTGGCCGAGCGAATCCTGTGCCGCCTGCGGAAGACCCATCAGCATCGGGGTCTCCATGATGCCGGGGGCGATCGTGCAGACGCGGATGCCGTAGCGGGCCAGCTCGCGGGCGACCGGGAGGGTCATGGCGTGCACGCCCCCCTTCGACGCGGAGTATGCGGGCTGACCGATCTGCCCGTCGAAGGCCGCGACGCTCGCCGTGTTCACGATGACTCCGCGGTCGCCGGTCTCGGTCGCATCGTTCTTCGCGATCACGGCAGCGGCCTGAGACAGCACGTTGAAGGTGCCGACGAGGTTGATGCGCACGATGCGCTCGAAGTCGGCGAGAACGGCCGGGTTGCCCTCGCGGTCGAGCACCTTCGCCGGCGGAGCGATGCCCGCGCAGTTGACGACGATCCGCAGCGGAGCGGCGGCCTGTGCTGCAGCCACGGCGGCGGCGGCATCCTCAGCGCTCGTGACGTCTCCGCTCGAGAACACGCCGCCGAGTTCGGAGGCGATCTCGGCACCGGCCGACGATGGCAGGTCGAGGATGGTGACGACGGCGCCGGCCGCGGCGAGCGTTCGCGCGGTGGCGAGGCCCAGACCGGACGCACCGCCGGTGATGAGAGCGCTCGAGCCCTGGATCTGCATGCGGTTCTCCTTCGAACGTGTGCGGCTCAGTGTCAGTTTATCTGATTCCGAGTTTCAGCTGACACGTCGCGAGGGTCCTCTCGAGACGGTGCCGACCCCGAGCCTACGCCGCGCACGGCGAAGGGGCGGGCCCATGACGGCCCCGCCCCTTCGCAGCGACTCGCGAGATCAGACCTGGATCTGCGCCGCGATGCCCTTCAGCTTGTGGCGTGCGAGCGCTAGGTTCGCCGTCGCACTGTTGAGCACCAGGTAGATGAAGAGACCGCTCGCGCCCGTCGTGTTGAGCACGTTGATCAGGTGGTACTGCGAACTCAGGGTGATGAGGATGTCGTCGATCTCGTCGGTGACGCCGAGGTCGCGCATGGTCGCCAGCTTGGCGCGCACGACGTTCGAGTTGCCCGCAGCGGCGATCCCCAGGTCGAACGAGGGGTTGCCGCCCTGGGCGAGTGCCATCCCGCTGCCGTAGTCGACGATGGCGGCACCGGTGGCGCCGTCGATGGCCAGCAGCTGCTGCAGGGCGTCGTCAAGTGAACTCATGTTGTACTTCTCCTCAATGGTGATGCGTGCGCTCTCGACACCGACGCCAGGTGCGGGTGCCGGGGCATCGCCGCTCCAGATCCACTCGACGAACTGCTCGAGATCCCGTTCGCCGGTCTCCTGAGACGAGATCGCCGGGGCCTTCGGCAGCCCCACCGCGGTAGCGTGAGCGGCACCGGGATCGGTCTCGGGGGCTGCGGACGCGGAGGCATCGGCATCGCTGCCATGCCGCCGCCACCACTGCGACCGGGACGAAACGCGCACGAAGACCTCTGGTGTACCGAATGGGATGGATGATGCGGCCGCCGACGGCGACCGCGACTGAGACTAACCGCGACCCGACCCTCCGAACCGGAAAAATACATGCATACCGATATACGTTCGAGCACGAGATGAGCGCCCCATGAGCATCCCCCTCGCGACCACCGAGATCCCGCCGATCGTGCGGTCGCTGGCCGCGGGCGCCACCCTGACGCCGGTGTGGCTCAACGGCATCGGCGGGCTCACCTTCCGCACCGGCGATGGTCGCTACATCAAATGGGGCCCGCATGACGCCGAGGCGAACATGCGGGACGAAGCGGAGCGGATGCGGTGGGCACGGCGCTGGATCGCGGTCCCCGAGGTGATCGATCAGGGTGAGGACGCCACGCACGAGTGGCTCGTCACCGCGGCACTCCCCGGCCACAGCGCCGTGGACCACCGCTGGAGCGACGACCCCGAGACGACGGTCCGCGCGGTCGGCGCGGCACTGCGGACGATGCACGACTCTCTGCCCGTCGAGCACTGCCCCTGGTCGTGGAGCCCCGAGTGGAGGATCGCGAACGCACAGGAGCGGGGCGTCGAGGTGCCCGCCGACCTGCGCGAGCCGCCACCCGTCGAGAGACTGGTCGTCTGCCACGGCGACGCGTGCATGCCCAACACGCTGCTCGACGACGACGGCCGGCCGCTCGCACACGTCGACCTCGCGGCGCTCGGCAGGGCCGACCGCTGGGCCGACATCGCCGTCGCCTCGATGAGCACCACATGGAACTTCGGCCCGGGGTGGGAGGACACGCTCATCGAGGCCTACGGCGTCGCCCCCGACCGGGAGCGGCTCGAGTACTACCGGCGCCTCTGGAACGAGACCTGACGCTGAGCTCAGCCGGTCGGCGAGGCGTCGCCGCCGCGCGCCGCGCCTCGGCCGCCATCCTCGTCGGCATCCTCGTGCAGCGTCACGCGGATCTCTGAGATCCTGCGCCGATCGACCGCCGTCACGCGGATCGTCGCACCAGGCACCTCGACCGAGTCGCCGACCACCGCGAGGCGTCCGAGCATCTCGGTGACGAAACCCGCGACCGTGTCAGACGCCCCGCGCGGCAGAGCGATGCCGGTGATCTCGGCGAAGTCCTGCAGGTTGAGGCGCCCGTCGAGTGCGCCGCCGGCCGCCGGCATCCGGTCATCGCCCGTGTCGTACTCGTCGAAGATCTCGCCCACGACCTCTTCGACGAGGTCTTCGAGGGTCACGATGCCGTCGGTGCCGCCGTATTCGTCGACGACGACCGCGATGTGCTGCGAGCCGCCGCGCATGCGCGTCAGGGTCGGCAGCACACCGGCGGTGGACGGCACGTACTCGACCGGACGCATGAGTCCGTGAACCGGGCGCTCGGCGTCGTCGGCCGCCGCCTCGAACAGGTCGCGCACGTGCACGAAGCCGACGATGTCGTCGAGCGACGCGTCGATGACGGGGTAGCGCGAGAACGGCAGCTCCCGCACCTGCGCGATGGCCTCGGCCAGTGTCGCGGCGCCGTCAAGCGCGACGACCTCGGGGCGAGGGCGCATGACCTCGCTGACCTGGCGGCCGCGCAGGGACAGCACATCGTCGAGGATGCGTCGTTCCTCGTCGGGGAGGCTCTGATGCGTCGCGACGATGTCGCGCAGCTCCTCCTCGCTGAGCTCGTCCGCCGCCTTGTGCGGGTCACCGCCCAGCAAGCGCACGACCGCGTTCGTCGACACCGAGAGCAGCCAGATGACCGGCCGCATGACGGTGGCGAAGCCGTCGAGCACCGGGGCGACGGCATACGCGAACTGGGCGTTGCGCTGGATCGCGAGCCGCTTGGGCACGAGCTCGCCGAGCACGAGCGACAGATACGCGATGATCAGCGTGAGCAGCACCGTCGCCGTCGTCATCGCGAGCGCCTCGGGGAGTCCCCAGCCCTCGAGAAGAGGCGCGACCGACGGGGCGATCGAGGTCGCACCATAGGCCGCCGAGGCGAAGCCGGCGACCGTCACGCCGATCTGCACGGCCGAGAGGAAGGTGTTCGGGTTTCTTGCGAGCCCCGCGACCTTCTCTCCGCGCTTGCCGCGAGCGGCGATCGCATTCAGCTGGCTCTCGCGCAGGGTGACGAGGGCCATCTCGGTGGCGGCGAAGACGCCGCCTACGAGGACGAAGACGAACACCAGGGCGATGTTCACCGCGAGGTCGCCCATCAGCGGGTCACCTCATGAGGTGCGGGGGTGCCCGAGGTCATTCGGGCGCCGGGTCTGTCAGGGTCTGCGGACGCGTCGGAGCGGCGCGACTGGTTCACGAGTGATCCTTGTCTGTGTCGGTGGTGAGGGGTGCAGGGGTGGAAGCGGCATCGAGCGCGTCGCGCCTGTCGTCGCGGCGCGTCTTCATGAGGCTGGCGATGGTGGCGACCGCGATGGTCGCGCCGATGAACACCAGCGAGAACCAGATCGGGATCTCGGGAGCCCACAGCATCGGCTCGCCGCCGTTGATGAA
>JAZBLP010000112.1:0-9271 GCA_037033305.1 Actinomycetota bacterium | reverse complement strand
TCATGGGCATCGGCGTCGTGCTCGGCATCATCGCCGCCGGCATCCTGACGATGATGGGCAGCTACGAGCCGTCCGACGCGGCAGGCGTCGTCTACCCCCCAGGACAGGTGTTCGGATTCCTGCTGCTGTGGACTGTGCCCGTCGGCTTCGCCCTCGCGAGCATCGTCGCGCTGATCCTCGAGCGCGTCGCTCGTCGCCATGACCACGTCGTCAGGGTCGAGCACGAGACGATCGTCGCGAACGACTGATCACGCCCGAGAGCGTCACGCCAATTCGGCGATGATGGGGCGGATCGCGGCGTCGAACGAGACCACGTCACGGCGCAGACCGTCAGTCACCGCGACCGTGAGCGCGCCGATCCACCAGATCCCCCGCTGCGAGAACGGCAGCACCTGCACGTTGAGCTCGAACGAGTGCGCCCGGCGACCGATCTCGCGCTCGAATTCGGCGATCGCGCTGGCATAGGCGCGGTACGACTCGCCGCCGATCGTCCCGCCGCCCGACCGGTTCGCGATCGAGCTGTGGATCGACGACACGTAGCGATCGTGCGCGACGCGGGCGAAGTGCATCGCCGATGCGGCATGCGGCGCGATCGCCTCGGCGAGATGCTCGGCGCCGGTCGCGGGCAGCGCCACGAGGGTGTCGAACCCTTCCACGAGCTCCAGCGGCACCCCTGACGGATGCGCTCGGGGCTCGACGGTCATGTCCCAGTATTCGCGCCACTGCTTCTCGAGCACGGGCGTCACCTCGACGGCATCCGGCGCCCGGACGGGCAGATCGCGCAGGCTCGGGAGGTCTTCGGGGGTGCGGATGCCGAGCGATTGCCGCAGCGCGAGCGCGACGAGCACCGGAACGCTCGCGTCCTCGCGGATCAACCACTGCGGCTTGTCGGCCATGGCCCCATCGTAGGAGATCGAGGGAGGGGAGAGGAGGTCTCCGCGGGCGGTAGGCTGGAGGCGTGGCTGCCTCCCCCACCAATCCCTATTCCGAAGCCGGCGTCGATACCGCTGCAGGCGATCTCGCCGTCGAGCTGATGAAGTCTTCCGTGCGCGCGACGCACGGCCCTGAAGTGCTGGGCGGTGTCGGCGGATTCGCCGGACTGTTCGACGCGAGTGCGCTGCGCGACTTCCGTCGTCCGCTGCTCGCCACCAGCACCGACGGCGTCGGCACGAAGGTCGCCATCGCGCAGGCCATCGACAAGCACGACACGATCGGCCAGGATCTGGTCGGCATGGTCGTCGACGACATCGTCGTGGTGGGCGCCAAGCCGCTCTTCATGACCGACTACATCGCCTGTGGCAAGGTCTTCCCGCAGCGCATCGCCGACATCGTGCGCGGCATCGCCGAAGCTTGCACCGCGACCGGAACCGCGCTCATCGGCGGCGAGACCGCCGAGCACCCCGGTCTTCTCGGCCCGCGCGACTACGACGTCGCAGGAGCCGCGACCGGCGTCGTCGAGGCCGACGGCATCCTCGGTGCCGACCGCGTGCAGGACGGCGACGTCGTCATCGCCGTCGAGTCGAGCGGACTCCACTCCAACGGCTACTCGCTCGTGCGCCACATCGTCACGAACGCGGGCATCGGCTACGGCGACAATGCCGCCGACTTCGGCACCACGTGGGGCGAGGCCCTGCTCGAGCCGACCCGCCTGTACACGCTGCCGCTGCTGCGTCTGATCGAGCAGCTCGGCGGGGGAGTGCACTCGCTCAGCCATGTGACCGGCGGCGGCATCGCGGCCAACCTCGCGCGCGTCCTCCCGCAGGGCAGCTGGGCCGAGGTCGACCGCAGCACCTGGTCGCCGAGCCCGGTCTTCCGCGTGCTCAGCGACATCGCCGGATCCACGCTCGAGTCGGCCGAGGGCACCTGGAACCTCGGCATCGGGTTCCTCGCGATCGTCGCCGCCGACCAGAAGGACGCCGCGATCGCGGCCCTCGCCGCCGACGGCATGCCCGCGTGGCAGGTCGGAACCGTGGGCTTCGGCGCGCGTCCGGCAGGCGAGTTCGAACAGGGCGCCAAGGGCGTCGACGGTGGAGCGGTGCGCCTGGTCGGCGCCTACGCGGACGGAGCGAAGTAAGAGTCCATGTGCGGCATCGTCGGAATGGTGGGCTCTGCCCCGGTCAATCAGGACATCTACGACGCACTCCTGCTGCTGCAGCACCGCGGCCAGGATGCGACGGGAATCGCCACAGCTGAGGCGAACGGCGTGATGCACAACGCCAAGGCGCAGGGAATGGTCCGCGAGGCGTTCCGCACTCGTGACATGCGCGGGCTGCTCGGCAATGTCGGCCTCGGTCATGTGCGCTACGCGACCAAGGGCACCGCGTCGAACGAAGAGGAGATGCAGCCGTTCTATGTGAACGCGCCCTACGGCATCATCCTCATCCACAACGGCAACCTGACGAACACGCGCGAGCTCACGGCCGACATGGCCCAGCGCGACCGCCGCCACCTGAACTCGTCGAGCGACACCGAGCTGCTGCTCAATGTCCTCGCCGGTGAGCTGCAGAACACGACGTCGACGGTCGACCTCGACGCCGAGCGCATCTTCGAGGCCGTCGAGCGCACGCACGAGCGCATCGAGGGCGCCTACGCGGTCATCGCGGTGATCGCCGGCTACGGTCTGCTCGCATTCCGCGACCCGTTCGGCATCCGCCCGCTGATCCTCGGCTGCCGCCCCTCGACCGTCCCCGGCGCAGAGGGTCGCGATGAGTGGGTCGTCGCGAGCGAGTCGCTGGTGCTCGAGAACGCCGACTACGAGGTCGTCCGCGAGGTCGAGCCCGGAGAGGCGATCTTCATCACGAACGACGGCGAGCTGCACAGCAGGCAGTGCGCGACGGAGACGACGCTCGCCCCGTGCGCGTTCGAGTACGTCTACCTCGCCCGACCCGACTCGGTCATGAACGGCGTCTCGGTCTACGAGTCGCGTCTGCGCATGGGCGACCGTCTCGCCGACACGATCGCGAAGCACGTGCCGATGGACAAGATCGACGTCGTCATGCCGATCCCCGATTCCTCCCGTCCCGCCGCCATGGAGGTCGCCCGCAAGCTGGGCATCGAGTACCGCGAGGGCTTCTACAAGAACCGTTACGTCGGCCGCACCTTCATCATGCCCGGCCAGGCCGTGCGCAAGAAGAGCGTGCGTCAGAAGCTGAACGCGATGTCGACCGAGTTCCAGGGCAAGAACGTGCTGCTGATCGACGACTCCATCGTGCGTGGCACGACGTCGAAGGAGATCATCCAGATGGCCCGGGATGCCGGCGCCACCTCGGTGACATTCGCCTCCGCGGCTCCGCCGGTGCGTCACCCGCACGTCTACGGGATCAACATGCCGTCGCGCCACGAGCTCATCGCCCACGGACGCACCATCCCCGAGATCGCCGCCGAGCTGGGCTGCGACCACCTGGTCTACCAGGAGGTCGAAGACCTGAAGGCGGCCATCACCGAGGGATCCGTGCTGAGCGACCTCGACATGAGCTGCTTCGACGGCCGGTACGTCACCGGCACGGTCTCCGACGAATACCTCGCCTGGGTGGAGGGGTCGCAGACCTCGTGACCTCGGGTGCGCAGCCGCTCTGGCGTGGCCGTGCGCTCGCGCTGGTCGGCATCGTGCTGGTCGCGTTCTCGCTGCGCTCGGCCGTGGCGTCGCTGTCGCCGGTGCTCGACCACGTCGCCGAGGACTTCGAGGTCTCGTCGGTCGTCGTCGGTCTGATCGGAGCTGCGCCTCCGGTGTGCTTCGCTGTCTTCGGTCTGCTGACGCCGCTGTTCGAGCGGAGATTCGGGCTCGAACGCGTGGCCGTCGTGGCGATCGCGCTGATCGCTGCCGGGCTGCTGCTGCGCAGCCTCGCCGGCGACTCGACGTCGCTGCTCGCCGCGACGGCAGTGGTGTTCGCGGGCGTCGGCTCGGGCAATGTGCTGCTGCCCCCGCTGGTGAAGAAGTACTTCGCCGATCGCCTCGGCTTGATGATGACGGTCTACTCGACCACGATGGCGGTGTCGACGTTCGTGCCGCCACTGGTCGCCGTGCCGCTGGCCGACTCGGCCGGGTGGCGGGTGTCCCTCGGACTGTGGGGTGTCTTCGCCGCGATCGCGCTCGTCCCCTGGGTGGCGATGCTGATCACGAGCCGAGCGGATGCCGTCGCCTTGCCCCCCGCACGCACGGAATCAGTTCCAACCGAGATCGAGCGCGACGGCTACGACGCCGCATCCGTCGCGACAGGCCCGATCGCGACGACGCCCTCGAACCCGCGGGTCTTCGGCCGGTTGTGGCGACTGCCGATGGCCTGGTCGATCGCGCTCGTGTTCGCGGCGTCGTCGACGCTGGCCTACGTGTCGTTCGCCTGGCTGCCGTCGATCATGATCGACGTGGGCGGGGTGTCGCCGGCGAACGCGGGGCTGCTGCTCTCGCTGTTCGCTCTGATGGGCCTGCCGTGCTCCCTGCTCGTGCCCATCCTCATCGTCCGGTTCCAGGCGACCCGTCCCGTGTTCGTCATCTCGATCGCGTGCGGGCTCATCGGACTGCTCGGATTCCTCTTCCTTCCGACGGTGGCGCTGCCGCTGTGGGTGGTCTTCTACGGCTTCGCGCCGGGGCTCTTCCCGCTCGCCCTCGTGCTGCTCAGCATCCGCGCCCGCACACCCGAGAGCGCAGTCGCGCTCAGTGGTTTCGTACAGAGCATCGGCTACGCGGTCGCCGCGGTGTTCCCGCTGCTGATCGGGCTGCTGCACGATATGACCGGCAGCTGGGAGATCCCGCTGTGGGTGCTCGTGGGCGTTCTGGTCGCGGTGATCCCCGCCGGGTGGATCGCCGGTCGCCGCCGCACGATCGAGGAAGACTGGGAGCGTCGGCACGGTCGCTGGTGACGCGTGCCGCTCCGCGAAGGCGCGTGCCCCGCGGACCGTCAGTGCGCTCGCACCTCGTCGCCGACGCTGATCGTGCCGCCGGTCCACGGCGCTGATCCCTCGGCCGGGTTCTGCGGCGGCAGGAGGAGTCGGCCGAGAGTCGGCTCGTCCTGCGCGAACGACGACGTGAGCGTCTTCAGCACCTTGGCGTCGCGCACCCCGGTGTCGGGGTTCGCGTGCGTCGCCAGGCAGCGCACGATCGGACCCGCGGTGTCGAACGCGATGTCTCCGACGGTCACCTGACCGGTCCAGTCGAGCTCTGACCAGGCGGCGGCGTCGCCGACGACGACATTCGACCGGAAGCGGCGGTCGTCGACGTCCATACCGAGCGCATCGCTCAGCGCGTCGACGCTGCCGCGACTGTGCACAGAGACGTAGCCGCGCGCCCGATCCTGGAATCTCGACGTGACCCCGTCGCCGACGAGCACCAGGGGCAGCCGCCCGGGGCGCTGGATGCGGCGACCGTCGGCCGTGCCGAGGACGAAGTCGGTCACGGCGTCGGCGAGTTCGGTCCGCCCGGCCTCGTCGAGTCCTGCCTCGACGAGGACCGAACCGGCGTGTTCGATCCGCATCCGCTGTCGCTCGTCGTCATAGTCGGTGCGCAGCGCGGCCAGGGCCGGGAAGTCCTGCAGCGAGAGGCCCTTCGATTTGGACCAGTAGTCGAGTCCGTCGCGATCTTCCGGTGTCGTCGCATCCGCGAAGCGGAACGCCAGGACGCGATCGCCGGCGATGCGCCCATCGGGCTGCACGGTGAGGGACTCGACGGACTCAGGAGTGAAGCCCTTGATCGGATGACGGAAGAGAGAGACGACGCGGGCCATGAGTCGATCCTCTCAGGGCGCGGGGCGTCCTTCCGTCACGAGCGCGGCGTGGATGCCGACGGGTTCCGGTATTCCGGACACGACGAAACCCCCGTGCGGTGCACGGGGGAGTCGATGACGAGCGAAGAGGCGGTCAGGCCTTTTCGAGTTCGTCCTCGTCTTCGTCTGCATACTCGTCGGCCCACTTGTCGACGTACGCGTCTTCAGCGTCGCTCGGGTGCGCGAGTTCGCGCTCGAGCGCCGAGTAGTTCACCGACGGACTGAACGACTTCAGTTCGCGGGCGATCTTGGTGTGTTTCGCCTTTTGACGGCCACGGCCCATGCCTGAGACCCCCTCACGAGTTAAGCTGCGGGCAACGACTGGCCCGAGTCATTCACGACACCGGCTGAGGGCCGGTAAGAGTAGCATTCAGAATAGCACGCGGCCGGACCGCACTGGCCCGTTGGCAGCTGGTGAAGGGAGCGATCCTCATGACCGACAACACCTCGACGCCCTCCGACGAGGTCGCGCAGAACGCGACGCTGCAGAAGGCCGTGATCGTCGGGATGCAGCCCGGTCAGCCGAAACGGGTGATCGACGAAGCGGCGCGGTTCGCACGTCTCCTCCGCGTACCGCTGGTGGTCGCACACGTCGACGTCACGCGCTTCGTCACCTATGAGGACCCCGACGGCTACGTGCACTCTGCGCCGATAGACATCAACTTCGATGCAGGCACCGCCGAGTTCGAGGCCGTGCAGGCGGAGGCCGCCGCTGCCCTCGACGGAACGGGCGTGACGTGGACGGCCCGCCAGCTCGTGGGCGACCCGGCGCTCGCCATCAAGCAGCTCGCGAACAAGCTCGACGCCCAGCTGATCGTGGTCGGCACACGCAAGCGCGGCATCGGAGAGTCGATCCGCGAGTTCTTCACCGGATCCGTCGCCGCCCGGCTCGCTCATCGCCAGCACCGGTCCGTGCTCGTCGTGCCGCTGCAGGAGCCCGTGCCCGACGAGCAGCCCGAGATCTGGACCGAATAGGTTCGGCGCTCGCACGATCGAAGCCCCTCTCGTCGGTCGACGAGAGGGGCTTCGTTCGTGTCGTGGGAGAGTCAGCGGCCGAGTGACGCCAGCGCGGTGGTGATGCCTCGTGCCGCAGCGTCCAGACCGTCCTCCAGCTGCGCGACGACGGATGCCGGCAACGTGCCGCCCTTCGCCACGTGGGTGCGGAGGTCGGTGCGCACGCGTGCGCGGAAGGCGTTGATGACGGCATCCGCTCGGTGCAGCTCTTCGCGGCTGACGATGCGTTCGTCGTCGCCTGCGGTGCGCGGGCGGGACTTGGATGCAGCGCGATCGTCCTTCTCCGCCGTGGCGAGATCGGCCCGAAGACTCTTCATCGCTTCCTTGACGCTCTGGCGCACCTCGTTGGCGATCAGACGCACCGAGTCGGTCAGACCCGCCTCGATTCCGGCGAGATCGCCCTCGCGGGATGCCAGTTCAGCGCGTCCGGCATCCGTGATCGCGTAGATCGTGGTGCGTCCGTCGACCGTCTTGGTGACCAGCCCGTCTTCCTCGAGCTTGGCGAGTCGAGGGTAGATGGTGCCGGCGCTCGGCGTGTAGGTGCCGCCCGTACGATCGGTCAGCGCCTGGATGATCCCATAGCCGTGCTGCGGTGCCTCGGCGAGCAGCGAGAGCAGGTAGAGCCTGAGGTCGCCGTGCGAGAAGACTGCGGGGCTCATGCTTCCCACTCCGCATCGTCCGTGATCGACTCCGGGGTGCGCCGCAGAACGGTCACGCCGCCGGAGACGGAGTTGGCGCGCAGGTCGACGAAGCGTCCGGCGAGCTCGCCGGTCGAGCCGGTGTAGTTGTTGATGCCGGAGGAGCCTCGTTCGACGCCGTCGATCAGCAGTCGGCCGCTCAGCGACCGGATGACGTAGTTCGCGGCGAGCGATTCGTCGAGGCGGACCGTGGTGCCACCCGAGACGGAGTTGATGTTGATCGTGTTCACGTCGCCTGCCGCGTCGACCAGTGTCGATCCCGAGACGATGTCGACGGTCGCGCGACGGACGGTGCCGGTGACGGCGACATCGCCGGAGACGCTGTTCGCGCTGATCGACCCCGTGAGTCCGCGCACCTGCACGTCGCCGGAGACGGAGTTGACCGTCAGGTCGCCGATGAGGGTATCGACGATGAGGTCGCCCGAGACGGTGTTGAGGCGGGCGTCGTTGCGGATGCCCGAGACGAGCGCTCCGGCGCTCACGACGCCGAGGTTGAGGGCGATCGAGCGGGGAACGGCGACGCTCACCTCGGCCTTGGGTCCGCCCGAGCCGAAGTTGCGGAACACCTCGAGGAAGTTGTCCCAGCCGAGCTGCGGGTGGTCGATCTCGACTTCGCCGTCGTTCGCCTCGATGCGGAGGTCCTTGGTCGTGACGCCGTGCACCTCGATGCGGATGCCGGGTTCGTCGTGCGCGATGACATCGACCTGACCGCCGACCAGGCCGATCTTCAGTCGGGTGACGTTCTCGATGTCGATGACGCGTTCTTCGCCGGGGGCGATGAGCCACTTCTCGGTCATGTCTGCTTCTCCTGGTTCGAGGGATCACGATATATCGTGTCTGGAGAGAGTAACACGATATATCTCGATCTTGTCAAGACCATTCTCGGAAGTCCTGCAGGCCCGCCCGGCTTGCACCGCTTGACATTGACGCAGCGTCAACTTCTACCGTGGAGTAATCGAAGAACGGATCCACGGAAGGAGGACGCGATGACCGGTCGCGAATGGTCGATCCAGGACATCGCCCGTCTTGCGGGCACCACGAGCAGAACCCTTCGCCACTACGACGAAGTGGGCCTGCTGCCGCCCTCGCGCATCGCTCACAACGGCTATCGGCACTACGACGAGGCCGCGCTCGTGCGCCTGCAGCGCATCCTGCTGCTGCGCGAGCTCGGACTCGGGCTTCCGCAGATCGCCGAGGTGCTCGACTCCGTGAACGCCCGGCAGAGCGAGGAATCCGCGCTCGAGACGCATCTCGAGCTGCTGCGCGAGGAGCAGCACCGGCTGGCGCGGCAGATCGCATCGGTCGAGAACACCATCGACGCACTGAGAGGAGGTGAAGAACTCATGGCAGAGAACATGTTCGACGGTTTCGACCACACCCGGTACAAGGAGGAGGTCGAACAGCGTTGGGGTCGCAAGACCTACGCCGACAGCGACCGCTGGTGGCGCGGGATGACCGATGCCGAGCGCGCCGACTGGCAGCAGCGTGTGTCCGACCTCGGTCGCGACTGGATTGCCGCCGCCGAGAGCGGCAGCGACCCAGCATCCCCCGAGGCCCAGGGCATCGCCCGCCGCCACGTCGAGTGGCTGACCGGCATCCCGGGCACTCCCGCGGCCGTGCCCGGCGGCGACGTCAAGGCATACGTCCTCGGACTCGGTGAGATGTACGTCGCAGACCCGCGCTTCGGCGCGAACTACGCCACGTCCGCAGGCGGCACCGAGGGCGCGGAATTCGTCCGCGACGCCCTCCGCATCTACGCGGAGGGCAACCTGTAGCCCCGCCACCCCCAACGAATCGCGCACT
>JAZBLP010000111.1:0-9478 GCA_037033305.1 Actinomycetota bacterium | reverse complement strand
CATCGGCGCCGTGGCCGCTCTCGCTCTCGCCGGCTGTGCCGCGAACGAAGGCGGCACCGGCGGCTCCAGCGACGCGCCCAGCGAGTCGACCCTCTCCGGCACCATCGAGGCCACCGGCGCATCCTCGCAGGAGGCCGCTCAGCAGTCGTGGGTCGCCGCATTCCAGACCGCGAACCCCGACACCACGGTGAACTACACCGCCACCGGATCGGGCACCGGCCGCGAGAACTTCATCGCCGGTTCCTCGAACTTCATCGGATCCGACCGCGCGTTCAACGCCGACGAGCTCGCCGCCGGCGGCTTCGGCTCGTGCGCGTCCGACGAGATCGTCGAGATCCCCGTCTACATCTCTCCGGTAGCCGTCGCCTTCAACCTCGAGGGCGTCGACGAACTGAACCTCGACGGCGAGACGATCGCCAAGATCTTCGCCGGCCAGATCACGAAGTGGAACGATGACGCGATCGCCTCGCAGAACGAGGGCGTCGAGCTTCCCGATCAGGCCATCGTCACGGTGCACCGCTCCGACCCCTCGGGCACGCAGGAGACCTTCACCAAGTACCTCAGCGCCGTCGCACCCGACGTCTGGACCTACGAGGCCAGCGACGAGTGGCCGCTGAAGACCGGCGAGGCAGGCGACGGCACCTCGGGTGTCGTCGATGCGATCACCAACGGCTCGGGCTACATCGGCTTCGCCGACGCGTCGCGCACGTCGGAGCTCGGCCAGGTCGCCGTGCAGGTCGAGGGCGAGTACGTCGCGTACTCGGCTGACGCCGCCGCAGCTCTCGTCGAGGCGTCGCCGCTCGAGGAGGGTCGCTCCGACCACGACCTCGCATTCGCGGTCGACCCGGCAGCCGCTCCTGCGGGCTCGTACCCGATCGCGCTCGTCTCGTACCTCATCGGCTGCGTCGAGTACGACGACGCCGAGACCGCAGGCCTGGTGAAGGCGTACTTCGAGTACGTCGCCTCGGCCGAGGGCCAGGATGCCGCAGCCGAGGCCGCGGGCAGCGCCCCCATCTCGGACAGCCTGCGCGACCAGATCACCACCGCGATCGACGCGATCGTCACCGAGTGACCGACGGCTCAGCACACCGCTGAGCCCCGGCCCGACGCCCCCGGGTGTCGGTCGAGAGGATTCGACCGACACCCGGGGGCACCCGCATGAATACCCCGAACGTCCCTCAGAGCCTGGAGTCGCTCCGATGACCACAACCACAACGGGTCCCGAAACCACCCGTTCAGCCGGGACGCCCCCGAAGCTGCGCAGACGGGGAGACCTCGTCTTCTCGGGCACGGCGCTGGCCGCGGGAATCATCATTCTCGTCACCCTCGCCGCAGTGGCGCTCTTCCTCATCATCCAGTCGATCCCCGCGTTGTCGGCGGACACCAGCGGCAATCACATCCTCGAGGGTCAATCGTTCCTCTCCTGGGTCTGGCCCTTCGTCTTCGGCACACTGTGGTCGAGCTTCATCGCTCTCGTCATCGCCGCTCCCATCGCCATCGGGATCGCGCTCTTCATCTCGCACTACGCGCCGCGCCGCCTCGCCGGCTTCCTCGGCTACATCATCGATCTCCTGGCCGCCGTGCCCTCGGTCGTCTTCGGCCTCTGGGGTGCGCTCACCTTCGCGCCGATGCTGGTGCCCTTCTACAAATGGCTCAACGAGAACCTCGGCTGGATCCCGCTCTTCAGCGGAACCCCCTCCGGAACCGGCAAGACGATCCTCACGGCATCCCTCGTGCTCGCGGTGATGATCCTGCCGATCATGACCGCGATCTGCCGCGAGGTCTTCCTACAGACCCCGAAGCTCCACGAAGAAGCGGCGCTCGCGCTGGGTGCCACCCGCTGGGAGATGGTCCGGATGGCCGTGCTCCCCTTCGCACGCAGCGGAATGGTGTCGGGCGCGATGCTCGGTCTCGGTCGCGCTCTCGGCGAGACGATGGCCGTGACCCTCGTGCTCTCGCCGCTCGGCATCGTCACGTTCAACCTGATCAACCCGGAGAACCCCACGACGATCCCCGCGATCATCGCACTGCGGTTCCCCGAGGCCCACGACGAAGGCGTCAACACGCTGATCGCCGCGGGTCTGATCCTCTTCATCGTCACCTTCGCGGTCAACTTCGTGGCCCGCTGGATCGTCTCGCGCCGCGCCGAGTTCTCGGGAGCCAACTGACATGACCGCCACCCTCACGCCCTCTCCTGCACCGTCGTCCGTCATCGCTCCTGTCCACACGACATCGGCCGGCCACCTGCCCAAGTGGGCCCCCTGGGCGCTTCTGCTCGTCGCGTTCGCCGTGTCGGCGACCATCTTCGCCTTCATGAACGCGGGCAACGACCCCGCCGACTTCAACATCGCGCTCACGCTCGTGGTCGGCCTGCTGTTCTACATGGTGCTCATCATGGTGATCTCCACCGTGGTCGAGAGCCGCCGCCACGCGACCGACCGACTCATGACGGCGCTGGTCTCGGGCGCCTTCGTCGTCGCTCTCCTGCCGCTCGTCTCGCTGCTCTACACGGTCGTCGTCAACGGCCTCATGCGGTTCGACGGAGAGTTCTTCAGCTTCTCGATGCGCAACATCGTCGGCGAAGGCGGCGGCGCGGTGCACGCCATCTGGGGCACGCTGCTGATCACTCTCGGTGCCACGATCATCTCGGTGCCGATCGGTCTCATGACCTCCATCTACCTCGTCGAATACGGCGAGGGACGCAAGCTCGCGCGGGGCATCACCTTCCTCGTCGACGTCATGACCGGCATCCCCTCGATCGTCGCCGGTCTGTTCATCTACTCGGTCTTCTCGATCATCGTCGGGCCGGGTACGCGCATGGGCATCATGGGCTCGCTGGCACTCTCGGTGCTGATGATCCCGGTCGTCGTGCGCGGCTCCGAGGAGCTGCTGCGCATCGTGCCGAACGAGCTCCGCGAGGCGGCCTACGCGCTGGGCGTGCCGAAGTGGCTCACCATCCTCAAGGTCGTGCTGCCGACGGCGATCGCCGGAATCCTGACGAGCATCATGCTGGCCATCTCCCGGGTCATCGGCGAGACGGCCCCGCTGCTGCTCACCGTCGGAATCGTGCAGGGCATGAACCTGAACATGTTCAGCGGCCAGATGGCCACTCTGCCGGTGTTCTCCTACATGCAGGCCAAATACCCGGGCATCCCCGTCGATGCCTACCTCGAGCGGGCCTGGGCAGCCGCCCTCACCCTGATCGTCATCGTGATGGTGCTGAACCTCCTGGCTCGCATCATCGCCAAGGTGTTCGCTCCCAAGATCAACGGCCGCTGAGCCGTCATACCCGACTGAAGAAGAAGAAGGATTTCACGTGTCCAAGAGCATCGAAGTCAGCGACCTCAACGTCTACTACAGCGATTTCCTCGCGGTCGAAGGCGTCAGCATCGACATCAAGCCCAACACCGTCACGGCCTTCATCGGCCCTTCGGGATGCGGCAAGTCCACGTTCCTCCGCACCCTCAACCGTATGCACGAGGTCATCCCCGGCGCGCGCGTCGAGGGCGAGGTGCTGATCGACGGCAAGAACCTCTACGGCGCCGGGGTGGACCCCGTGCTCGTGCGCCGCCAGGTGGGCATGGTCTTCCAGCGCCCCAACCCGTTCCCGACGATGTCCATCAAGGAGAACGTGCTCGCGGGCGTCAAGCTCAACAACACGCGCATGGCCAAGAGCGACCAGGACGCCCTCGTCGAGAAGTCGCTGCGCGGGGCGAACCTCTGGAACGAGGTCAAGGACCGCCTCGACCGCCCGGGCTCCGGCCTGTCGGGCGGACAGCAGCAGCGTCTCTGCATCGCGCGCGCCATCGCCGTCTCGCCCGACGTGATCCTCATGGACGAGCCCTGCTCGGCGCTCGACCCGATCTCGACCTTCGCGATCGAGGAGCTCATCGCTGAGATCAAGACCCAGTACACCGTCGTCATCGTGACCCACAACATGCAGCAGGCGAGCCGCGTGTCCGACAAGACGGCGTTCTTCAACATCGCCGGTACCGGCAAGCCGGGCAAGCTCATCGAATACGACGACACCCGCACGATGTTCACCACGCCGTCCGTGCAGGCGACCGAGGACTACGTCTCGGGCCGCTTCGGATAAGCGGCTGCTCCCCGACTCTCCACTGAGCCTTCCTGGTGTCGGGCACAGCTTCGGAGCCGAGGATGCGAAACGCCGTGAGACCTTCTGGTCGCACGGCGTTTCGGCGTTTCAGTCCGCATCTGTGCTCAGGGCTGAGCTGGCGCACTCCTCCTGCACGCACGACCCGGGATGGCATGCATCCACGAATGCCGGCTTCGTGGCCGGGGGCGAGTGCCAGGGGCGCGGATGCTCGTCAGATGTGCGCCTCATCGTCGATCGATATCTGGACGTGGCGAGAACTCCGGGCGACGAACTCGCGGAGGGCCCTCGAGGCTCGTGTGCAGCACGGACAGCTCCGACGAATCAGACGCGGGGTCTACGCCGCCGATACGGTCTGCGTGAGCGCCGTCGAAGCCGCTGAGCACGGAGGGTCTCTGGGGTGCGCGAGCGCGGCACGACACCTCGGAATCTGGGTCCTGGACGACGACCCGGCTCTGCATGTCTGGCTTCGGGCAGAGAGACACCATCACTCAGGCATCAGCCGTGAATGCTCCTGCGTCCGTCATTGGGATTCAGGCGCTTCATCGCGACCGTTCGCGCTCCCCTCGGTGCCGCGGATCCTACTGCAGATCCTCCGTTGCAGAGGCGGCGAGGCGTTCTTCGTCGCGCTCGAATCCGCGCGACGCCTCAGTCTGATCGACGTCGACGGACTGCGATGGCTCCGGCTGCACACCGACAGCGCGGGACGAGACCTGATCGACTTCTCCCGCGCGGACGCGGACAGCGGGCTGGAGTCGCTCGTGCGGCTGCGGCTCCGCACGCACGGATGGTTCGTCCGCTCCCAAGTGCGGTTCGTCGCAAGCGGCATCATCGATCTCATGATCGATGACTGGCTTCTCATCGAGACGGATGGCAAGGCGAACCATGATGGCGAGTCGCACCGACACCGCGATCTCACCCGCGACGCCACAGCCGCAGCCTGGGGACACCCCACGCTGCGGTTCGACTATGCGATGGTCGTTCATGACTGGGACCTCGTGGAGCGCGCGATCGTCGGAATGATGGCGCTCAAGCCCTGAGCCTTCCGCACGTCACGTCACGTCACATCACGTCTCGCGCGTCGCTTCCCCCTGCGCGTGCCCGGTCAGCGCCTCACATCCGAGCACAACTTCGGATTCGGGGCGAAGACACGCCGGTCTCGGCGACCGTGAACGGCGGGTCGGGTCAGAGAGTCCGAAGTCGTGCTCGCGACAGGCAAGGAACCCCAGACGCCGCGTCAGTCGCGCGGCGACAGGAGGTACGCGTTCAGCTCGGACGTGAGCGCGTGGTCGACGCCCAGATCGACGCCGTCGACGGCGGTGATCGGTGCGGCGAGACGAACGCTCGAGACCAGCCACGCGGCATCCGCACGGGGCAGATCGGATGCCGGCACCTGCCCGTATTCCACGACGAACCCCCGCCCGGCGAGGTAGTCATAGACGCTGAGCTGCGTCGTGCCGTGCAGGATGCCGCCGTTCGGCGCCGGCGTCACGAAGCGCTCCCCCACGCGCAGGATCAGGGATGCGGTCGGCGCCTCGAGCACGAAGCCGTCGCGTGACAGGAAGATCGCGTCATCGGCCCCGCGTCGATGCGCCTCGCGAAGCGCTGCCATGTTCACGGCATAAGAGAGCGTCTTGGCACCGAGCAGCAGCCATGGTGCCTTCTCGGCCACGTCGAGGTCGTAGCCGCGGTCGAGGGTGACGACGCGGATACCCTGCTCGCGCACCGTCGAGAAGTCGGATGCCGGTGCCGCCGTGACCCAGGCGGTCGGCGTGGGCCCGTGCTCGACGCCTCGGCTGAGGATCAGCTTGATGACGTACTCGCCCTTCTCGCAGTGTCCGGCGGCCCGCTCGATCGCCTGATGCCACTGCGCCTGGTTGGGAAGCGGCAGATCGCAGAGTTCGGCCGAATGAGCCAACCTCTCGAGATGCGGCACGACCTCCTGGGCGTGACCGTCGATCACCCCGATGGACTCGAACACTCCGTCCCCCCGCTGTGTGCTCAGCTCGCCCACGCTGAGCGCCGGAGCAGCCGCATCGACGAGGGTGAACGTGTCTGCGAAGTCGGAGCGGTCGACCTCGGCCGCCGCGGGATCGATCATCAGAGCAAAGCGCCGTGTCATGATCCGAGCCTAGAGCCCCGGGAATAGCTCGAGCGGGATCTTGTTACACTGGAGTGGCCGGGCCGCATAACCCCGGGCTCCAATTTTTGCCGCTGCGAGCGGCCTTCCGCCGAGAGGCGTTCTTGCGGCCCGGTCTTCTCATGCCACGGGGATGGTTGCGCTGGTCGCGAGTGCGCCGGTCGCGAGTCCGCCGGGCGCGAGTCCGCCGGGCGCACAGTTTATGAACCCGTCCGCTCAGGCCAGCGCCCCGGTGCGCCACAGCGCAGCCGAGGCCGACAGGTCCTGTGCATAGCTGCTCAACCGCAGGGCGCGGGTGGTGAGCTCGCTGGCGCGCGACGGCTCCGTCGGCTCATAGTCGTCCGCCGTGTGGGTGGCGCCCGAGGCCTGGACCCGGCAGAACGCCGCCGCCCGGTCCAGGGCGACCGCGAAGTCCCCGCGGAAGGCCCCCCGGAGGATCGTGTCGATCAGCGCGACGAGCTCATCGGGGTTCGCCGGCACCGGCGCCCCGGCGATCACGGCATCCACGGAGGCGAGTTCCACCCGGCCGCGCTCGTACAGCAGGGCAGCGGTCTGCGGGTCGCCGTGGATGGCCAGCTGCAGGATGTAGAGCCGCCACAGCGCGCCCGGCAGGGTACGCGACGGAGCCTTCGACCAGAGCTCGGCGATCTCGTCGATCCCGTGCTCATCGGTGAAGGCGACGAGTCTGTCAGCGCTCACACCGCTCTCATCAGCACGGACACGGGTCAGCAGAGCGGATGCCGTCGCGTGCGCGATGCGCGTCTCCTCGGCGGGGTCGTGACTGCCGACGATGTTGTCGAAGGCGCTGGTGGGCCGGCGCACCGGACGGGAGAACTGCTCAGGCATCAGTCCAGGGTACGCGTGATCCGCGATGTCAGGCGGTGGGGATCACGACAACGGGATCGGTAGTCGGCAGGCCCGACGGCGAACCGCCGTCCTGCTCCACCGTCACCGCGATGACATCGCCCGCCTGCATCTCGCCGGCGAGAACTGCTGTCGCTTCGCCGTCTTCGGCCGCGAACACGCCTGCCGGCACCGGGGTGTCGCCCCGGACATACCAGAGCTCGTACGTCTCCCCCTCGGCGAGCGACGGGATGCCGTCGGTCACGAGTACGGACTTTCCGAGCGACGCCGACCAGTGCGCCGTCGCAGTGCCGCCGCTCTCGAGAGAGACGCTGGCCTGCTGAGCATCATCGGCCGACTGGATGTCCTCGAGAGCGACGACGCTGGCCGGTCGGTTGATGTACGTGTTGATCGCGACAGCACCCGCTCCCACACCGACGAGCAGTGCGAGGCACGCGGCGAGCGCGAAGAGGAAGCGGAGTCGGTGCGCCGGGGCCTTCGGCGCGGATTCCCCGCCGGGAGCGGGCGTACCGGAATCAGCCGCAGGCGCCGCATCCGACGTCTCGTCCACCACCGTGTCGGGGGTCTGATCCGTGAGCACGACGTCGCCGTTCTGCGGTGTCACGGCGATCCGAGCGAGCAGCGTCGAGCGGAGGTCCGCCGAGGGAGCGACCGGAGCGGCACCGTCTGCCAGGAAGTTGACGCTGTCCGCATCAGCATCGACGATGCTCTGCCACTCGGGGTGTGCTGCGAGCGCGGCGTGATAGCGCTGCTGGTCATCGGGCGACAGCGCGTCGAGCGCCGCTCCTGCCGCGAGTTCTGCGAATTCCTGCTCGTTCATGCCGTCACCCCCATAGCTGTCCGCAGACGCGAGAGCCCGTCTCGCATCCGTGTCTTGATCGTCCCCAGCGGTGCTCCCACGAGCACTGCCACTTCGTTTTGACTGTAACCGCCGTAGTAGGCCAGGACGAGAGCTTCTCGCTGAGCCTCAGGAAGACCCGAGAGTGCGTGAACGACCTTCTCGCCCTCGATGCCCAGCTCCACCGTCTCCGCGACACTGTCGTGCGCGACCCCGATGTCCCTGAACCCGGCTCGCACGTCTCGGTCCGCACTGGACTGGGACGCCCGAACCCGGTCGACCGCACGACGGTGCGCGATCGTCATCACCCAGGTTCTTCCCTGTCCCTTGTTCGGAGCGAACTTCGTAGCGGATTGCCAGATCTCCAAGAAGACTTCTTGGAGCACCTCTTCGCTTTGAGAGCGATTGACGAGAACCCTGAGGATGAGGCCGAAGACGCGGGAGGACAGTGTGTCGTAGAGCTCCGCGAACGCGCGCTGGTCACCGTCGCCGATGCGCAGAAGCAGGTCAGCGACAGCATCCCGAGCCGTACCGTCTTCCGGTACGTCCATTCCGTCGATGACCATCTCTAACAGCATGCCGCATCCACCCCGCTTTCCCGTGCAGCCGCCACCCGAAAGTGACGGAAATGAGTCCTCTTAAGGCCCGCACGTCGAAACCTGTTCGCAGCCGACCCCCGAAACGGATTGGATCCGGCGACTCGAAAAAAACTTTGTGATTTCCCCATCCGATCCCGGTGGGGCTCCGAACGACTGTCAACGCCACGGAGAGGCCGTGGCACAGTTTCTGAAGGAGCTCGAGATGTTCAGCACCAAGAAGAAGGTCACCGCAGCGATCACCCTCGGACTTGCGAGCGCATTCGTGCTCGCCGGTTGTTCCATGGGCGGCACCACGACCGACGAGCCGTCGGAGTCGACGGCTCCCGAGTCGTCCGAGACGATGGCTCCCGAGACCGAGACGATGGATCCGGCCGCCAACCTGGTCGGCCCCGGCTGCGCCGCATACGCAGAGGCTGTGCCGGACGGCGCAGGTTCCGTCGAGGGCATGGCTCTCGACCCGGTCGCCACGGCCGCGTCGAACAACCCGCTGCTCACCACGCTGGTGGCGGCAGTCAGCGGTCAGCTCAACCCGGACGTCGACCTCGTCGACACGCTCAACGGCGACGAGTTCACCGTCTTCGCTCCGGTCGATGACGCTTTCGCGAAGATCGACCCGGCCACCATCGAGGCTCTCAAGACCGACAGCGCCACGCTGAGCTCGATCCTGACCTACCACGTGATCCCCGGACAGCTGACCCCCGACGAGATCGTCGGAACGCACGCCACCGTGCAGGGTGCAGATGTCGAGGTCACCGGCAGCGGCGACGACCTGATGGTCAACGACGCGACCGTCATCTGCGGTGGAGTCCAGACCGCGAACGCCACCGTGTACCTCGTGGACACGGTTCTGATGCCCCCGGCCGAGTAAGGCCCGGGAACGCCGAGGCGGACACTCGGTAAGCCATCTCACCTCTCGGGGGAGG
>JAZBLP010000110.1:0-9481 GCA_037033305.1 Actinomycetota bacterium | reverse complement strand
GGTGTGCTCACCGGCAGCCGTACGCGGCGTCGATGTAGGACTGAGGAGGGTAGCCGTACGCCCAGACGCCGTTGGCATCGTCGGCGAAGCCCATGCTGATCGCCCACGCCGTGGCCCACTTCTCGATGCTGTCCTGCGTCGACGAGTCGTACATGTCCTCACACTTCACGCTGATCGCGTGGCCGACCTCGTGGGCGACGAGAGCCTTGCTGCGGTCCGCCGGCCACTGCTCGGCGACGGAGTTCGACAGCTCGATGACGGCGCGGTCGGGGTCGTCCCACCACCAGGTGGTGAGGCCGCCCATGCTGCCGTTGGAGCCGGCGTTGTTGACGATCTGGTTCCAGTCGAACTCGAGCAGCACTCCGGGGGCGAGTGATCGGGCGAACGCCTCGATCTCGAGGCGTTCGCCTTGCAGAGGTCCTGCCTTCTCGGCGAGTTCGGCTTGTTCGGTCGCCTCGACCTGGCCTGCGGCATCCTGAAGGGCTTTCAACGCGTCGACCGCGGAACCGTCGAGGAGCGTGATGGCGGATGCAGCCGCAGCCGCATCGCGCAGGGCGATCACGGCGTCGTTCCTGGCCGAGAGGTGCGCCGACTCGAAGGCCGGTGCTGCGTCGGCCGCCGAACGCAGGACCGCGCGGCCTGCCTCGGTGACCTCGGCACTGGCGGCGGTCATCGCGGGGGTCGTCGTGGTGAGGTCGGCGGCCAGACCATCCAGGTTCCCTGCGTCGGAGGCGAGCCGATCGGATGCTGCGAAGAGCTCCCAGAACGCCGAGGGCTTCGACTCCGCTGACGGTACTGGCTCGGCGAGCAGACTCGCGGCGGGGGCGCCGGCCTCAGCGGCATCCGTCGTCGCCGATGCGAGTGCGTCCCTCGTATCGGGCAGGGTGAGTACGCCGGCATCGGTGCTCTTCAGCAGATCTGCGACATCGATGACGGAGGTGAGCGTGTCGAGCTCCTGCTGGGCGGTCGTCGCACTGTCGTGAACCGAGGCGACTGCCGAATCGAATTCGGTGCGCGCCCCGTCGTAGCCGAGATTGGCCGTGAGTTGGAGCGCACAGACGGTCGCCGCGACCAGGATCCCGGCGGTGCCCAGCGTGAACCCCGTCCGCTTTCCTCGGCGCTTCGGCGCTGCGTTGTCGGCGCTCGCGAAATGCGGGGGGAGTGCATGGCCTCCGACCGGAGAGGAGGCCACGTCTACGGATGCAGTCATGGGGGGACCTCCGTGGGGAACCGGCGTAAGACGACTCTAATCAGTGAGTCGTCTTGCACGAGAACTCGGGGCAACGAGAAAGGCCCCCGCATCGCAGGGGCCTTTTCATCGGAGGGGCTGACGAGAATCGAACTCGCATCATCTGTTTGGAAGACAGAGGCTTTACCACTAAGCTACAGCCCCGTTGTCGGCTTCATCCGGACGAACCATGCCGACTCATCGATCATAGCGGACTGACGGAGGTGCTCGTGTCCGTTAGACTCGGTGGGGCTGAATCTGCATGCGGATTCCCCGGGGCGTAGCTCAGTTTGGTAGAGCGCCCGCTTTGGGAGCGGGAGGTCGCAGGTTCAACTCCTGTCGCCCCGACATGGCTTCAACGGCCTGACAGCCGCGATTCAGCGCGGAAATCACAAGGAGAGCACACCAGAATGGCGAACAGCACCGTCGAGAAGCTGACCCCGACCCGGGTCAAGCTCAGCATCACGGTCACCCCTGACGACCTCAAGCCCAGCATCGCGCACGCCTACGAGCACATCGCTCAGGACGTCCAGATCCCCGGCTTCCGCAAGGGCAAGGTCCCCGCTCCGATCATCGACCAGCGCATCGGTCGTGGCGCGGTCATCGAGCACGCGGTCAACGAGGGCCTCGACAAGTTCTTCCGCGACGCGACCGTCGAGCACAAGCTCCGCGTCGTCGGGCGTCCGGCTGCCGACATCACGCAGTGGCCGAACGAGAAGGACTTCTCGGGCGACCTCCTGGTCGACATCGAGGTGGACGTGCGTCCCGAGATCGAGGTCCCGGCGTTCGACGGCATCACCCTGACGGTCGACGCCGTCGAGGCCGACGAGGCCGCGCTCGATGCAGAGCTCGAGAACCTGCGCGCGCGCTTCGGCACGCTCGTTCCCGTCGACCGTCCCGCAGCGAAGGGCGACTTCGTCGAGCTCGACCTCGTCGCCACGATCGACGGCGCGGAGATCGACCGCGCCGAGGGCGTCTCCTACGAGGTCGGCTCGGGCGAGCTGCTCGAGGGCATCGACGACGCGATCGAGTCCCTCACCGCCGGTGAGGACACCACGTTCCGCTCTGCCCTCGTCGGTGGCGACCACGCCGGATCCGAGGCCGAGGTCTCCGTCAGCGTCAAGGCGGTCAAGGAGCGCGAGCTTCCCGAGGCCGACGACGACTTCGCGCAGATCGCCAGCGAGTTCGACACGATCGCCGAGCTCCGGGCGAGCCTCGCCGAGCGCGTCTCGCAGCAGGGCGTCTTCACGCAGGGGTCTGCGGCTCGCGACAAGCTCGTCGAGACACTGCTCGAGCAGATCGACATCCCCGTGCCGCCGAAGCTCATCGAGGACGAGGTGCACAACCACCTCGAGGGCGAGAACCGCCTCGAGGACGACGTGCACCGCGCCGAGGTCACCGAGGCCAGCGAGAAGCAGTTCCGCACGCAGGTTCTGCTCGACACGATCGCCGAGCAGGCTGACGTGCAGGTATCGCAGGAGGAGCTCTCGCAGTACCTCATCCAGTCGGCCTCGCAGTACGGCATGGCTCCTCAGGAGTTCGTCGAGGCCCTGCAGTCGTCGAACCAGCTTCCGGCGCTCGTCGGCGAGGTCGCCCGCAACAAGGCTCTCGCGATCGCCCTGGGCAAGGTCAAGGTCGTCGACACCAACGGCAAGCCTGTCGATCTCTCCGACTTCGTCGTGACCGACGACGAGGCCGAGACCGAGGCCGAGGCCGAGGCAGCTGCTGACGAGAAGCCCGCCAAGAAGGCTCCGGCCAAGAAGGCCGCCGCGAAGAAGGCCGACGACGCTGACGACGCTGCCGCTGAGAAGCCGGCTGCGAAGAAGCCCGCTGCGAAGAAGGCTCCCGCGAAGAAGGCCGACGACGCGGAGGCCCCTGAGAAGCCGGCCGCGAAGAAGCCCGCTGCCAAGAAGGCTCCGGCCAAGAAGGCAGCCGACAAGGCTGAGTGATCGAACACGATCTCCGGGGAGGGGGCGGATGCTGCGGCATCCGCCCCTTTCTCGTGAACCGACGAGATGAGGAGCGACGACATGACGAAGACCTGGGATGAGCGCATCGATGAGGTGTGGGCCGATGCGTCGGGCGAAGAGGTCGGGGACGACACCATCTCTCGGATCGACGCACTCGCTGCCGAGCTCGGCGTCGATGACGCGCGGGCGGAGTTCGAGCGCGCCGGGGCGCGAGACTCGGCCGGGCGTCCCGCGGAGGCGGTCGAGCTCTATCGGCGCGCGCTCGCGCTGGGCCTCGATGACGAGCACCGTCCGCAGTGCGTGATCCAGCTGGCGAGCTCACTGCGCAACCTGGGCGAGTATGACGATGCCCTTGCCGTCATCCGCGCGGAGGAGGAGCTCTCAGCGGACAGCCCGTACAGGGATGCCGTGGCGACGGTCCACGCGCTCATCCTGGCGAGTTCCGGGCGCCCCGCGCAGGGCCTGTCCATCGCTCTCCTCGCGCTCGTGCCGCACCTGCCGCGCTACCACCGCTCGATGACCGCGTACGCACACGAGATCGCGGACCTCGACGCCTGATATGCCGACGGCGAACACGGCCTGAGCGCTGCGTTGTCGCCGGTAGATTCGAATCACTGAAACACGGAATCAGGAGCTGACATGGCTGCAGAACCCCTCCTCGCTACGAGCGTCTTCGACCGACTGTTGAAAGACCGCATCATCTGGCTGGGATCGGAGGTGCGCGACGACAATGCGAACGAGATCTGCGCGAAGATCCTCCTTCTCGCCGCAGAGGACTCCGAGAAGGACATCTACCTCTACATCAACTCGCCCGGTGGATCGATCACCGCGGGTATGGCGATCTACGACACGATGCAGTTCGTCCCGAACGACATCGTCACCGTCGGAATCGGCATGGCCGCATCGATGGGCCAGCTGCTGCTGACCGCGGGCACGAAGGGCAAGCGCTACATCACGCCCAACGCCCGCGTGCTGCTGCACCAGCCGCACGGTGGCTTCGGCGGAACGTCGAGCGACATCCAGACGCAGGCGCAGCTGATCACCTCGATGAAGAACCGCCTCGCCGAGATCACTGCGGCGCAGACGGGCAAGTCGGTCGAGCAGATCAACGAAGACGGTGACCGCGACCGCTGGTTCACCGCCGACGAGGCGCTGGAGTACGGCTTCGTCGACCACATCCGCGACTCGGCCACCGACGTCATCGGTGGCGGCGGAACCGACCAGGACATCAAGTAACGGAAAGCGAAAGGACTCTCATGTACGCACCCACCTTCCGCTCTGCCGGCGACCTGCCCTCCAGCCGCTACGTGCTTCCTCAGTTCGAGGAGCGCACGGCCTACGGCTTCAAGCGCCAGGACCCCTACAACAAGCTGTTCGAAGATCGAGTGATCTTCCTCGGCGTCCAGGTCGACGACGCGTCGGCCGACGACGTGATGGCACAGCTGCTCGTTCTCGAGAGCCAGGACTCCGAGCGCGACATCACGATGTACATCAACTCGCCCGGTGGTTCGTTCACCGCGATGACGGCGATCTACGACACGATGCAGTACGTCGCGCCGCAGATCCAGACCGTGGTGCTCGGACAGGCGGCTTCGGCCGCATCCGTCCTGCTCGCCGGCGGTCACCCGGGCAAGCGCCTGGCTCTGCCCAACGCCCGTGTGCTCATGCACCAGCCGGCGATGGGCGAGGCCGGACACGGTCAGGCATCCGACATCGAGATCCAGGCGGCCGAGATCCTGCGCATGCGCACCTGGCTCGAGGAGACCATGGCTCGCCACACCGGCAAGTCGGTCGAGCAGGTCAACCGCGACATCGACCGTGACAAGATCCTGTCCGCCGCCGAGGCGCTGGACTACGGCATCGTCGATCAGGTGCTCACCTCGCGCAAGCGCGCGTAAGCAGCTCGTTCGAGAGAGGACGTCGGCCCTTCGGGGTCGGCGTCCTTTCGTCGTCTGCGGCGGATGTGCGGCCGCTCGCGGCATCGCTGCTCATATGAGCGCTGGGATGCGCGAACGGTGCCACGGTCGTATGCTGGAGACGGAAGGAGGATGCCGTGGAAGAAGAACTGATCATGGTCCGCGTCGCCGAGTTGTACTACGACGAGGACAAGACCCAGGACGAGATCGGCGCCCTCCTCAAGCTGTCCCGCTGGAAGGTGGGACGCCTTCTCACACAGGCCAGAGAGCGTGGCATCGTCCGTATCGAGATCGTGCACCCGCGTGCGCGCCGACTCGGACTCGAGCGCCAGCTCGTCGAACGGCATGGTCTCACGGCTGCTGTCGTCGTCCCCTCCCCGGACGGCGACGACGGAACCCTCGAGCGGGTCGCACAGGCAGCCGCCGACTACCTCACCGCGATGCGCCCGGTGCCGCGTACCCTCGGCGTCAGCTGGGGGCGCACTCTGCGCGCCGTCGCCGAGTCCTTGCCCGAGGGGTGGGCGACCGGCGTCACCGTCGTGCAGCTGAACGGGGGAGTGAGCCTCAACCGCCGTTCGGGCGGAGCCGCTGGCCTCGCCGTCACGATCGCTCAGCGTGCATCCGGACACGTGTCGCTGCTGCCCAGCCCGGCGATCCTCGAACGCGTCGAGACCAAGCAGGCGATCGAAGCCGACCGCACCGTCGCGGCCGTCCTCGTCGAGGCAGCCGAAGCCCAGGCCTTCCTTTTCACCGCGGGACCCTGTGACGCGACCTCCGCGCACGTCGAGAACGGCTATCTCTCGGCATCCGATGTCGAAGAGCTCGCGCGCCGCGGTGCCGTGGGCGACGTGCTCGGACGATACATCGATGCCGACGGCAACATCGTCGACCCGCAGCTCGACGCCCGCACGGTCGGGGTCGACCTCGGGCGTCTCCGGGCCGCCAAGCGCTCGATCTTCGTCACCGCCGGTGACGCCAAGCATGACATCGCGCGCACGGTCGTGACCAGCGGCCTGTGCAGCGTTCTGGTGACAGATGAGACCACAGCACGAGCATTGTTGGAGGAACGATGACGACCCAAGAACTCAGCCGCAGATCGGCGGTGGACGTTCTCGGCGGTGAGCCGGATGACGCCACGCTCCGCCGGTTCCTGCACGGACTCCCGGGTGTCGACGCCGTCGGCCTGGAGCAGCGCGCGGCCGCACTCGGCACGCGCTCGATCAAGACGACCTCGAAGGCCTGGGCCCTCGACACGATCATCAAGCTGATCGACCTGACCACGCTCGAAGGCTCGGACACGCCGGGCAAGGTGCGGTCTCTGGTCGCCAAGGCCAAGAACCCGGATGCCGCCGACCCGACGACCCCCCGGGTCGCTGCCGTCTGCGTCTACGGCGACATGGTCGGCCACGCGGTCGAGGCTCTCGGCGCGCTGCACGGGGACCCGGATGACGGACTCATCTCTGTCGCGGCCGTCGCCACAGCTTTCCCGAGCGGCCGGTCGTCGCTCGCCATCAAGCTGGCCGACACGGCTGAGGCCGTCGCCGCGGGCGCCGATGAGATCGACATGGTCATCGACCGGGGAGCGTTCCTCTCGGGCCGATACGGGCTCGTGTACGACCAGATCGCCCAGGTGAAGGAGGCATGCCGTCGTGCCGACGGTTCGTACGCGTCGCTCAAGGTGATCCTCGAGACAGGTGAGCTCAACACCTACGACAACATCAAGCGAGCATCGTGGCTCGGCATCCTCGCCGGCGGCGATTTCATCAAGACGTCCAGCGGAAAGGTGCAGCCGGCGGCGACCCTTCCGACGACGCTGCTCATGCTCGAGACCGTGCGGGACTGGCACCGGGGTACGGGCGAGCGCATCGGCGTCAAGCCCGCCGGCGGCATCCGCGCGTCGAAGGATGCGGTGAAGTACCTCGTCACGGTCGCCGAGACCGTGGGTGAGGAATGGCTCCAGCCGCACCTGTTCCGGTTCGGCGCCTCGAGCCTGCTCAACGACGTGCTGCTGCAGCGCCAGAAGCTCACTACCGGCCACTACTCCGGCCCCGACTACGTGACGATCGACTAGGAGCCCGCACATGTCATTCCTGGAATACGCTCCGGCACCGGAGTCGAAGGCAGTTCTCAACCTCAAGGACAGCTATGGGCTGTTCATCGACGGCGAATTCGTCGACGGATCGGGTTCGAGTTTCGCGACCATCTCACCGGCTGACGAGAGCCACATCGCCGAGGTCGCCTCGGCGAGTGACGCGGATGTCGACCGGGCGGTCGTTGCTGCGCGCCGCGCGTACGAGAAGACCTGGTCGAGGATGAGCGGTCGCGATCGGGGCAAGTACCTCTTCCGCATCGCGCGTCTCGTGCAGGAGCGGGCGCGCGAGCTCGCCGTGGCCGAGAGCCTCGACAACGGCAAGCCGATCAAGGAGAGCCGTGATGTCGACGTGCCCCTCGTCGCCTCCTGGTTCTTCTACTACGCAGGCTGGGCCGACAAGCTCGACTACGCCGGACTCGGCGCGAACCCGCGTGCGCTCGGCGTCGCCGGTCAGATCATCCCGTGGAACTTCCCGCTGCTGATGCTCGCGTGGAAGCTCGCTCCTGCTCTTGCGGCAGGGAACACCGTGGTGCTCAAGCCTGCCGAGACCACGCCGCTCACGGCGCTGATCTTCGCGGAAATCCTGCAGCAGGCGGATCTTCCCGCCGGCGTCGTCAACATCATCACGGGCGCCGGTTCCACGGGCGCCACCCTCGTGCGCCACCCCGACGTCGACAAGGTGGCTTTCACCGGGTCGACCGGTGTCGGCCGCGACATCGCACGGGCCGTCGCAGGCACCGACAAGAAGGTCACCCTCGAGCTCGGCGGCAAGGCCGCGAACATCGTGTTCGACGACGCGCCGATCGACCAGGCCGTCGAGGGGATCGTCAACGGCATCTTCTTCAACCAGGGCCACGTGTGCTGTGCCGGAAGCCGGCTGCTCGTGCAGGAGTCGATCCACGATGAGGTCGTCGATCGCCTGAAGAGCCGCCTGTCGACGCTGCGTCTCGGCGACCCGCTCGACAAGAACACCGACATCGGCGCGATCAACTCGGCCGCACAGCTTGCCCGCATCCGCGAACTGAGCGACATCGGCGAGGCAGAGGGCGCTGAGCGCTGGACCGCGGACTGCGCGATACCCGACCAGGGGTTCTGGTTCGCTCCCACGATCTTCACCGGTGTCGAGGCGTCGCATCGCATCGCCCGCGACGAGGTCTTCGGCCCCGTCCTGTCGGTGCTCACGTTCCGCACGCCGGCGGAGGCGATCGCCAAGGCGAACAACACGCCGTACGGCCTCTCCGCCGGCATCTGGTCCGACAAGGGATCCCGCATCCTGGCCGTCGCCGATCGTCTGCGAGCGGGTGTCGTCTGGGCGAACACGTTCAACCGATTCGACCCGTCGAGCCCGTTCGGCGGCTACAAGGAGTCCGGGTACGGCCGTGAAGGCGGACGTCAGGGTCTCACCGCATACCTGAAGGGGGCTTCCGCATGAGCAAGCGATTGACCGTTCCGAAGACCTACAAGCTGGCGATCGGCGGCGCGTTCCCGCGCAGCGAGTCCGGTCGCACCTACGAGGTGCTCTCGGCGAAGGGGGCCTTCCTCGCGAACGCTGCCCAGGCTTCGCGCAAGGACGCACGGGATGCCGTCGTCGCCGCGCGTGCCGCGGTGAAGGGCTGGTCCGGCGCCACCGCATACAACCGCGGGCAGGTGCTCTACCGGGTCGCCGAGGTGCTCGAGGGGCGTCGTGCGCAGTTCATCGACGAGATCGCCGCGCAGGAGGGTGTCTCGACATCCGCCGCCGCCGCGCAGGTCGACGAGGCGATCGACCTCTGGGTCTGGTACGCGGGGTGGTGCGACAAGTACGCGCAGGTCGCGGGCAACGCGAACCCGGTCTCGGGTCCGTACTTCAACATCTCGGTGCCGGAGCCGACCGGTGTCGTCGCCATCGTCGCACCGCAGGACTCCGCGCTCCTTGGTCTCGTCTCCGTCGTGGCGCCGGCTCTGGTGGCGGGCAACACCGTCGTCGTGATCGCGAGCGAGCGGTTCCCGCTGTCGGCCATCAGTCTCGCCGAGGTGCTCGCGACGAGCGATGTGCCCGGGGGCGTCGTCAACGTGCTCACCGGGTCGCCGGCTGAGATGGCGCCGTGGCTCGCCTCGCACCAGGACGTCAACGCGCTCGACCTGGCCGGTGCCGGCGATCTCGAGTGGGTCGACATGCAGATCGCGGCCGCCGAAACGCTCAAGCGCGTCATGGCTCCCGGCACCGTCACCGCATCTCCGGAGCGCATCGGCGCCTTCACCGAGGTCAAGACCGTCTGGCACACGAAGAGCATGG
>JAZBLP010000109.1:0-9501 GCA_037033305.1 Actinomycetota bacterium | reverse complement strand
CTCGGCCACACGGGCGGCACGCTCGACAAGCTCGAGTCGATCCCCGGCTGGCGCGCCGCGCTCAGCAATGAGGAGATGTTCGCCCAGATGCAGGGCGATGTGGGCGCCGTGATCTGCGCCGCCGGCTCTGGCCTCGCGCCAGCCGACAAGAAGCTGTATGCGCTGCGCGACGTCACCGGTACGGTCGAGGCGATTCCGCTGATCGCCTCGAGCATCATGTCGAAGAAGATCGCCGAGGGCACCGATGCTCTCGTGCTCGACGTGAAGTTCGGCTCGGGTGCCTTCATGCAGGACATCGACCGCGCCCGCGAGCTCGCGCGCACCATGGTCGCGCTCGGCACGGACTCCGGCGTCGCCACGACCGCGCTGCTCACCGACATGAACGTGCCCCTCGGCCGCGCCATCGGGAACGCCAACGAGGTCCGCGAATCCGTCGAGGTCCTCGCGGGCGGAGGGCCTGCCGATGTCCGCGAACTGACGATCGCCCTGGCGCGCGAGATGCTCTCGCTCGCAGGACAGCCGGATGCCGACGTGGAGGCCGCGCTCGACGACGGACGCGCCATGGACGGGTGGAAGGGCATGATCCGGGCACAGGACGGCGACCCCGACGCACCGCTGCCCACGGCCCGCGAGACCCACGTGGTCACGGCGCCTCGGGATGGCGTGGTGTCGCAGATGGACGCGCTGCCCTTCGGCATCGCGGCCTGGCGTCTCGGTGCAGGGCGCGCACGGGCCGAAGACCCCGTGATCTTCGAAGCGGGGATCGACCTGCACGCCAAGCCCGGCGATCGCGTCGCGGCCGGGCAGCCGCTCTTCACGCTCTCGGCCGCCGACGAGGCTCGGTTCCCCCGTGCTCTCGAAGCACTCGAGGGGTCATGGGCGATCGGCGACGCTGCTCCGGCCGCCGGTCCGATCGTGCGGGAGCGCATCACGGCCTGATCCGCCGACCGCTAGCCTGAACAGAGCGAATCCGCGACCGAGAGGAATCCCATGTCGATCGACGCGAACGGTGATGTCACCATCCAGGGGGCATCGCTGCGCAGCCTCCCCAAGGTGTCGCTGCACGACCATCTCGACGGGGCCGTGCGGCCCGCGACGATCATCGAGCTGGCCGACGCGATCGGCCTCCGGGTTCCCGAATCGAAGCCGGCTGCTCTCGGCAGGTGGATCGCGAAGCAGGGCGATTCGGGGTCGCTGGTGGAGTACCTCAAGACCTTCGATCTGACCACGGCCGTGATGCAGACGCAGGAGGGCCTGACCCGTGTCGCTCGCGAGTTCGTGCAGGATCTCGCGCACGACGGCGTGATCTACGGCGAGGTGCGCTGGGCTCCCGAGCAGCACCTCGCGCGCGGACTCACGCTCGAGCAGACCGTCGAGGCCGTGCAGCAGGGGATCGAAGAGGGTGAAGACGCCGCGGATCGCGACGGCCACAGCATTCGTGTCGGTCAGCTGATCACCGCGATGCGCCACACAGACCGCTCGCGGGAGATCGCCGAGCTCGCCGTCGGTTTCCGCGGACGCGGGGCCGTCGGATTCGACATCGCCGGTCCCGAGGACGGCTTCCCGGCCTCTCAGCATCGCGAGGCCTTCGACTACCTCGCGGAGAACTTCTTCCCCGTGACTGTCCACGCGGGGGAGGCCGCCGGGCCGGACTCGATCCGTTCGGCGCTCATCGACGGGCGAGCGCTGCGACTCGGCCATGGCGTGCGCATCGCGGAGGACCTGCAGGTCATCACGCAGGAGGGCGACGAGGTGCAGGTGCAGTTCGGCGACCTCGCCCGCTGGGTCCGAGACCGGGAGATCCCGCTCGAGTTGTCCCCGTCATCGAATCTGCAGACCGGCGCGATCTCGTCATGGGGCAACACGCTCGCAGACCACCCCTTCGACCTGCTGTACCAGCTCGGCTTCGCCGTGACGGTCAACGTCGACAACCGCACGATGAGCGCGACCTCGCTCACGCGCGAACTCGCGAACCTGGTCGAGACGTTCGAGTACGACCTCGATGATCTCGAGACCTTCCAGTTCAATGCGGCGGCCGGAGCCTTCCTGCCGGTCGAGGAGCGCGAGGAACTGGTCGAGATGATCGCCGACGGATTCGACATCTAGATCATGGCTTCCGGGGGGAAGCGACGCCGGATCGGCGTCGCAGTGATCGTGAGCGCCGTCGTCGTACTCGCTGGAGGTGCGGCCGCGGTGTACGCGTGGGTCATCCGCGAACCTGAGAAGGTCGTCCCGAAGACGACTGCGGCGGTGATCGAGCGTCCGCTGACGGCGGCCGAACAGCTCGTCGCGGATGCCGGCGACCCGCTCGCGTGCGCCGTGAGCTTCATCGGTGACGGAGCGCCCCAGGACCCGATGCTGCAGCAGCAGGATGCGCTGTATGCAGGCCTTCCCATCCCGGCGCAGGACGGGCGGGTGTTCGCCGGCTGGTACTCGACCGAAGCCGATGCCGCCGCGCTCACCGTCGCCTCGCGGATCAACGGAGCCGACCCCGTCGTGTGCGTCGATCAGCAGACCGAGCTCTTCGCGGCCTGGACGACTCCGGAGGCGAATGCCGCAGCAGACGTGCAGGTGCCGATCCTCATGTACCACCAGTTCACCTCGAACCCCGAGGGCGAGACCGGCTGGCTCCGCGGAAACTACGCGTACATCGGCGACTTCGAGGCGCAGATGAACCACATCGCGACGACGGGGTTCTACCTGCCGACGTGGGATGAGCTCAGTGCGTTCATCGACGGTCGGCTGTCGCTGCCCGCGCGCTCGGTGATCATCACCGACGACGACGCCGACCAGAGCTGGTTCGACCTCGCGGTTCCGGTGATCGATGCGCACGGTCTGCTCTCCACGTCGTTCATGATCACCGCCGATCGTCAGGATCCCGCGCCGTCGATGTATGTGCTCCGCAGATCGCACACGCACGACATGCACCAGGCCGGCGACAACGGCAAGGGCCGGATGGTGAACTGGTCGGCCGACGAGATCGCCGCCGATCTGAATGCCTCCGCCGACGTGCTCGGGGTGCGCGAGGTGATCGCGTATCCGTTCGGGCACTACAACGACACGGCGAAGCAGGGCGTCGCCCAGGCCGGGTTCGAGATGGCGCGGACCATCGAGCCCGGTTACGTCGAGATCGGCACAGACAAGCTGGCGCTCCCCGTCGTGCGGATCGACTACGGCATGGGCCTGGACTCGCTCATCAAGCGGATCGGCTGATCAGGCGCCCGCACCAGGCAGGATGGACCGCATGACCGCATCCGTCTTCATCGCCGGCCCCGCATCGTGGAACTCGATCGTGGTGCTCGACCGGCTTCCCGAGCCCGTGCCGCACATGCAGTTCGCCGAGGACAGCTGGGAGACCGTCGGTGGCACCAGCGCGGGCAAGGCGCTCAGTCTCACGGCTCTCGGACGCCCGACGCTGCTGCACGCACTGAGCGCGGCAGACGAGCCGGGGGAGCGCGTGCGCGATGCGCTCGCCAGGGCGGGTGTGCACACCGCGTGGGGTGACGGCGATGCCACGGAGCGCCACCTCAACCTCATGACCCGTCGGGGCGGACGGGTGTCGATCTATCTCGCGTCACCGACCGCGACGACCGGCGCTGACGACGATGCGCTGCTCGCGTCGATGAGAGGGGCGGATGCGATCGTGCTCGATCTCGCGGCCGAGCCGCTGCGGCTCCTTCCGGCAGCGAGGGCCACGGGCCGACCGATCTGGGTCGACGTGCACGACTACGACGGCGAGGCCGACTTCCACCGGCCCTTCCTCGATGCGGCCGACGCCGTGTTCTGCAACGCTGATCGCCTCGCCGACCCGGTCGGGTTTCTCCGCTCGCGGGTCTCGGCAGGCGCATCGCTTGCCGTGTGCACGCTCGGCGCGGATGGCGCGGTGGCTGTCGATGCCGACGGCCTGGAGCACCGAGTGGCGGCGATCCCCGTGGATGTGGTCGACACGAACGGCGCCGGCGACGCCTTCCTCGCCGGCGTGCTCGATGCGCGGCTGTCCGGACGCGACGTGCCGGCTGCGCTCGACGCGGGCGCACGGGCGGCCTCCGAGGTGCTCGGCACCCGGCACCTGCACCCGCTGTTGAACGGGATCCTGGACTGAGGTGGAGCGCAGGGGCCGCTCAGCCCGCTGCGACCTCGCTCATGAACGGAATCAGGATCTCGGCGACCTCGGCGTGCATCTCTTCGCTCGAGATCGTCGGCTCGCCGTCGCCGGCCTGGGGGCCGTAGTCGCCGAAGGACGCATGGGAGGCTCCCTCGATCTCGACCATGTCGGCGTCTGCCGGGAGAAGGTCACGGGCCGCATCGATCTTCTCGGGCGTCGACAGGCCGTCCTCGCTGCCGGAGATGCTCAGCACGGCGAGATCGGTCTCGGAGACATCGTTCGAGCAGTACGACCCGAACAGCACGAGCGCTTCGGCGTCTTCAGCGAGCTGGCACGCGCGCACGCCGCCGAGCGAGTGCCCGCCGATCGCCCAGTCGTCGATAGCGGGGGCCGCTGACGTGAAGGCGTCGAGACCGCGCAGATCGAAGAACGCGAGGTTGAGCCAGGGGCGGGTGATCACCACGGTGACGCCCTCTTCGGCGAGGGATTGGAGGATCGGGGCGTAGGCCCACGGATCGACCTTCGCGCCGGGCACGAACACGAGGCCCACCTCTGACTCGCCGTCTGCCGGTGTGAGCACGATTCCCTGATCCGCGTCTTCGACGTGGATCCTCGGGTTCTCCTGGACGCTCGCCAGCGGGGCCTTTTCAGCGGCCATCACGCCGATCTGACTCCATGCGACGATGCCGCCGATTCCGAGCACGAGGACTCCGACGAGCACCCAGACGATCACCTTGAGGACACGGCGCCCACGTTTCTTCTGCACAGGACCAAGGCTAGGGCCTGCGCATGTGAACCATCTCGGCGCGCGTGGTCAGGATCGCGACGTGGCCGAACTGTCAATGCCTGCTTCTCGCGTCGGACCGCACCGCGATAGGCGTCCTTGTTGACGTAGTACGCCATCCGGTCGAGCCCGAGGTAGCGGTAGCCCCCGGTGAGGTCCGGCCAGGGCTGCGAGGTCACCCTCTCGCGGAACCGCGCCGCATCCGCCGGTGCGCGCTCGACGGCATCCAGGTAGGCGGCCAGCAGATCTGCCTGCTCGTAGCGCCCCTGCCAGCCGATCCCGGAGGCCTCGATCATTCCCATCACGTAGAGGCCGTTGAAGGAGGCGGGGAAGATGTTCAGGAACAGCCGCGGCGCGGCGCCCCGCCAATGCAGGTGCGAGCGGTCGACGAACGGGTAGTCCAGCGTGTATCCGGTCGCGAGCAGGACCAGGTCGTAGTCGTCTGACGAGCCGTCACGGAACCGCACCGCGGCCCCGTCGAGGCGCTCCACATCGGGGCGGATCCGCAGATCCCCCTGCCCCAGGTGATCGAGCACCATGGTGTTGACGATCGGATGCGACTCATAGATGCGGTAGTCGGGCTTCGGGAAGCCGAAGCGCACGGGGTCGCCGGTGAACGCCCGCAGCACACGGCTGTCGACGGCCTGCTTGACGCGCGCGGGCAGCGGACGACCCTGGTTGAGGGTGTCGCTCGGCCTGCCGAAGAGATAGCGGGGCACGAAGTAGTAGCCGCGGCGCACGCTCATGTCGACGGAGGAGGCGTGGTGCACGGCATCCACCGCGATGTCGCATCCCGAGTTCCCCGCCCCGATCAGCAGCACGCGGCGGCCGGTGAGCTGCGCGGGAGACTTGTACGCGCTCGTATGCATGATCTCGCCGCTGAACTCGCCGGCGAAGCTCGGCACGTTCGGTTCGGCGAGCGTGCCGTTCGCCAGCACGACCCCGGCATACCGCCTGGTCTCCTCGCCGTCGGGTCCTGTGCTCGTGAGGTCCCAGCCGTCGTTCTGGGGCTCGAGCCGCGTGACCGTCGTCTCGAACCGGAAGAGTGCGGTCAGACCGAAATGCTCGGCGTAGTCCTCGAAGTACTGTCGCAGCACCCGATGGCCGGGGTAGTCGACGGTCGAACGCATCGGGAACTCGGCGAACTCGGTCGTCGTGCGCGACGAGATCAGATGCGCGGACTCGTACATCGTGCTGCGGGGGTTGTCGATGTCCCACAGTCCGCCGACGCGGATCGACGCCTCATACCCGTCGACGTCGATGCCGCGCGTGGTCAGCGCCCGAGCGGCGGCGAGCCCGGAGGGTCCCGCGCCGATGACGGCGTATCTGTTCATGCTGCTCCCGCACCTCGCTGTGCTCGCCACTGCGCCCTCCGCCGATCGTATCGGCAGAGGGCGCAGGAGACGGCGTGGGACGTCGTCAGGAGGCGTTCAGCGCTGTCTGGCGGGAGGCGACAGCGTCGCGCACCGCAGGGAACAGCGGATGCTCGGGGTCGAGGCCCGTCGTGCGCGAGGTGAACGCGAGAGCGTCCTCCGTGCGCAGGAGCTGCTGCAGCTCGACCGCCTGCTCGTCGTCCGGATCCTCGAACTCGAGGGCCGCCGTGACCGCGCCGACGAGGGCGACCGTCGGGAGGCCCCTCTCGGCCGCCATCGCCGCGGGGCCGATGAACCGCTCATGCCGCGAGATCTTGCGCAGCGGCTGACGACCGACGCGCTGCACCGTGTCGACGAGAGCCGGGTTGCGGAACCGCGTGAGGATCGTCGCGCGGTACTCGGCGAGATCCGCCGGATCGAGCCCGTGCTCGGCCACCAGCACCGCAGAGGTCTCCTCGAGGGCGGCCGACACCCGAGCGGCGATCTCCGGGTCGGCGAGGGCGTCGGAGATGCGCTCGATGCCGGCGCGCGCGCCGAAGTACGCGGTGGCGGCGTGGCCCGTGTTCACCGTGAAGAGCTTGCGCTCGATGTACGGAGCGAGATCGTCGACGAAATGAGCGCCGGGGATGTTCGGCAGGGCCCCGCCGAAGGCCTGGGACTCGATCGCCCATTCGAAGTACGGCTCGACCGTGACGTCGACGCCGCCGTCTGCGGGCTGGCCGGGGACGATGCGGTCGACGGCAGTGTTCGCGAACACCGCGCGGGACAGCAGCTCCTCGGCGTCCACCCCGGCCGCCTTCTCGATCTCCGCGCGGAGGGTGTCCGTCGCTCCGATCGCGTTCTCGCAGGCCATGACCTGCAGGGGGGCCGCGCCGGGGGAGCGGAGGGCGAGGCCTGCGACGATCGTCGGCGCCACGAAACGCAGCACCGTGGGGCCGACGGCCGTCGTGACGACATCGGCGGTCGCGACCTCGTCGGCCACCGCATCCGGATCGGTTTTGCTGTTCACCGCACGGAACCCGGTCACGACGTGGTCGGTGCCGCCGGGGCCCGCCTCGTGCACCGTGTACGAGTCGACGGCGTTGATCGCATCGACCAGCCCGTCGGCGACGTCGGAGAAGACGACCTCGTAGCCGCCCTCGTGGAGGAGCAGGCCGACGAAGCCGCGGCCGATGTTGCCCGCGCCGAAGTGGACGGCCTTCATCAGTCGTTCACCGCCGACAGCAGGGCGTACAGCTCATCGGGGGTCTGTGCGGCGTTCAGCTTCGCCACGTCGTCCTCGTCGGAGAACAGGATCGCGATCTGCGACAGGATCTCGAGGTGCTCGTCGCCACGACCCGCGATGCCGACGACGAAGGTCGCAGGCTCTCCGTCCCAGTCGACGCCTCCGTCATAGCGGACGACCGACAGGGCGGATCCGAGGATCGCATCCTTGGCGTCGTTCGTGCCGTGCGGAATCGCCAGACCGTTGCCCATGTAGGTCGAGACCGTCTGCTCGCGCTGACGCATCGCGTCGACGTAGGCGGGGGTGACGGCGCCTGCCGCGACGAGGATGTCGGTCGCCTCCTGGAGGGCTTCCTCCTGCGTGCTGCTTCCGGAATGGATGCGGACCTGGTCGAGGGTGAGAACGCTCATGGTGATTCCTTCTTTCTGAGAATGTGGGGGAGGGGCGGATGCCGGGCACCCGCCCCTCCCGGTCTGTCACGCGTCGGTGCCGCGCTGCTCGCGCACCATCTCGACGACCTCTTCATACCTCGGAGAGTTCATGAAGTTGTCGACCGACACGTGGACGGAGTTCGGCGACTGCGTCTTCGCGCGATCCGTCAGCTGCTGCTGCGTGATCACGAGGTCGGCACTGCCGTCGAGGTTCGCGATGGCCTGGTTCGTGACGGTGACGCCCTCGACCCCTGCCTTCTTGAACTTGTTGCGCAGCACGCTCGCACCCATGGCCGACGAGCCCATTCCGGCGTCGCACGCGAACACGATGTTCTCGATGCGGCGGTCGGTGGCGACGGCCGCGCCTGCGCCCGCTGCGGCGCCCGCGCCGGAGGAGGCGCGAAGAGCATCCATCGCTGCCGAGGACTTGCCCTTGTTCGCCTCGGTCTGCGCGATGGCGTCGCCGAAGCTGTCGCCCTCGGCTTCGAGATCGCGCTTGCGCGATGCGCGCAGGATGACGCCGGTGATGAGGAACGTCACGACGGCGGCGATGATCACCGAGAGGTAGACCACGAGCAGGTTCGGCACACCGGGTCCGACGGCGGCGGCGGTCACGGCGATGATGCTGCCCGGGGCCGCGGGGAACGCGAGTCCGCCGCCGAGGAGCATGTTCGTGGTGACTCCGGACGCTCCACCCGCGATCAGCGCGAGGATCGTGGTCGGCTTGCTCAGGGCGTACGGGAAGTAGATCTCGTGGATGCCGCCGAAGAACTGGATGATCGCCGCTCCCGGAGCCGATGCCTTCGCCGCGCCGACACCGAAGAAGGAGAAGGCGAGCAGCAGACCGAGGCCAGGACCGGGGTTCGCCTCGATCAGGAACAGGATCGACTTGCCGGTCTCGGTGGCCTGCTCGATGCCGAGCGGGGTGAACACGCCGTGGTTGATGGCGTTGTTGAGGAACAGAACCTTCGCCGGCTCGACGATGATCGAGACGAGCGGCAGCAGGTTCAGGGCGACCAGCCAGTCGACGGCGCCGCCGAGGACGGCGCTGATGCCGAGCATCACGGGTCCGAAGGCGAAGAAGCCGAAGATCGCCAGCAGCATTCCGAGGATGCCGGCCGAGAAGTTGTTCACCAGCATCTCGAACCCGGGGCGGATCTTCCCGTCCCACAGCCTGTCCATCTGCTTGGTGATCCACGCCGCGAGCGGCCCCATGATCATCGCGCCGAGGAACATGGGGATGTTCGTGCCGACGATGACGCCCATCGTGGCGATCGTCGCGACGACACCGCCGCGCTCGCCGTAGACCATGCGGCCGGCGGTGTTGGCGATGAGCAGCGGAAGCAGGTAGGTGACCATCGGGCCGACCAGCCCCACATAGGCGAGGATGTTGCCGTCGGCGCCCTCGGCCACGGCGGTCATGGCGCCCTGCCAGCCGACCACGGCGGAATCGCCGCCGCCGCCGATGATCTCGGCGACACCGGCCCAGTGCCAGCCGAACGGGCTGTCCGAGCCGAAGAAGCCAGCGGGGATGAACAGCATGGTGATGAATCCCCACGCGATGAACGCGGCGATGTTGGGCA
>JAZBLP010000108.1:0-9562 GCA_037033305.1 Actinomycetota bacterium | reverse complement strand
CCGAGAACCAGCTTCAGCTGCTCGACGGCCCAGTCGAGTTCCGTCGCCCGGATGACCAGCGGAGGGGCGATGCGGATCGTCTGTCCGTGGGTGTCCTTCACGAGGACGCCTCGGTCGAGGAGCTTCTCCGCGATCTCGCGGCCGGTGCCCTTGGCGGGGTCGATATCGACACCCGCCCACAGCCCGGCGAGGCGCACCTCGGTGACACCATGACCGATCAGCGGTTCGAGACCGGCGGCGAGGTGAGCACCGAGTGCGCGGGCGCGCTCCTGGAACTCCCCCGACTCGAGCATCTCGACGACCCTCAGGCCGACTGCTGCGGCGAGGGGGTTGCCCCCGAACGTCGAACCGTGCTCGCCCGGGCGGATCACTCCGAGCACATCCGCGTCGCCGACGACGGCCGACACCGGAAGGATCCCGCCGCCCAGCGCCTTGCCCAGCAGGTACAGGTCGGGCACCACACCCTCGCGATCGCACGCGAAGGTCTCGCCGACCCGGCCAAGACCCGACTGGATCTCATCGGCGATGAAGAGAACGTTCTTCTCGTCGCAGATCTCGCGGATGCGGCGCAGATACCCCTCGGGCGGGATCACCACACCGCCCTCACCCTGGATGGGTTCGATCAGGACGGCGGCGGTGTTCTCGGTGATCGCGGCAGCGACGGCATCCGCGTCCCCGTAAGGGACCACGTCGAACCCCGGGGTATACGGGCCGAAGTCCGCTCGCGCGTCGGGGTCGTCGCTGAAACTGACGATCGTCGTGGTGCGGCCGTGGAAGTTGCCGGCGGCGACGATGATCCGCGCCTCACCATCCGCGATGCCCTTGAGGCGATAGCCCCACGCGCGAGCGACCTTGATGCCGGTCTCGACCGCTTCGGCACCCGTGTTCATCGGCAGCACCATGTCTTTGCCGGCGAGGGCCGACAGTGCGGCGGCGAACGGCTCGAGCCGATCGCTCATGAAGGCGCGGCTCGTGAGGGTGACGCGACCGAGCTGCTCGGTCAGGGCCGCCACGAGAGCCGGATGGCGGTGACCGAAGTTCACCGCCGAGTATGCGGCGAGCAGGTCGAGGTAGCGCTTGCCCTCGACATCCGTCACCCACGCACCCTCACCGCGGGCGATGTTGACCGGCAGCGGGTGGTAGTTGTGGGCGACGTGCGGCTCCGCCGTCACCTCGGCACTGACACCGGAGTCGACGGCGGTCACACCGCACCGCGCAGTTCGAGGGTGCAGCACTTGATGCCGCCGCCGCCGAGCAGCAGCTCGGAGAGGTCGATCATGATCGGGTTGTAGCCGCGCTCTCGCAGCTGCTTCTCGAAGCCCTTCGCGCGCGGCGAGATGATCACGTTGTAGCCGTCGCTCGCGGAGTTGAGCCCGAAGACTGATCCGTCCTCGTCGGACACGAGGATCGCCTCGGGGAAGCGCTCCTCGAGGATCGCCCGGCTCTCGTCGTCGAAGGCGCCCGGGAGATACGCGATGTTGGCGTGCTCCGGGCCGCCGTTCTCCACGCCCTGCACGGGGTCGAGAACCGCGATCGCGGTGTCGAGGTGGTAGAAGCGCGGGTCGACCAGGTTGAGCGACACGACCTCGCGGCCGAAGACGTCGCCGACCTCGCGGTGGCTGTCGCCGGTCGAACGGAAGCCGGTGCCGGCGAGGATCACATCGCCGACGAGGAGGAAGTCCCCCTCGCCCTCGTTGACCTCCTCGGGGATCACGGTGTCGTAGCCCGCTGCGCGGAACCAGTCGGCGAACGCGGGCGCCTCGCCCTGTCGCTCGACGAAGCGGAACTTCGGCACGTAGGCGCGGCCATCGATCAAGAAGCCGCCGTTCGCCGTGTAGACCATGTCGGGGAACCCGGCGAGAGGTTCGATCAGCTCGACTTCATGTCCGAGCTCGAGGTACAGGTCGTGCAGCTTCTGCCACTGCTCGACCGCCCTGGCCGTGTCGGTCGGCTTCGAGGGCTCCATCCACGGGTTGATCGAATAGTTCACCGTGAAGTGCGACGGCTCGCACATCAGGTAGTGGCGGTGGTGTGCGGTGCGGACCGGGGCTGCGGTCTCGGATGCCGGCGCAGTGGTTTCGACAGACATGGGGCTCCTCGAACGGATGCGGCGGACGCTGTCCAGGGGCCCGGCGGTCCTTCGACCCGCGCCGCTCGGTGAGAGTCGGCGCCCAGGGAAGATGCGACTCGGGCACGCCAGCATCCATTCTGTCATCCGTCCCCTGGACGCCGCCAGAGCGCGGCCGCTTCTCGCTCAGGCTCCGCGGACGACGACCTTGCCGACCGTGTGCCCGGCCTCGAGGTGCGCGAGGGCCGCAGGGGCCTCGTCGAATCCGTACTCGTGGTCGATCACGGGGGTGATCCGCCCCTCGGCGGTGAGTTCGAGCAGCTTCGCAAGGATCTCGGGTCGCGGGGTCGCCGCGAGCGGGCGGATGCGGCGGCTCGAGCCGATCGACAGGAAGGCCGCCTTCAGCATCCGCGGGATCGGGCCGAGCACATGGCCGCCGTCGCCGGTCACGAGCACCACCCGGCCGCCGGGGACCACGAGTCGCTGCAGATCGCGCAGCGGCATCCCCCCGGCGATGTCGATCACGGCGTCGAAGTGCCCTGAGGGCAGCTCCGTCAGCGGCGAGCGACGATGGTCGAGGGTGTGCACGGCGCCGAGGTGCTCGACGAGACGGGCGTTGCGTTCGCCGCACGTCGCCCAGACCTCGGCACCCCGCAGCGCCGCGAGCTGCACCGCGAAGGTCCCCACTCCGCCGGAAGCGCCGATCACCAGGACGCGAGGAACATGGCCCGCCGCGGCATGCTTGACGGCGCGGAAGCCTATCCCCGCGTGGTCGAGGGCCTGCCACGCGGTGCCCGCGGCGATGGGCAGGCAGGCCGCGGTATCGGAGGTCACATCCGGCGGGATCGGGACGAGGCGCGTCGCCGGCACAGCGACATGAGACGCGAGCCCTCCTCCTCCCACGAGCTCGCCCACCACGCGCTCGCCGATCTCGGCACCGATCTCCTGGGAGCCGACGGCGACCACGGTGCCGGCCACCTCCATCCCCCGCACCGGATGCTTCGGACGCGTCAGACCGAATACCGGCCGCACGAGCAGAGGGTCGCCGAGCATGAGGCGGATGTCACCGGCGTTGAGGGCGGTCGCCTCGACGCGCAGCACCACCTCGCCGGGACGCGGCGTCGGAACGGGGATCTGCTCGAGGCGGACTCCGTCGGCGGTACCGTACGTCTCGCGCACCCAGGCGGGCATCAACTCGGCCATCTCACACTTCCGTAATCGTGGGCTCGGGGTACTGGAACAGGTCGTCGATCCCGACGCCGAATGCCCGGGCGATCTGGAATGCCAGTTCGAGCGTCGGCGAGTACCTCTCCTGCTCGATCGCGATCAGCGTCTGCCGAGTCACGCCGACACGGCGGGCGAGCTCGGCCTGGGTCAGACCGGCGGCCTCTCGGTGGGCGCGGATGCGGTTGGAGACGAGCGTGGGCTTGACCATCAGACGAGGCCCCGGCGATAGGCCACGACCCGTGCGACCCCGCCCACGATCGTCGCGATCGCGAAGCCCGCGAACATGGCGTGAGCGATCCAGAAGACGTCGGCATCCATAGCGCAGAGCAGGATCACCCCGGTGCCCGCGATGGCGACGAATGCCTGCTCGACGCGGCTGCCCATGCGACCGATGTCCCGATCGCGGATGTCGGACTTGCCCACGCCGTCGGGGTCGCGTGCGCCGGCGATCAGCCCCCAGATGATGCTGATCGCGATGGTCACCACGATTCCGCCGCCGATCATCCACAGCATCAGTGGCGGCCAGTCGACCTCGGTCACGGGACCGCCGGCCGCCTGCTGCAGCACCGCGACGACATACGCCGTGATCGCGATCAGGCTGACGACGAGACCGACCCAGACGTTGCGCTCCTCGTAGACCATGTCGTCCTCCCGTGTAAAAGATTCTTGACATGAGGGTACGCCTGCGGCATCCGAGGTGTCAAGAATTCTTTACACGGCGACGCGGCCCACGTCCGGCCGGGGCCAATAGCGCATCTCCCACAGCATGCGGGGCCAAAAACGCATCGCTATCGCGCGTTTGCGATGCGTTTCTGACCCCGCACCGCAGGGCGCAAGGCCGGATGCCGGCGCGCGGCGTCAGATGACGGAAGCGCTCCAGGAGTCGGGGTTGCCGTAGCGGTGCGCGGTGATCGCGATGGCCTGCTCGTGCACGAAGGGCAGCAGCTCGATGCGCCCCGCGGAGGTCACCTCGCCGTCGTACACCGCGAGGTCTGGATCGCCACCGACGGCTGCGGCCAAAGCGCGGTGCAGCGTCGCCACGGAGCCGCGGGGCCCCACCAGCCGCACCCGACTCGGACGCAGCTCGTCGTCGGGCGACTCGAGCGTTGCGGACGACTGCTCGCCGCGGCGCCGCATCCGCTCGATCCATTCCGCGTCGCTCTCCATGTGGACGACCGCGCCGAGCTCACCGAGTGCGTGGCGGACCGGCGCCGGAAGACCCACGGGCGTCGAGAGCACGAAGCCGGCGCCGGCGCGCACCGCGGCGACGACGACGCGCAGCAGCTCCTGCCAACCGGCATCCGCTGTGGCTCTGATCGCGACAGGAACCGGGCGGTAGCGGAACAGGTTGCGCTCGACGCCGAGGTGGGACACGTCTCGCACCTGCCCGAACTCCCTGTCCCACGCGAGCGCATCCGACAGGGCGGAGCGACGCAGCCACTCGAAGGCCTCGAAGTCGAGCGACGGCTGCGCGGACTCGATCAGGTCGGTGATCCGCGAGTCCAGTCCGCGCAGATGAAGCGTGCTCGACGGGGTGCCGGACCCGCTCGACCGCCACGATCCGAGTCCGATCAGATAGTTCGGGCCCCCGGCCTTGGCGCCGGGGCCGACCGACGAGCGCTTCCACCCGCCGAAGGGCTGACGCTGCACGATCGCGCCGGTGATGCCCCGGTTCACGTAGAGGTTTCCGGCCTGCACGCGATCGAGCCAGAGCGCGAGCTCAGCCGGGTCCTGCGTGTGCAGCCCGGCGGTCAAGCCGTACTCGACCGCATTCTGCAGCTCGATCGCCCGCTCCAGCGTCGGCGCGTGCATGACACCCAGCACGGGGCCGAAGAACTCCTCCGTGTGGAACCGCGACCCCGGCTGCACCCCGACACGGATGCCCGGCCGCCACAGGCGCCCCGTGGGGTCGTCGGTCGAGACGGCGGGTTCGATGAGCCACTTCTCGTCGCCCTCCAACTCGGTGAGCGCCCACGCGAGCTTGCCCTCGGGGCGTTCGATCACGGGCCCGACCTCGGCGAGCGGATCGGTGGGCCAGCCGACGTGCAGGGACCGGGTGGCATCGGCCAGCTGGCGGGCGAAGCGCTGGGAGCGCCCGACCGGCCCGACGAGGATCGCGAGCGAGGCCGCCGAGCACTTCTGCCCCGCGTGCCCGAAGGCGCTGCGCACCAGATCGGCGACGGCGAGATCGAGATCCGCCGAGGGCGTGATGATCATCGCGTTCTTGCCGCTGGTCTCGGCGAGCAGCGGCAGTTCGGGGCGCCAGGAGCGGAACAGCGCCGCCGTCTCCCACGAACCGGTGAGGATCACGCGGTCGACAGACGCATGCGTGATCAGGTCGCGACCGAGATCGCCTTCTTCGATGTCGACCAGGGCGAGCGCATCCCGCGGGACTCCGACCTCCCAGAGAGTCTCGGCGATGACGGCCGCGCAGCGTCGGGCCTGCGGCGCCGGCTTGAAGACGACCCCCGAGCCTGCGGCGAGCGCGGCGAGCACGCCGCCCGCAGGGATCGCGAGAGGGAAGTTCCACGGTGGGGTGACGACGGTCACGCGCGCCGGTTCGAATGCGGCACCGGCGACGGCATCCAGCTCCCGCGCCTTGGCGGCGTAGTAGCGCGCGAAGTCGACGGCCTCGCTGACCTCGACGTCGGCCTCGGCGAAGACCTTGCCGGTCTCGGACGCGGCGACCTCGATCAGGTCTCCGCGGCGCCCCTCGAGAGCGGCGGCCGCTCTCAGCAGCACCTCGGCGCGCTCGGCGGCGGGGCGGGCGCCCCACAGGGCCGCGGCATCGTGCACGCCCGCGATCGTGCTCTCGAGCGTGTCCGCGTCGGCGATCCGGGCGGCCTCGATCGTCGAGACACCGAGGGTGGATTCGGCGATCCGGGCGGTGATCTCGCGGGCCCAGTCCCGGTTGGCCGAAAGCGACGGATCGCTGTCGGGCGTGTTCACGAAGCCGGGTGCGCCGCCGGTCGCCTCATCGATCTCGCGCGGGGCATAGACCGCGGTCTCCAGGAACGGTCCGGTCGGGTCGTCCGATGCGCGCGAGATTCCGAGCACCGCCTGGGTCAACCCCTCCTCGGGCGCGGGCGCCACCGGCACGGGCCGCAGGGACTCGTGCACGGGTGCGAGCCTGTCCTGGCTACGCAGCGCCCCCACTTGGAGGGTCGGAGACGTCGAACGGTCGACCGCGTCGAGGAACCTGTCCCGCTCGCGCACGAACAGCGCCTCGTCGTCGCCGAGACGGAATGCCGCGGAGAGGAAGTTGTCGCTCGACGCGTTCTCTTCGAGCCGTCGCACCAGATAGCTGATGGCGACGTCGAACTCGCTCGGCTTCACGACCGGGACATAGAGCAGCACCTCGCCGACCTCGCGGGAGACGGCCTGCACCTGCCCCTGCGCCATGCCGAGCAGCATCTCGAACTCGATCGGCGGCTGCGAGTTCGCGGCGCTCGCCGACCCCGGGTCGAGAGCGCGCACCCCCCGCTCCCCCGCGAGCAGCCATGCGTAGGCGATGCCGAACAGGTTGTGTCCCGCGATCCCCAGACGCACGGCGGCGACGTTCTCCGGGCGCAGCGCCCAGTCGAGGCATCTCAGGTAGTTGGCGTCCGTGTCGAGCTTGGTGTCGTAGGTCGCCTGCGTCCACCCGTGCATGCGCGCCTCGACCCGCTCCATCGCGAGGTTGGCGCCCTTGACGAGCCGCACCTTGATCGCGGCGCCGCCGTGGTCGACACGCTCGCGAGCCCAGGCGGTGAGCTGCTGCAGCGCCGGCAGGGCGTCGGGAAGATAGGCCTGCAGCACGATACCGGCCTCGAGGCCGTCGAGCCGCGGATCCTCGAGGATGCGGGTGAACACCGCGATCGTGAGATCGAGGTCGCGATACTCCTCCATGTCGAGGTTGATGAACGTGCGATCCGACGCGGCGGTCAGATACAGCGGTAGCAGTCGCTCGACGACCGACTCGACGATCTCATCGAACGCCCACATCGAGATGTGGCTGACGATCGCCGATACCTTCACCGAGACGTAGTCGACATCGGGACGGCGGATCAGCTCGTGGATGCCATCGAGCCGTCGCTGCGCCTCTCCCTCGCCGAGCACCGCTTCGCCGAGGAGGTTGAGATTGAGCCGCGCGCCGGTTTCGCGGATCTTCGCGATCGCAGGACCGAGCTTCGACGGGCGGGCATCGACCACCAGGTGACCGACCATCTCGCGCAGCACCCGGCGGGCGATGGGCACCACCGGAGTCGGCAGCATCTGCGCGACTCCGCCGCCGATGCGCACGGCCGACCGCAGGTACCACGGCAGGAAGTCAGGGACGATCGGGGCGATGCGGTGCAGCTGGGATGCCGCTGCGCTCAGGCTCTCGGGGCGCATGACCCCGTCGACGAATCCGAGCGTGAACGGCAGTCCGTTGGCATCCTGCAGCACACCGGCGAGGCGCTCGGCCGCTGGGTCGACATCGGCGGCCGCGGCCTCGGTCACCCAGCGGCGGGCGAGCTCGACCGCACGGTCCGCGAGCGAGACGGATTCGGGATCCGAGGAGGGCATCGGGTCGGCCATGACCTCAGCCTAGGACTGCGGTGCGTGCCTGGCCCTGAGCCGGCGGTCGCGTCGTGCCGTTCGGGTCGCAGTTCGTGCCGTCGACCGCGCGAACGGGCGGCGCGAAGTGCGACGGGACCCCAGTCCGTACCGTCAGAGCGCGGCGATCATCTCGTCGTAGCCCTCGCGGAACGTCGGGTAGTCGAGGTCGCCGAGGAATTCCTGAAGCAGATGCCCGTCGAGCACCGTCCCGCCTCCGACCTCAGGTTCGAGGTGCGGCGGCGACTCGACGCCGAGCCGGGCGGCGATATGCGCGACGACCTCTCCGAGCAACACGGGCTCCCGATCGACGGCGTGGATCAGCGACGGCGCGGAGTCGGCGCGCAGCATCGCCTCGAGCAGCCGCACGAGGTCCGTCTCGTGGATCCGATTCGTGCGACGCGCGTAGTCGACCGGCCCCGCCTCTCTCACCCGTCGGATGAGGAAGTCCCGACCGGGGCCGTAGATACCGGCGGGCCGCACGATGCGGGCACCGAACAGCTCCATGGCCAGCAGCTCGCCCTCGACCAGATCGCCGCCTCGCTCGCTCGAGACCCACGTCGCATGGCGCTCGGTCAGCGGCGTCTCGCCAGGACGCCCCTCGAACACCCGCGTCGATGACACGAACACGACCCGCTCCGGCATCGACGACAGGGCGTGCGCGAGGCCACGCAGCGCCGGTGGGTAGATCGAGTCGCCCTCGGTGCTGGGCGGCAGCGTGATCACGACCGAGTCGAATGCCGGCAGCTCGCGGTCGAGAGGCTGACGCAGGTCGACCTCGATCGTCGGGAAGGGCAGCTCCCCCGCGCTCCGGCGCATGGCTGTGACCTGCGCGCCCTGCTCGACGAGTCGCTCGCCGAGTCGCGTGCCGAGCTTGCCGCATCCCACCAGCAGCACCGAACGCGGTGCGCGTGTCTCGAGACCCCAGGGATCGGTCACGGCGTCAGTTCCAGACGCTCGGCGCGGGGGTGCGCACAGGAGGCAGAGCGGATGCCGCGGCCCAGTCGTGCACCCACGGATCGATCTCGGGAATGCCCTCGGGCTTGCCGACCGCGGCGAACAGCTCTTCGTTGCTGACCGTGCCGCCGGTGCGGCGCAGCATCCGCGAGCGCACGATCACCCGTGCGTAGATCTCTCCCTTGACGACGGCCCTGTGCTCGAGGAACACGGCCTTGTCGTCATGCCCGATGAATCGGGACTGCACCTCGAACCGCTGCCACAGCTGCAGGGACTTGCGGAAGGTCACGGTCTCGCTCGAGACCACGGCGTACCAGCCGCGTTCGTTCATCGCGTCGAACAGCCCGGTGCGGATCAGCAGGTCCCACCGGCCGAGGTCGAACAGCGACAGGTAGCGGCCGTTGTTCATGTGGCGCAGGATGTCGATGTCGGTGGGGAGCGTCGTCAGCCTGATGCTGCCGACCGAACCTGCGTCGAGGGTCTTTCCCCTCCGCACGCGGCGACGGGCGGAGAGGATCACGAGGAGAGTGCGCCAGATCACGTTCACGAGCACCGATCGTAGCCAGCGACGAACGATTCGCGAACATCGTTGTGCGATGTCTCCAGCGACATATCGGTGTCGTGGGAACGGTTCCGTCCGATTTCCTCTTCGTGGAACCCGCGCGTAGAGTCGCGATATGAGCGCCGAAGCCCAGCCTGAAGTCATCGTCCGTCCGGTCCGTGATGTGGATG
>JAZBLP010000107.1:0-9642 GCA_037033305.1 Actinomycetota bacterium | reverse complement strand
GCCCCTTTTCTGTCTGACTGCGATCAACCCAGCGTGAGGGCATCCCGAAGCAGCTTCGCCTGCTCGGCCGCGTGCACCTTCGACGATCCCGTGGCCGGCGATGCGGATGCCGGACGCGACACCGGACGGAAGCTGCGGTCTCCGGGCACATCGGCGAAGGCGAGTGCCAGGAAGGGCCACGCCCCCTGGTTCTCCGGCTCTTCCTGCACCCAGACCAGCTCAGCGTTCGGGTACGAATCGGTGATGGCCTTCAGCCCGTCGATCGGCGTCGGGTACAGCTGCTCGAGTCGGACGAGAGCGATCTCGGGGTTCGGGTTCTTCTCGAGCTCGGCCTTGAGATCCCAATGGACCTTGCCCGAATGCACGAGCACGCGCTTGACCGCGTTGCGGTCGAGACCCCGGTTGTCGTCGAGCACCGGCTCGAAACGGCCCTGCGTGAAGGCCTCGACCGGACTCGTCGCCCCGCGCAGGCGCAGCATCGCCTTGGGCGTGAAGACGATGAGCGGCTTGCGCGGACGTGCGTATGCCTGACGGCGCAGCAGGTGGAAGTACGACGCAGGTGTCGACGGGCGAGCGACGATCATGTTGTCCTGCGCGCACATCTGGAGGAATCTCTCGATGCGCGCGGAGGAGTGGTCCGGTCCCTGGCCCTCGTAGCCGTGGGGGAGGAGCAGGGTGACGCTGGACTGCTGTCCCCACTTCTGCTCCGCCGCCGAGATGTACTCGTCGATGACCGACTGGGCACCGTTGACGAAGTCGCCGAACTGCGCCTCCCACAGGACGAGTGCCTCCGGCGCCTCCACCGAGTACCCGTACTCGAAGCCGAGCGCCGCATACTCGCTGAGGAGCGAGTCGTAGACGAAGAAGCGGCCCTGGGACTCGGCGAGATTCGACAGCGGCAGCCACTCCTGACCGTTCGCACGGTCGTGCAGGGTAGCGTGACGCTGCACGAACGTGCCGCGTCGCGAGTCCTGCCCGGCGAGCCGCACCGGCGTGCCCTCGACGAGAAGCGAACCGAAGGCGAGGAGTTCGCCGAAGCCCCAGTCGATGTTCCCGTTGCGACTCATGTCGAGACGCTTCTCGAGCTGCTGCTGCAGCTTCGGGTGCACTGTGAAGCCCTCGGGCTTGTTCACGAACGCGTCGCCGATGAGCTGGACGACCTCGTTCGACACTCCGGTGACATCCGGGGCACCGACCTGCTCGTCGACGGGCGGGAGGTCCTTCGCGACCGGGTTCGCACCGGTCTCGGCGGCATGCGTCTCGGCGAACGCGATCTCCAGGCGGTTCTGGAAGTCGGCCTTGGCCTCGTCGTACTCCTCTTCGGTGATGTCACCGCGCCCGACGAGCGACTCGGTGTAGAGCTTGCGCACCGATCGCTTCGCCTGGATCAGGTCGGTCATCAGCGGCTGCGTCATCGAGGGGTCGTCTCCCTCGTTGTGACCGCGACGGCGGTAGCAGACGAGATCGATCACGACGTCGCGGTGGAAGCGCTCGCGGTACTCGAACGCGAGCTGCGCGACGTGGATGACGGCCTCGGGGTCGTCGCCGTTCACGTGGAACACGGGCGCCTGGATCGTCTTGGCGACGTCGGTGGAGTACACCGAGGTGCGCGAGTCGTTGGGCAGAGTGGTGAATCCGACCTGGTTGTTGACCACGACGTGAATGGTGCCGCCGGTGCGGTATCCACGGAGCTGCGACATCTGCAGCGTCTCGACGACCACGCCCTGGCCCGCGAAGGCGGCGTCCCCGTGGACGAGGATCGGCAGCCAGGCGAACGTCCCGATCGGCTTGCGGTCCTGCTTGGCGCGGACGATGCCCTCGAGCACGCCGTCGACGGTCTCGAGGTGAGACGGGTTCGCTGCGAGGTAGACCGGGAGCTCCGACCCGTCGTCGGCGACGAAGGTGCCCTCGGTGCCGAGGTGGTACTTCACGTCGCCCGAGCCGCGCTGGTTGCCGGGGGTCTGCGTGCCCTCGAACTCCTGGAACACGTGGCCGTAGGTCTTGCCGGCGATGTTCGTCAGCACGTTCAGACGGCCGCGGTGCGCCATGCCGATGGCCGCGCCTTCGAGGCCGGCCGTTGCCGCACCCTGAAGGATCTCGTCGAGCAGCGGGACGAGAGACTCGCCGCCCTCGAGGGAGAACCGCTTCTGACCGACGAACTTCGTCTGCAGGAAGGTCTCGAACGCCTCGGCCTCGTTGAGCTTGCGGAGCACCCTCAGCTGCTCGTCGTGGCCGGGCTTCTGGTACTTGACCTCGACCTTCTCCTGGAACCAGCGACGCTGCTCCGGGTCCTGGATGTGCATGTACTCGATGCCGAGCGTGCGGCAGTACGAGTCGCGCAGGACGCCGAGGATGTCACGCAGCTTGGCGACTCGGCGGCCGCCGAAGCCGCCTGTCACGAACTCGCGGTCGAGATCCCAGAAGGTGAGCCCGTGGCTCTCGATCTCGAGGTCGGGGTGCGAGCGCTGGACGTACTCGAGGGGATCGATGTCCGCCATCAGGTGTCCGCGCACGCGGAACGAGTTGATGAGCTCCTGCACGCGGGACTGCTTGTCGACTCGCTCGGCGAGATCCACCGCGATGTCGGGGTTCCAGCGGATGGGGGAGTACGGGATGCGGAGAGCCGCGAAGATGTCGTCGTAGAAGCCGCGCTGGCCGATCAGGAGCTCGTGGACCTTCTTCAGGAACTCGCCGGAGCCGGCGCCCTGGATGACGCGGTGGTCATAGGTGCTGGTCAGCGTGATCGTCTTGCCGATCGCCAGCTCGTTGAGCGTCTTCTCGCTCGCTCCCTGGAACTCCGCCGGGTACTCGAGGGCTCCGGCGCCGATGATGCAGCCCTGCCCCTTCATCAGACGGGGAACGGAGTGCACCGTGCCGATGCCGCCCGGATTGGTGAGCGAGACGGTGGTGCCCTGGAAGTCGGCCGCGGTCAACTTGTTGTTGCGGGCGCGCGTGACGAGGTCCTCGTACGCGGAGAGGTACTCGCTGAACGTGAGGGTGTCGGCGCGCTTGATGCTGGGGACCATCAGCGCTCGGGTGCCGTCGGGCTTGGGCAGATCGATCGCGATGCCGAGGTTCACGTGAGCGGGAGCGACGACCGAGGGCTTGCCGTCGATCTCGGCGTAGAAGACGTTCTGGCTGCGGAACTCGTCGAGCGTGCGGATCAGCGCCCAGCCGATGAGGTGGGTGAAGCTGATCTTGCCGCCGCGGGTGCGCGCCATGTGGTTGTTGATGACGATGCGGTTGTCGATCATCAGCTTCGCGGGCACCGTGCGCACGCTGGTCGCGGTCGGAACGGTCAGCGACTCGTCCATGTTCGCGGCGAGGGTCTTGGGCAGACCTCGGAGCGGCGTGACCTTGTCTTCTTCGACGGGCTCGGCTGATTGGGGAGCCTCCGCCTTGGCAGCGGGCTTCGGAGCCTGCGCCGGGATCGGGGCTGCCGCGGCGGGCTTGGTCGTGGTCCGGGCGACCGGCTGTGCGCCGATGACCGGGATGGGCGCGGTGACAGGGTGAGTCGGCTGCTCCGTGGCGGCTGCGGGGGCCGCGCTACCGGTCGCGGCATCCGACTGGTACTTCTCGAGGATCGGCCACCACTCCTTGTCGACGGAGTCGCGGTTCACCTTGTACTGCTCGTAGAGCTCTTCCACGAGCCAGGAATTGGCTCCGAACCCCCCGTCGCCCCCGACGCCGGTCACCTGGTTCGACACGCTCGATCGCCCTCTTTCATCGCTGAAGTCCATATATGCACACCAGGACGCGTGATGCGTCCGGGCCCGCACACTCTCGACTACCAAGCCTAACGTGTTTCCTCGGGCATTCGTCGAAGGCATGCGCCCTCGTCGCCGCTATCTGAGTACCGTGGGGGTATGGAGTTCTCCGGTGAGTCACCCGCAGTCGATCTGACCTATTCCGACGTGTTCCTGGTGCCGCGACGATCCGCTGTGACCAGTCGTCTGCAGGTCGATCTCGCACCGCAGGACGGAACTCCCGCGACTCTCCCGATCGTGGCCTCCAACATGAACTCGGTCACCGGCCCTCGGCTCGCCGCTGTGCTCGCGCGGCGCGGCGGGCTCGGAGTGCTTCCCCAGGACATGCCCCTGCAGGGGCTGGATTCCGCGATCCGCGATGTCAAGGCTCAGCCGGTGCTGTGGGACACGCCGATCGTGCTGCCACCGGAGGCCTCGGTGGCCGACGCGCTTCGTCTGTTGCCGGCCACGGCGGGGCACGGCATCGTCGTCGCCACAGGTCGAGCTCCGTACGCTGCGGAGCGCATTCTCGGCGTCCTGCCGGCGACCCGCCTCGCGACCGCGCTGCCCGATGCGCAGCTGGGCGATCTGGTGCACGTCGGCACGCCGTCGCTCGATGCGGATGACATCGGATCCGAGCGTCATGCGTTCGACGTGATCACCGACGCGGGCGTCGACATGGTCACGATCACGCACCACGGCCACCTCGTGGGCACCCTCAGCGCACGCAGCGCTCTGCGCTCGACCCTGTATCGGCCGGCGCTGGATCGCGACGGCCGTCTCGCCGTCGCGGCGGCGGTCGGTATCAACGGAGACGTCGCCGCCAAGGCGAAGGCGCTGGCGGCCGCAGGCGTCGACGTGCTCGTGGTCGACACGGCGCACGGGCACCAGGAAGGGATGCTGCGTGCGTTGAGCGCCGTAGCCGCGCTGGACCTCGGCATCCCGATCGTGGCGGGGAACATCGTCACCGCCGACGGTGTCAAGGACCTCGTCGATGCAGGCGCCTCCATTCTCAAGGTCGGCGTGGGACCCGGTGCGATGTGCACGACACGGATGATGACCGCTGTCGGCCGCCCGCAGTTCTCCGCCGTGCTCGAGACCGCTGAAGCTGCGCGGGAACAGGGCGCGCACGTCTGGGCGGACGGGGGAGTGCGCTACCCGCGGGACGTCGCGCTCGCGCTCGCCGCAGGCGCGGCATCCGTCATGGTCGGCTCGTGGTTCGCCGGGACGATCGAGGCTCCCGGTGAACTACAGAGCGACGCGGAGGGCCGCCTCTTCAAGGAATCCTGGGGCATGGCGTCCACCAAGGCGGTGCAGGCCCGATTCGGACGCCTCGACGCCTACGAGCGCGCACGGAAGGAGCTCTTCGCCGAAGGGATCTCCTCGTCGAAGATCTACCTCGACCCGCTGCGCCCCGGGCTGGAGGACCTGCTGGACATGATCACGTCGGGCGTGCGCTCGTCGTTCACCTATGCCGGTGCGTCGTCTGTGCCCGAGTTCCACGACAGGGCTCTCGTCGGGCTGCAGTCCGCCGCAGGATACGAAGAGGGCAAGGCGCTGCCGGTCAGCTGGTAGCGGTTCGTCCTCCGTGCCACCACCATCCCGTAGAATCGTGGACACCATGGACGACCCTCCCAGTTGTAGTACCTCGCCCCACTGCCTGCCTCTCCATACCGGGAGGAACGACTGATGGACTACATCCTCTTGGGCGTGGGGCTTCTGCTCACTGTGGGCACGGGGCTGTTCGTCGCGAGCGAGTTCGCGCTGGTCAACCTGGACCGTGCCGACCTCGAGGCGCGCCAGGCCCGCGGTGAATCCCGCCTGTCGCTGACGATCAGCGCACTCAAGCACACGTCGACGCACCTGTCGTCCGCACAGCTCGGCATCACCCTGACGACGCTGCTGACCGGATACACGATGGAGCCGGCGCTCTCGAACCTCCTCCGTCCCACGCTCGTCGCATGGAACTTCCCCGAAGCGGCCGTCGGACCGATCGCGACGATCGTCGCCATGCTGGTGGCCACGGTGCTCTCGATGATCCTCGGTGAGCTGGTTCCGAAGAACTTCGCCCTCGCGCTGCCGCTTGCGACCGCGAAGCTCGTCATCCCGTTCCAGGTCGCGTTCACCACTGTGTTCAAGCCCGCCGTCGTCGTCCTCAACGGCAGCGCGAACGGCGTCCTGCGAAGCATCGGCATCGAGCCGAAGGAGGAGCTGTCGGGCGCGCGCAGCGCCGAAGAGCTCTCCTCCCTCGTGCGTCGGTCGGCGAGTGCCGGGCTGCTCGAAGCCGACACCGCGAGCCTGCTCGACCGGACCCTGACGTTCTCCCGGCTGACGGCCGCGGACGTGATGACCGCTCGGCCGAGCATGCACGCCCTCGCGGTCGGAGACTCGGCCGACGACGTCATCCAGCTCGCCCGACGGACGGGTCACAGCCGCTTCCCCGTCTATGACGACGATCTCGACGACATCACGGGTGTGGTGCACCTCAAGGCCGCGATCTCAGTGCCGCGCGAGCGACGCGGCGAGGTTCCGGTCGGTGCGCTCTCGACCGACCCGCTGCGCGTGCCGGAGACCGTGCACGTCGATGCGCTCATCTCCGAGCTCAGAGCCCGCGGGTATCAGCTGGCCGTCGTCGTCGACGAGTACGGCGGGACCGCGGGACTCGTCACGCTGGAGGACCTCGTGGAAGAACTCGTGGGCGAGGTCTCCGACGAGCACGACCGCACACGCGCCGGAGTCGTGCGCGGCCGGGACGGCATCATGTTCCCCGGAGAGCTGCGCCCCGACGAGCTTCGCCGCAGGGCAGGCGTGGAGGTTCCTGAGGGCGATGTCTACGACACCGTCGGCGGCTACGTCATGAGCGTGCTCGAGCGCGTGCCGTCGGTCGGCGACGAGGTCGCACTCGACACCGGGAAGCTGCAGGTCGTGCGCATGGACGGCCGCCGAGTGGACCGCATCCGATACGTTCCGGATCCGAACATGCCGGGAGAGGTGGTCGGACGATGAGCGACTGGGGAGGACTGGCCTGGCTGGTCGTGCTGCTCGTGGCGAACGCGTTCTTCGTGGGCGCCGAGTTCGCGGTGATTTCCGCGCGGCGATCGCAGATCGAGCCGAAGGCCGACCGCGGATCGCGTGCCGCGAAGACCGCGCTCTACGCGATGGAGCACGCGACCCTGATGCTCGCGACCTCGCAGCTGGGCATCACCATCTGCTCGCTGCTGATCCTGAACGTCTCCGAGCCGGCCATCCACCACCTGCTCGCCGTGCCGCTGCACGCGATCGGCTGGTCGGACGGTGTCGTCGACGCGGTGTCGTTCACGATCGCCCTGCTCATCGTGTCGTTCCTCCACGTGGTGTTCGGCGAGATGGTGCCGAAGAACCTCGCGTTCTCGGTGCCCGATCGTGCGGTGCTCATCCTCGCCCCGCCGCTCGTGCTGGTGTCGAAGATCTTCATGCCGGTGATCTGGGTGCTGAACGCGGCCGCCAACGGCGTGCTGAGGCTATTCCGGGTCGAGCCCAAGAACGAGGCGGCGTCGACGTTCACGCTCGACGAGGTCGCGACGATCGTCGACCAGTCGCGGCGCGAGGGCGTGCTGACCGACACGGCGGGAACCGTCGCCGCAGCGGTGGAGTTCACCGATAAGAAGGCTCGCGACGTGGCTGTTCCGCTGAGCGATCTCGTGACGCTTCCGCAGTCCACGACGCCGGATGATATCGAGAAGGCCGTCGCCCGCTACGGGTTCTCGCGCTACGTGATCGTCGACGACGAGGGAGTGCCGGTCGGCTACGTGCACCTCAAGGACATCCTGCGCGCGTCGGACGGACCGGACGCAGCCACGAAGCTGTTCGAGCCGCTGCCGTCGAAGCGGATCAATCACATGGTTCCGGTCCAGGAGGACACGGATCTGGAGGACGCACTCGCTGTGATGCGTCGAGCGGGTCGACACCTGGCGAAGGTGCGCGACTCTCAGGGGCGTACGACCGCCGTGCTCTTCCTCGAGGACATCCTCGAGGAGCTCGTGGGTGAGGTGCAGGACGCGACCCGTCGGATCCGCGGTCACTGAGCCGCACATGACGAAGCCCCGGTCCACGCGGACCGGGGCTTCGTCATGATCGCGGGGGTCAGCGCCAGTGCGCGCGTTCGTACTGCGGCGGCCAGGCGACGTCGGCACCGAGTTCATGGGCGGCGCGGAGTGCGAAGTGCGGGTCGCGCAGCCATTCCCGACCCGCGAAGATCGCGTCGGCCGCGCCGTCGGCGAGCACCTGCTCGGCCTGCTCCGCAGCAGTGATGAGGCCGACTGCGGACACCGGGATGCGTCCACCCTGGCGCACCGTCTCGGCGAGCGGCACCTGGTATCCGGGGAACACACTGATCTGCTGGTGGGCGACGAGTCCGCCGCTGGAGACGTCGATGAGATCGGCGCCGCGCTCGGTGACCCACGCGCTCACCGTCGCCGCCTCGTCGGGAGTGAACCCGCCTTCAGCGTGATCGGTCGCCGAGATGCGGACGAACACGGGAACGTCGTCTCCGGCGACCTCACGGATCGCGTCGACCACCCGGAGCAGCAGTCGAGCCCGGTTCTCGAGGGACCCGCCGTACTCGTCGTCGCGCAGGTTCGACAGCGGGGAGAGGAACTGATGCAGCAGGTATCCGTGTGCGCCATGGACCTCGAGCACGTCGAAGCCGGCGTGGAGCGCGCGTCGAGTGGCGTCGGCGAATCCCGCCACGACGGCGTCGATGCCGGCCGCGTCGAGTGCGACCGGTTCGGCGAAGCCCTCGAAGGCGATCGCGGACGGGGCGGCGGTCGTCCAGCCGCCGTCGGTCTCCGGGACGGATCCGCGCTCGTCGGCCCAGGGCCACCAGGTCGACGCCTTGCGGCCGGCGTGCGCCAGCTGAATCCCGGCGGCGGCGCCGCGCGCATGGATCGCCTCGACGATCGGCGCCCAGGCATCGCGCTGCTCGTCGTTCCACAGCCCGGCATCTCGAGGTGAGATGCGGCCCTCGGGAACGACCGCGGTCGCCTCGGCCACGATCAGCCCCGCGCCCCCGGAGGCGAACTGCGCGAGGTGAGTGTGGTGCCATTCCTGCACGACGCCGTCCACCGCGCTGTACATGCACATGGGGGATACCCAGAGCCGGTTGCGGAATGTGGAGGAACGGATGCTCAGAGGAGAGAAGAGAATGCTCACCCCTCGACGCTACTGTGCGGCTGGGGCGAGGAGGGCCGCCGCACTAACGTGGAGTCATGCCCGACGCACGCGATTGGTTCCGCGACGACACCGCCCGTCTCCTCCGCGCGCCGGGCGCGGACGATGACAAGTACTCCCGCGGGGTCGTGGGTCTGCGCACCGGATCGTCTGACTACCCTGGCGCAGCCGTGCTCGGCGTGGAGGCGGCGTGGCGTGCCGGGGCGGGATTCGTTCGGTACATCGGCGAGGGGCGAGCAGCTGATGCGGTGATGGCTCGCCGCCCCGAGACCGTGGTCAGTCGGCGGGCTGCGGGTGCACGCGTCGGTGCCTGGGTCATCGGTTCCGGAACGGATGCCGCGAGCAGGAGCGCCGACGAGGAGCGAGAGCTCCGCGAGCTGCTCGACGGCTCGGTTCCCGTGGTCGTCGACGCGGGCGCGCTGGATCTCGCGCCTGAGAGCCGCGCGCCGCTCGTGCTGACGCCGCACCGACGCGAATTCGAGCGGCTGCAGCGGCAACTCGGCTCCGACGGCGATGACGACCGCGTGAGCGCCGTCGCCCGTGTCGCGACCGAGCTCGGAACGACAGTGCTGCTGAAGGGCGCGCAGACGCTCATCGCCGACGCGGACGGACGTGTGATCCGGGTGGAGGCGGGCACCGGCCCCGTTGAGTTTGACCTCAGAGAGCACCAGATTGATGTCAAGATCCT
>JAZBLP010000106.1:0-10093 GCA_037033305.1 Actinomycetota bacterium | reverse complement strand
TCCTCAGGGATCGGCCCGTTCTCTGTGTCGCGCGCGGTAGAGGCTCAGCCGAACAGCGCTGCCGCCTCGTCATAGCGGCTGCGGGGAACCGTGTTCAATTCTCCCAGGGCCTCGGCGAAGGGCACGCGCACGATGTCCGTGCCCTGCATCGCGACCATCTGACCCCAGGCCTTGTCGATGATCGCGTCGGCCGCATGGAGTCCGAGGCGGGTCGCGAGCACCCGGTCGAAGGCCGACGGCGATCCGCCGCGCTGGATGTGGCCGAGGATCGTCGCGCGGGTCTCGATGCCCGTGATGCGCTCGATCGCAGGCGCGAGCTGATCTCCGATGCCGCCCAGGCGGGGACGGTTGAAGGCATCCAGTCCCTTGTCGCTGTATGCCTCATCCATGCCGAGCAGCTTGAACCCCTCGGAGACGACGACGAGCGGCGCGCGACCGCGATCGTGCGCGCTCGAGACGAGTTCGGTGATGTCGTCGATCGACATGGGAACCTCGGGGATGCAGATCGCGTGAGCTCCCGCTGCCATGCCCGCGTGCAGGGCGATCCAGCCGACGTGGCGGCCCATGACCTCGGCGACCATGCAGCGCTGATGGGAGTCGCCGGTGGTGCGCAGACGGTCCATCGCATCCGTGGCGATGTTGACAGCCGTGTCGAACCCGAACGAGTAGTCCGTCGCGCGGAGGTCGTTGTCGATCGTCTTCGGCACGCCGATGACGTTGATGCCGTCCTTGGCGAGGCGGTCGGCCGCTGCGAGGGTGCCCTCGCCCCCGATCGCGATGATGCCGTCGATCTTGTGGCCATACAGAGTCTTGGCGATGTTCTCGGCACCGCCGCGCTCGCCCTCGTAGGGGTTCGTGCGACTCGTGCCCAGAATCGTCCCGCCGACCTTCGACAGGCCTTTCACCTCGTGCCTGGTGAGCGGGAAGAAGTCTCCGTCGACCACGCCGCGCCATCCGTCGCGGATGCCGACGAACTCGAGGTCGTAGGTGGTGGTGCCCTTGAGCACGATGCCGCGGATGACCGCGTTGAGTCCGGGGCAGTCGCCGCCGCTCGTCAGAATGCCGATCTTCATGCTTGCCTCAGACGGGTTCAGGGAAGGGGGAACAGGCGACGTCGCCTGCGATCGACACTAGCGCTCGGGCCGACCGGACGCCATTCGAGGCGATGAAAACCGAGGATCTTGCCGCCGTTGTGCGACGATTCGCTAGAAATGCGCAATACGGCTGCCAATCATGAGGAATCGGCGCTAAGAACCGAAGTTCTTAACGCCGACTTCTCGTGACCTCGTCGGTGCTCAGACGACGCCGAGCGTCTCCCTCAGAAGATGCATGAGGGCACCCAGCTGCACAGGCTCGGCCGCAGCCTCGTCCAGCGCTTCGCCGTCCAACGCGCGGGCCGCGAGGCCCTGCTTCTGATCGATGAGCTCCGCGATCTTGGCGTCGATCGTGTGCGCGGCGATGATCCGCCACGCCGTGACCGGCTCGTCCTGACCGATGCGGTGCACGCGGTCGATCGCCTGCGTCTGCTCCGCCGCCGTCCACGAGAGCTCGGCGAGGACCACGTTGGACGCCGCCTGCAGGTTCAGGCCGACGCCGGCAGCGGTCAGCGAACACACGGCGATGCCGACCTCGGGGTCGCCGTTGAAGTCGTCGATCGACTGCTGCCGAACGGTCGAGGTCTGGTCGCCTCGGATCGAGACCGATCGGATGCCGGCAGACGCGAAGTGCGCCTCCGCCTGGTCCATCACGTCGACGTGCTTCGCGAAGAACACGACCTTGCCCACCGACCGCTGCAGCTGGGCCGCGTAGTCGGCTGCCAGGTGCGCCTTCGCCTGCCCGATGCGACGCACCATCGTGAAGACGTTGTCGCCCCCGGTGCCCGCTGCCTTCGACTCCTCGAGCTCGTTCTGGGCGACCAGGCGCACGATGTCGTCGTCGATCTCGCCCGGGGCGAGTCCGCGATCCCCTCGCGCCTCGATGATCCGCCGATAGCGGGCGGCGAGCCGCTCGCCCAGTTCCCGCTCGGCCTGACGGATGCCACGGCCGAACTCGTCGTCCAGCTGCACGGGAAGGTCTGCGATGAGCTTGTCCGGCAGGTCGGCGGCGACGTCCTTCTTCTTGCGTCGCACGATCCCCATCGAGATCACGGCTTCGCGGGCCTCGGGGTAGAACGCCTTGTCCGCAGGAGTGAAACCGGTCGCGTCGAGCTTCTCCATCAGCTCCGGCCCGGGCTTCTCACCCGTCGTCCAGCCGAGGAAGCGCCAGATCGCGTCGAAGTCCTCGACGTCGTTGATCAGCGGGGTTCCCGTGAGCGCGAGCATCAGCGGGTTGCCGCCGGGGGTGCGCTCGCGCACGCGATTCGCGAGCGACAGCACGTTCTGGGACCGCTGGGAGCTGAGGTTCTTGATGAAGTGGGCCTCGTCGACGACCATGCCCCGAAGGCCGATCGACGCGAGCCACGACATGTGGCGGTCGAGGATCTCGTAGTTCACGATGAACACATCCGCGAACGCGTCGATGTCGTCGCCGTCGCCCTGGATCACCGTGGCCCGTCGCTGAGGAGTCCACCGTTCGACCTCACGCGCCCAGTTCATCTTGACCACGTTGGGCACCACCACGAGCAGCGGGTAGGCCCCGGCCACAGATGCCGCGAGCACCGACTGCGCCGTCTTGCCCAGACCAGGCTCGTCGGCGAGGAGGAAGCTCCGGTGCCCCTCTCGCACCGCTTCGAGGAAGCGGGACTGATGCACCATGACCTCCAGGCCCTTGGGCGAGAGGTGATCGTACTCGGGTGCCGGAGGCAGGTCCATACTGGCTGCTCCTCCCCCGGCTCCGGTCTCGAAAGCCTTGTACAGCGGGCCCATGAGCTCCCAGCCGTCGAGACGCCGACGCGGAGTCGTGGTGGCGCGCGGGGTGAGATCCGGCGCGAGGAAAGGGTTCGCGAGCTGACGCGCCTCGACGGACGGCGGGGTCACCTGGCGTTCGGCGATCGCCGCGGACACCACGGGTGCCTGGACGGGGGCGATGTCGGCGATGATGAGCTCTTCGGGGGCGAGTTCCGCCCCCGATTCCAGCAGCCAGTCACGACGCATGCGCTTCGCGACGGGCGACGTCGCCTGATCGGCCTCGAGAAGCTGGATCAGCGACGTGTCGCGCGCTGCCGTCTTCGCCAAGATCGTGGCGACACCGTCGAGTCGCTTGAGAAGCTCTGCGCGGGCGGCATCCGCGATGTCGGCATCCGCTTTGACCCTGGCGCGCTCTTCACGCACCAGGAACGCGATGACCTGGAACTTCACCCGATTGGTGGGTCCGAGCTTCCCTCGCTGCGACTTCGCCTCGATCTCACGCACCTTGCGGGCGAGGATCGGGATGAGGGGTGCCTCATCGTCGCGACGGGACGTCTTCTTGCGCCGTGTTGCGGCGGTTGCCGTGGTCGGCATGCTCCTCCTGAGCGTGAAGGTCGGAGCATCCTGAGGATGCGTCGGCCGTTCTCGGTGTCCGCGTGTGGCGTGAGCCAGGACCGTACGAACAGTATTTCCGGCGGTCGTCGACGAGCGAAGGACGCGCGAGGATCAGGGACCGCCGACGCCCATTCTATGTCATGCCGCGTGGGCGAGGCAGATCAGGACACGGAGAGTTCAGGGCGAGTTCAGTCGGAGTCGCGCGACAGGACGCTCTCGGCATCCGTCACGTCGGCGGCCATCTGGGATTTCAGCTTCTCGATCCCCTCGAACGCGACCATCCCGCGCAGACGCTCGACGAACTCGACGGTGACGTCGTGACCGTACAGATCGAGATCCGTCTCGCCGATCACGTGCGCCTCGACCTGACGTTCGAGCACGTCATCGAACGTGGGGTTGGTTCCGACCGAGATCGCGGCGCGGTGGCGAAGACCGGTCTCATGGTCGACGAGCCAGCCGGCGTACACTCCGTCGGCCGGCACGAACGAGTCGACCGACGCCGAGAGGTTCGCGGTGGGGAAGCCGAGCTCGCGTCCGCGCTTGAGTCCGTGCACGACCTCTCCGCGCACGTCGACGTTGCGATCGAGCACACGCGCGGCCGCGGTGACATCCCCGGCCATCAGCAGTTCCCGGATCCAGGTGGACGAGACGCGACGGTCGGAGCCGTCGAGGAAGACATCGTCGACGACCTCGACGGTGAAGCCGTACTTCGGCCCGAGCTGTCGGAGGAGATCCGGGTCGCCCGCTCCGCCGCGGCCGAACCGGAAGTCCTCGCCGACGAGGACGGTGGACACGTGCAGAGCGCTGGTCAGTATGCCTGCGACGAAGTCCTCTGCGCTGCGTGCTGCGAGCTCTTCGTCGAAGGTCAGAAGCAGCGTGGCGTCGAGCTCGAGCTCGCTCAGCAGCTCGAGCTTCCGCTCCACCGTGACCACGTTCTCCGGGCAACGGTCGGGTCGCAGCACGGCGAGCGGGTTGCGGTCGAACGTGACGGCCACGGCGCGGATCCCCGATTCTGCAGCGATCTCCTTGAGGCGCCGGATCACCGCTCTGTGCCCCGCGTGGACGCCGTCGAACTTGCCGATCGCCACGACGGAAGGACCGAAACCGGGGGGAACCTCGCTCGGGTCGCGGAAGACGATCATGCGCTCGCCTCGACGCGGAGATCGGATGCGGCCTCTCGCGCCGGCCTGTGCGTGCGCAGCCACCAGATGCCGAAGATCGGCAGCACCAGCGGGATGAACAGGTATCCGCGTCCGAACATCGACCAGACCGTGTCATGCGGAAACAGCTCGGGGAAGAAGATGCTGAGGGAGCCGACCACGAGTACTCCGGCGAGCTCGAAGACGATCGCCACCCAAGCCACGGCATACCAGCCGCGTCGATTCGCGAGGACGAGAGCCAACGTCGCGAGGATGTACACGCCGGCAGCGAGTGCCGAGAGCGAATACGCGACGGGCGCTTCACCGAACTGACGGAAGATCTGCACGAAGCTTCGCCCGGTCGCCGCGAGAGCCATGACGGCGTAGACGATCACGAGGACACGACCGATGCCGGTCATGCGGGAGGTGGGAACGGTGGTGCTCATAGCGTCCTCCATTCTAGATCCGGGCGGGAAGCCTCGGATGCGCCGCCGGCCTCAGGCCACCTGGATGGTCCAGATGACGTGCATGCGCCAGATCATGATCGCCACGGCCAGTGCTGCCACCCCGAGGATCACCGTGCTCCAGCGGCTCCTCTCCATCAGCGCCCACAGCACGGCGCCGATCGGCAGCAGCACCGCGGAGACGAGGTAGACCCAGTACTCGAGCGGGTCGCCCGTCGGAGGGTTTCCCACCAGCGGCGCCACGATGGCGACGATCACCTGCACGACGAGGAGAAGCTCGACCAGTGCGAGCGCTCCGACGGTGTAATCGCTCGGACGTCGTCCGGCCAGTCCGAGCGAGACGCAGAACAGCCCGGCCAGGGTGGCGACCGCCACCTGGGCGATGGTCAGCCAGAGGATCATCGCGCCGCCTCAGGCATGTTCATGGCGCTCTTGAGATCGGCACCTCGACGCTCGACGACGCCCACGAGGACACCGTCCTCATCGATCGCGGCCGCGAGGGAGCCGATCAGGCGGTCCGCCTGGCCCACGAGTCGCTTGCCATGACGCAGGTCCCTGCCATCCGGAGCGGACACCGGAAGTGCATCCAGGACTCGCACTGCAGCGGCGGCCGGCGTCAGCATCGCTGTCTCGACGAGGCCGTCGACGGTCACGGCATCCGCGACGTCGAAGTCGCCGACACGTGAGCGCCTGAGTGCCGTGAGGTGCCCGCCCACGCCGAGCGCTGTCCCGAGATCACGGGCCAGCGAACGGATGTACGTGCCGGAGGAGCAGTCGACGACCACATCGAGATCGAGAAATCCGTCACCCGAGCGCTCGGCCACGACCTCGAAACGCGACACCGTGACATCGCGCGGGGCCAAGACGACCTCTTCTCCGGCACGCACGCGGTCGTACGCGCGACGTCCGTCGACCTTGATCGCGGACACCGAGCTCGGGACCTGCGAGATCGCCCCGGTGAGCGCTTCGATCCCGGCTGCAACCCGACCGGGGGTGACCGAGTCCCACGACTCCGCGGTGGCCCGAGTCAGGATCTCCCCGTCCGCATCGTCCGTGCCCGTCGTCTGCCCCAGTCGGATCGTCGCCTCGTAGGTCTTGTCCGCCCCGACGATATAGGTGAGCAGTCGCGTCGCGCCCTCGACGCCGATCACGAGCAGACCCGTGGCCATGGGGTCGAGGGTTCCGGCGTGCCCGACCTTGCGCGTGCCGAGAGCGCGCCGAACGCGCGCGACGACGTCGTGGCTGGTCAGTCCAGCTGGTTTGTCGACGAGAAGGATGCCGGGCGAGACCATCTCTCAAGCCTACGGTGCCCTCGAACGCTCTTGTGCCTGTCGTGACCCCTGTCGACGCCGTACGCCGCTCTTCGGCTGATTCCGTTCGCCTAGGCTGACGAGGTGCCTTCGACTCCGCAACCACCCGCCGAGGTGTCCGAGCCTCTCGCAGACTGGTACCGGGGTGCCGCACGCGACCTGCCGTGGCGGCGCGCAGCATTCCGCGAGGACTTCGGCGCCTGGGGAACGCTGGTCAGCGAGTTCATGCTGCAGCAGACGCCCGTGAACAGAGTGATACCGCACCTCGAGGCGTGGCTCGCCCGTTGGCCGACGCCCGCGGCCATGGCTGCCGCGTCACCCGCCGAGGTCGTGCAGCAGTGGGCCAACCTCGGCTACCCGCGCCGAGCGCTCTGGCTGCATCGAGCGGCCGTCGAGATCACGGAGCGCCATGGCGGCGTCGTGCCCAACGACATCGATGCCCTCCTCAAGCTCTCGGGGATCGGCGATTACACGGCCAGGGCTGTTGCTGTCTTCGCCTACGGCGATCGTCACCCCGTCGTCGACACGAACACGCGTCGAGTGATGGCGCGCGCCATCCTCGGTCAGGCGCAGCCGGGACCGCCATCGCGTCGCGACCTGGCACTGATGGAGTCGCTGCTGCCCGCCGATGTCGCAGACTCCGCCGTCTTCAACGCGGCCGCGATGGAGTTGGGGGCGACTGTGTGCACGGCACGGTCCCCGCGCTGCGACGCCTGCCCGCTGAACGACACATGCGCGTGGCTCGCCGCAGGGCGACCCGAGACCGGCGACACCCGCAGACGCCAAGCCGCCTTCGAGGGTTCTGACCGTCAGGCGCGAGGCGCCGTGCTCAGGATCCTGCGAACGGCCGCACCGACGCCGGTACTCATCGACTCCGTGCTCCCGGACTGGCCGGACCCGCTTCAGCGCGACCGTGCGATCGACTCGCTGATCGCTGACGGCCTCGCCGAGGCCGATGGCGAACTGCTGTCGCTCCCCCGCTGAGTCCGATCGTCAGACGAACTGCCCGATACGGTGAGCGAGCACCGTGAGCTCGACGCGGGTCTTCACCTCGAGCTTCACGAAGACCCGGCCGAGGTGCACCTCGACGGTCCGCACCGATACATGGAGCGCATCCGCGATGTCGCGGTTCGAGGCTCCGCCGACTGCCAGCATCGCGACCTCGAATTCCCGGGCAGTGAGCATCGACTCCCAGACTCGGCGGCACGAGGCGAGCGGGTCGACGCCGTCAGCGGCTCCCCCGGAGGCCTCCACCTGTTCCAGACGCACCGAGACCGCTCTCGCCCACGCCGTCGCACCGGAGACCTCCAGCAGATTCCGCGCCATCGAGAGGTGCTCTCTCCCGAGCCCGATATCGCCTTTGATCAGCGACCTGGTGCCGATCATCGCCTCCACCCGACCGCGCGAGAAGGGCGACGTCAGAGTCCGCGCAGCGGCGACCACGACCGGCCGCGCGAGGCGCCACTCATCGTCCGAACAGCTGGTGATCTGTACGCGCAGCCGCTGAGCCAGCGCGATCTCCGGCGGTTCGATCCGCTGCGGGCTCCACGATCCGCCATGTGTGAGCACGATCGCCTCCTCGAGCCCCGGCACAGACAGGGTCGGCTGCGGAGCCCCCCGATCTCTCCAGAGGCGCATGCACGCCGCCGCTTCGGCGGAGTTCCCTGAGAGGAACGACTCGATACCCCTGTCCACCAGCTGATCGATGCGCAGAGGAGCTGGGAGGGCGGCGGTGAGAGACTTCGCGAAGGGACCCAGATGTCCGAGAACCGCGAGATCGAGGCGTCGTGCGATCACGACCCCGAGACCGGCGAAGGGCAACGCCACGGGCAACTCGACAGCCGCATGAAGCATCCTGTCCCGGGCGGCACCGATGTCTCCGCGCCACATCAGGAGCAGCACTTCGGCGACCGCGCGGTACGCAGCGACGAGTGGGCTGAGCTCGAAGCCGGCCACGAACGGGTCGACCTCGGCACCGACCCCCGAATCACCTGCGGCGAGCAGGCTCAGCCCTCTGTCGACGTCGCCGCCGAGCGCCGCGCGCAGAGCCCTCAGCAGGCCTCCGGTGAGGCGCCCGGCCCCTCGCACATCGTCCGTCTCAGGCTCGCCGATGACGAGCCAGGCCAGCGCGACGACCGGATCCCGAAGCTGATGATCGGCCTCGACACGCGCGCTCGCTTGTCTGAGAGCGTCGAGCCATGAACGCATCCCACGACGGTCGCCGCGTTCGGCGCACAGCATCGCGGCGAAGGCCGCGGCTCGCGCCCAGGAGTACCAATGCTCCGCGTCATCGTGATCCGGCCGGATCACGCTCACGTCGACCTCGGGAACCGCCCCGCGCAGATGCGTCTCGGCGAGCAGCAGCCCGCCGAGGCCCTGGAGCCGATAGCGCTCGTCCCCGCCGGGGAAGAGGCTCCCGAGCCGTCGCGCCGCCTCGACCGCATACCCGGCCGCGATCGCGGCGACGCCGGCGACGAGATTCGCCTCGTCCTGCTCGACCCCGCCCGAGTGGGCGGCTGCTTCTGCCGCGAGGCGGAAAGCGCGCTCGCTGAGTCCCGCCTCCGAATGCTCCCTGGCTATGCGTGTGAGCTCCCCGGCTGCCGTCGCTTCGCCATGCATCGCTGCGCGAGCGCTGTGCCAGTCGGCGTCCACCTGCTCGCCGCGGTCGCGGAAGAGTCGGTGGAGTCGCAGGTGCACCGCGGCAGCCGCAGACGAAGAGGTCGTCGCGCGCAACCAGATCGCCAAGCGGGGGTCGGCCAGGCGGACGCGACCGGCGCGGATGTGAAGAAGCTCTCCGAGGGGCCCGCCGGTGAGCTCCGCGGCCGAACGGCCGGCGAAGTCGACCAGCGGATCCAACCTGTCGTCGAGGCGCATCGACACCGCGATGAGCACATCGAGGTCACGATCGTCCAACTCCAGGTGAGCGAACAGCGTCTCGACCGATGACACCATCGGCAACGGCGACGGAAGCGATCTGAGCCCCTGCCGTTGAGCGGAGTCGAGACGGCCTGCGACGGCCAGGATCGTCTGCCGGTCCTCCGACAACTCCCACGCCAGTCGCGCAGCGACGTGCGGCGCGCAGCTCAGGTCGTGCTCGATCAGGTCCTCGAGTATGTCCTCGACAGCTCCGGGTGCGACCGAAGCCGCGATCTGCGCAGGCGAAACGTCAATGCTGAACCCCCCAGTCCCCACGGGCGACCGCCCGTTGAGCCGAGGTTACCAACGCCCCTCACACCCTCAGACGAGGGCGCGATATTCAGGCCTGCGTGTCGTCGTCTTCCTGGCGCAGGTACGGGTCTGCGTCACCGGCGTGCGACGCGGACGAGGCCAGTTTCGCCACTTCGGCATCACGCTGCTGCGCCTCGCGAAGAAGGGCCGAGATGTGATCGGCATTCTCGGGCAGCGCGTCGGGGATGAACTCGAGCGTCGGGACCAGGCGGGTGCTCAGCTGCTTCCCGACCTCGCTGCGGAGCATGCCTGTCGCCGAGCTCAGCGCCGCTCCACTCGAGAGGCGCTCCTCCTCGGTGCCCAGCACTGTGTAGAACACGGAGGCGTGCTGCAGGTCTCCACTCACGCGGACATCGGTGATGGTCACGAATCCGAGACGCGGGTCGCGCAGCCCCTTCTCCAGTCGCTCTGCGAGGATCACACGAATGCGATCGGCCAGACGTGCCTGTCGTTCACCAGCCATTGTTCTCTCCCTCTACGTACCCTTCGGG
>JAZBLP010000105.1:0-10380 GCA_037033305.1 Actinomycetota bacterium | reverse complement strand
GCAGCTCCATGCGCTCGTCGTACTCGATGCCCTCGCGCTTCATCGCCGCGACGGCCTCGCCCCGGGCCAAGAACTCCTGCTGGCCGAGGATCGCCCGCGGATCGTCGAGCGTCGACTCGACGATCGAGATCATGTCCAGGGCATACGACCCGGTTCCGGTGCCGGCCGCCGGGTCGCGGTCGAGCAGGTCGAACGCTGCGAGGGCGAAGGGCGACAGCGGCTGGTTCAGGGCGAAGTTCGGCTGCAGGTCGACGGTCAGGCGGATCTCGCCGTCGGGGGTCTGCTCGACGACGCCGGATTCGAGCAGCGTGCGGTAGATGCCGATGGCACGCAGGGCGAGTTCGCGCTGCCGCCTGCGGGGTTCGTGGTTGTCGTAGACCAGCGCGCGCATGTTGCCGAAGACATCGCCGCCGCGGCCGATGACGTTGAGCATCATGGCGCTCGTGATCTGCATATGCGAGGTCAGGGTCTCGGGCTCGGCGTCGATGAGCTTGCGGAACGACGGCTCGCCCCATGACACGAACCCGTCGGGTGCCTTCTTGCGCACGATCTTGCGCTTCTTCTTCGGGTCGTCGCCGGCCTTCTTGATCGCCGCGACGTTCTCGCTCTCGTGCTCCGGTGCCTGCGCGACCACGGTGCCGGCCGTGTCGAAGCCGGCGCGGCCCGCCCGCCCGGCGATCTGGTGGAACTCACGGGCGCTGAGCTGCCGCATCCGCGTGCCGTCGAACTTGGTCAGAGCCGTCAGCAGCACCGTGCGGATCGGCACGTTGATGCCGACGCCGAGCGTGTCGGTCCCGCAGATCACGCGCAGCAGCCCGCGCTGGGCGAGCTGTTCGACGAGGCGTCGGTACTTCGGCAGCATCCCGGCATGGTGAACGCCGATACCAGCCCGCAGGAACCGCGAGAGGGTCTTGCCGAACGCGGTCGTGAAGCGGAATCCGCCGATCAGCGCTGCGATCTCGTCGCGCTGCTCACGGGTGGCGACCTTCGTGCTCGACAGCGCCTGGGCTCGCTCCATCGCGGCGGCCTGCGAGAAGTGCACGATGTAGATCGGCGCCTGGCCCGTGCCGAGCAGGTCGTCGATCGTCTCGTGGATCGGTGTCGTCTCATAGAAGTAGTGCAGCGGCACGGGCCGTTCGACGCCCGTGACGGATGCCGTGTCCCGGCCGGTCCTGCGGGTGAGGTCGCTCGAGAGCTGCGAGACGTCGCCGAGGGTCGCCGACATGAGGATGAACTGCGCCTGCGGCAGTTCGAGCAGCGGCACCTGCCACGCCCACCCGCGGTCGGGGTCGGCGTAGAAGTGGAACTCGTCCATCACGACCTGATGCACCGCGGCATCCGTGCCCTGGCGCAGGGCGAGGTTCGCGAGGATCTCAGCGGTGCAGCAGATGATCGGAGCATCCGGGTTCACCGACGAGTCGCCCGTGATCATGCCGACATTCGAGGCGCCGAAGACGTCGACGAGGGCGAAGAACTTCTCGCTCACCAGCGCCTTGATCGGAGCCGTGTAGAACGAGCGGCGTCCCTCGACCAGTGCCGCGAAGTGCGCGCCGACCGCCACGAGCGACTTCCCGGTTCCGGTGGGCGTCGAGAGGATCAGGTTGTTGCCCGAGACGATCTCGATGACCGCTTCGTCCTGCGCGGGGTACAGGCTGATGCCCGTCGACTCGGCCCATTCGACGAACGCCGTGTAGACGGCGTCCGCATCGGATCCGTCGGTCAGAGTGGTCGGGTCGAGGATCGCAGGCATGGTCTGTCGATCATCCCACCTCCGGCAGAGCAGCTCCTGCGAAGGTTCGCTGAGAGGGCCGGCACCGGCTCCGGAATACCTCAGACCGAGGTCGCGGCGCTCAGCGCGATGCGGACCATGTCGCCGAACGTCTGCTCGCGCTCCTGGGCGGTGGTCTGCTCACCCGTGACGATGTGGTCGGACACCGTGCAGATGGCGAGGGCGCGACGCCCGTGGTACGCGGCGAGTGTGTAGAGCCCCGCGGCCTCCATCTCGACGGCGAGTGCGCCGTGCTGCACGAATGGCTCGGTCAGCTCGGGGCGGGTGCTGTAGAACTGGTCGCTCGAGAACAGCAGCCCGACGTGCACGGTCGAGTCGAGAGGCTCGGACTCGCTCGCCTCGACCGCGGCGCGCAGCAGACCGAAGTCGGCCACGGGTGCGTAGTCGAGCCCGTGGAAGCGCACGCGGTTGATACCCGAATCGGTGCAGGCGCCGTTCGCGATGATGATGTCGCGCACCTGGATCTTCTCGGTCAGCGCTCCGCAGGAGCCGACGCGCACGATCGTCTGCACGTCGTACTCCTCGAACAGCTCGCTCGCATAGATGGCCATCGACGGCTGCCCCATGCCCGAGCCCTGCACCGAGACCCGGTGACCGTGCCACGTGCCGGTGTAGCCCAGCATCCCGCGCGTCTCGGAATACAGCTCGGCGTCGTCGAGGAAGGTCTCGGCGATCCACTTCGCTCGCAGCGGGTCGCCGGGGAACAGGACGATGGGGGCGATCTGACCGGGCTGTGCGGCGATGTGCGTGCTCATGGCTTCAGCGTAACCAGCGGTCTCTGCGTGGCGCGCCCTGGCCGCAGCGTGCGACTTGAGATCATCGGTACCGAGCGGTGATCGGCACCGCGGAGGAGGGACGACGATGTCCGACCAGATCTTCTTGTACGGGGCGCTCGGGCTGTACTTCGCCGGCATGCTGCTCATCGGATACTTCGCCTACAAGCGCACGTCCGACCATGAGGACTACATGCTCGGCGGACGCAACCTGCCCCCGTGGGTCGCCGCGATCAGCGCCGGTGCGGCAGACATGTCGGGCTGGCTGGTGATGGGTCTCCCCGGCGCGATCTACGCCGCCGGACTCATCGAGGCCTGGATCGCGATCGGGCTGACGATCGGCGCCTACCTCAACTGGCTGCTCGTGGCACCGCGGCTTCGTGCCTACACCGAGGTGTCGCGCAACTCGATCACGATCCCGAGCTTCTTCGAGAACCGGCTCCGCGACACCAGCCGCTCGCTGCGCATCGTCTCGGGCCTCATCATCCTGGTGTTCTTCACGCTGTACATCTCGTCGGGCATGGTCGCCGCCGGCGTCTTCTTCGAGAGCTCGTTCAACGGCGACTACCTGTTCGGGATGCTGCTGGTCGGCGGCATCACCCTGCTGTACACGCTCTTCGGCGGGTTCCTCGGAGCATCCCTCACCGACGTCGTGCAGGGGCTGATGATGGTGATCGCGCTGATCGTCGTGCCGGTCGCCGCCATCATCGCGATCGGCGGGCTCGAAGAGACGTCGACGCTGATCACCGAGAACGCCGGAGAGGGATTCCTCTCGCTGCTCGGCGGAGGGGCCGTCACGGGTGGCACGTTCCTCGCCATCGTCTCGGCGCTGGCCTGGGGACTCGGATACTTCGGGCAGCCGCACATCATCGTGCGCTTCATGGCGCTGCGCTCGCCGCAGGAGGCGAAGAGCGCCCGCCGCATCGGCATCTCGTGGATGGTGCTGTCGATGGGCGGCGCGGTCCTGTCGGGTCTCGTCGGCATCGCGTACATGGCGCAGCAGGGCATCACCCTCGACAACCCCGAGACCGTGGTGCTGCTGATGTCGCAGACGCTTCTGCATCCGTTCGTCGCCGGACTCGTGCTGGCTGCCGTGCTCGCCGCGATCATGAGCACGGTCTCGAGCCAGCTGGTCGTGTGCTCGTCGGCGCTGGTCGAGGACCTCTACAAGGTGGTGCGCAAGACGCCGCCGTCTGACAAGCGGCTGGTGCTGCTGGGCCGCCTGGCGGTGCTCGTCGTCGCGATCATCGCGATCGTCCTCGCGATCACGCCGAACGACTCGATCCTCGGGCTCGTGTCCTTCGCCTGGGCGGGATTCGGCGCCGCGTTCGGCCCGATCATTCTGCTCAGCCTGTTCTGGCGCAAGCTCACGAACTGGGGTGCTCTCGCGGGCATGTTCGTCGGAGCGGTCACGGTGTTCGTCTGGAAGGCCCTCGACACAGACCTCTACGAGCTGCTGCCCGCGTTCGTGTTCGCGTTCATCGCCGCTGTCGTGGTGAGTCTCGCGACCTACAGACACGACGAAGAGATCGAGAAGGAGTTCACCGACGCCGAAGCGCTGCTGACGGCACCGCGAGCCGCCGTGGGCAGCGCGCGCTGACGGGAGCGGGGCTGAGTCGCCGGATGCGGGGCTCAGCCCTCGCTTCGGCTCAGCCCTCGCGCGGTTCAGCCTTCGCGCCGTCGCACGATCTCCCCGATCCAGATCGGGGCGAACGGCGAGGTGCAGCCGGGAGCGGTGGGATAGTCGGCGAGCACCTGCAGGCGCTCACCGATCGCGAGCGCCCTGGCCCGCAGGTCCGGGTGGAAGATGCCGATGTTCGCGAGCGTCTCGTTCATCGCCCACTGCAGGCGTTTCGGGGCTTCTTTCAGATCGCGTTCGATCAGGTCGAGCAGGTGATCGAGGTCGAGGCCCTCGGCATCCTTCGCGACGCGCACGGTCGTGAGCGACCACGCGGCCGCGGCGACGGTCGGGTCGGAGTCGTCGAACCAGCGCAGCCGCAGCTCTTCCGCGAGGGGGGTCTTCTTCGCCACGTAGTTCACGAACCAGTCGTTGACCTTGGGCGGCTGCGTCTGGCGCAGCATCGCGTCGAGCTCGTCGGCGGTGAACTGCTTCGGCGCGCAGATCAGCAACGCCAGCAGCCGGGCGGCGGTGTCGCCGGTCGCCCACAGCTCTTTCGCCAGGGGCTGGTCGGTCTTGATGCGCGTGGCGAGGGTGCGCATCCGGCTGAGATTGATGCCGTGGTCGTCCCCGCGCTTCTCGTTCGCGGCGCGCACCTTCGGATCGTCGAGGGCGGCCAGCTCGGCGAGGGCCCCGGCGACAGTCATGTCGGACATGACACCAGGGTAGGCCTGGAGAGCTTGTCAAGGCCCGGGCGTTCTGCGGGCATGCGGCCCTACGCTCGCAGGAGATCGAACTCCGACGAAGGGAAATGCCATGACTCGCGACAGCGACGACATCAGCACCGACCGCAACGACATCAGCACCGAGCCGTCTCCCGGACCCGAGGAGAACGACAACCTCGGCGCCGAGGACGCCAAGGGCGAGCCGCCGACGGTCGTCCCCTCCGGCCCGGCTTCCGACGACGACGGCGATGTGCTCGCCGACGACCCCGAACAGGACTGACCGGCGCCGCGGCCCCGGTCGCGCATCGCCGACGTCACGCGCGCGGACCGGGCTCACTCCTCGTCGACGAGTTGCCCGCGGATGCGACGAAGGTCTTCCATCAGCGACCCGATCAGGAGCCAGTGCATCGACGACGGCGGCCGGATCACGAGCGGCGCGGTCAGGGCCGGGATCGCGGAGGTCAGAGCCTCAGGCTCCGGTGACACGTCCGCGATCTGCACAGCCAGTCGAACGTCGTGCCCCGCGCGGCGCAGCTGTTCCGCGATCGCCGCGACGGCCGGCTCGTCGCCGATCGAGTCGTCGTAGTGGTCGAAATAGGCCCGGGTCATGCCGATGGTCTGCGTCACGATGGGTGACAGCCGTTCGAGCAGTGCGCGCATCTCGATCAGCTCGTCGCGGTGCGTCGACCGACGCGGGTTCAGAGTGAGGGATTCCTCGCCCGCGGCGATGGATGCTTCGGCCGCGTCCTTCATCGGGCGCAGCAGTCTGGCCTCGAGCATGAGCTCCTGCAGCTTCGCGGGAGTCTGCGGTTCGGGCAGCGCATCGGCCAGTCGGTCCAGGCTCGCGGCGAGTTCGCTGCCGAGCAGTCCGAGATCGCGCCGGGCGGGGGCCACCAGCACCGGCGGCACGATCAGGGCGTTCACGACGATGCCGATGACGACGCCGATCAGCGTCTCGACGATGCGGGCGAGGGCGTAGTCGGGCGTCGAGCCCAGAGCCAGCACGAGCATCGCCGAGATCGCGACCTGGTTGCCGGTGCCCGGCGTCGCGCGGAAGGCCCACGCGATGAGCATGGCGACCACGATCGCGAGGAGCACGATCCAGCTGGGCGAGCCGAGGAGAAGACCCAGAGCCACCGCGATCACGACGCCGACGATCACGCCGATGCTGCGTTCGAGCGCCTTGGACAGCGACTGGTTGACGCTCGGCTGCACGACCAGCAGCGCGGCGATCGCGGCGAACACGGGGAGCTGCCCCGGAACCACCCATCCCGCGAGCAGCCACGCGGCGATCGTCGCCGCGGCGGACTTCACCACCTGCAGCAGAGGTGAGCGCTTGGAGGCGCGGATCGCGGCATGGATGCGCATGCCTGCAACGCTACTCGGCTAGCGAGTGGCGCCAGGGGAGATGTCAACCCCGTCGCCAAGACTCGTCGTGTGACGCTGAATGGGATGACACGACCGACGAACAGCGAGGAGCATCACATGGCGCAGATCATCGAGACCATCGACGTACACGTTCCCATCGACGTGGCCTACAACCAGTGGACGCAGTTCGAGAGCTTCCCGCAGTTCCTCGACGAGGTGGAGTCCATCGTCCAGCTCGACGACACCCACACGCGCTGGAAGGTGAACGTCGGCGGCGCGACGCGCGAGTTCGACGCGGAGATCACCGAGCAGCACCCCGACGAGCGCGTCGCGTGGAACAGCATCGGCGGCGAGACGGAGCACGCGGGCGTCGTGACGTTCCACAAGATCGAAGACCTCACGACTCGCGTGACCGTGCAGATCGACTGGGAGCCCGAGGGCCTTCTCGAGAAGGTCGGCTCCCTGGTGGGAGCGGGATCGCACGCCGTGAAGAAGGATCTCCAGAACTTCAAGGAGTTCATCGAGAAGCGCGGCGCCGAGACCGGTGCCTGGCGCGGCGACGTCGACGCCTGATCGACCCCTGAGCCGAGGCCCGAGCGGTGGTGCCCCCATCACCGCTCGGGCCTCTTTCGCTGCCCGGAGGGCGGCGCGCGTGGCGTCGACTAGGGAACTCGCGGTACGGAAGATAGGGCATCCTCCCGATGTCGTGGGGGTGACTCAGAGCGGATTCTGAGGACATCGCACACCGAGGAGATGTCATGTTCGAGCACCCCTATCTGGCCTACAGGTCGACCGAGTTCGATCAGGCGCAGCTCGCCCTCGCGGCAGAGCGCCGGCGCGTCATCGAGGAGCGCAGCGACCAGCTCGTCCGCCGACAGCCGGGCCCGGCGCGGCGAATGGTCGCCCGGCTGCTGCACGCGCCGGACGCATCGCGCGACGCGGTGACGGATGCCGCGCGACAGTCCGAGCGCCGAGCATCTGCGGGCTGCGAACCGGCTCCCGCCCGGTGACCGTCGCTCGGCTCTGGGCAGACGGCGACGCGACCCCGGATGTCGGAGGGGGGTGGCACGATGAATCCATGCCCCCGTCCGCTCCGAGTGCCGCGATGGTCGGCCGCGAGGCCGAGCTCGCGACCATCCGCGAGCTGTTCCGGCGCGCCATCGACGGGGCACCGGTCGCGGCGCTCATCGAGGGCGAGGCCGGCATCGGCAAGTCGCGACTGCTGCGGGAGTTCAGCGCCGAGGTGACGAACCGCGCCGACGTGCACGTCGGGTGGTGCCTCGATCTCGGGTCATCGCGCACGCCCTTCGGGCCGCTCGCCGGCATCCTTCGGTCGATCGTCGCGAGCATGGGCGCCGATCGGGTGCGAGAGGAGATCGGTGTCGGCGTCGAGGCTCTGGGCATGCTGCTGCCCGAGCTCAACCCCACCGAGAGATCGCAGACGAGCCCCGACCGCCTGCGCGATGCGATCGCGGCGCTCATCGAGGCGGCCGCAGAACACGCGCCGCAGGTGCTCGTCGTCGAAGACCTGCACTGGGCCGACGAGTCGACGCTGGCGCTGCTCTCCTTCCTCGTGCGCACCCTCGCGCACGGGCGCATCCTGCTGATCCTGACCTGCCGCTCCGACGACGTGCGACGCGGCGATGCCGTGAGCCGCTTCATCGGCGAGTCCACTCGCGCGCGACTGCTCGAGAGGGTCGCGATCGATCGGCTCGACACCTCGGCGGTCCGTGCGCTCATCGAATCTCTCACCGGGCAGCCCGTCACCGACGCGGCGCTCGACCGCATCCACGTTCGTGCCGAGGGGGTGCCCTTCTTCGTCGAAGAGCTCGCCGGGTGCTCGACGGGCCCCCTGCCCGGCAGCCTGCGCGACCTGCTGCTCGCCCGATTCGACCGTCTCAGCGATGACGCCAGGCGAGTGGTGCAGGTCGTCTCGGGAGCCGAGCGTCCGCTGACCCATCCGCTCGTCACCCGCCTCGCGGGCCTGCCCGAGGAGCGCCTCGACGAGGCCATCCGCGAGGCGACGCTCAGTGGCATCCTCGTCGTGGTCGATGACGACTACCGCTTCCGGCACGCGCTGCTGCGCGAAGCCGTGCACGACGATCTGCTGCCGGGCGAGAGGGCGCGCCTGCACCGGGCATACGCCGAGGCCCTGGAGGAGAACTGCACAGGGTCGGACACCGCCGACCCCGCCGCGCTGGCGTATCACTGGCAGCTCGCGCAGGACGACCGGCGGGCGCTGGCTGCGGCGGTCGCCGCGATGGCCGATGCCAAGTCGCGGTTCGCCTTCGCGAGCGCGGCCCGCTTCGGCGAGCTGGCTCTCGATCTGTGGATCCAGGTGCCCGACGCCGAGGCCGTCGTGGGTGTGGCGCGCCTCGAGGTGCTGCGCACTCTCGGCTCTGTGCTGCGCAACGCCGGCGACGGCGAGCGGGCGCTCGCGGTGGCCGATCTCGCCCTCGACGAGCTCGACCCCGCGACGGTCGACCCCCGCATGCACGCGCGGCTGCTGCGCGACAAGGCGTATTACACGATGAACCTCGGCCGGGCCGGGTCGATCCCACTGCTGCAGCAGGCGCTCGAGATCCTCGAGTCGAGCGTCGACGACGACCGACTGCGGGCGTCGGTGCTCAATCAGCTCGCCAGTCGGTACATGATCTCCGGGCGTCTCGACGAGGCGATCGCCTTGGCGGCGGAGGCAGGCGAGCGTGCCGCGCGCGCCGGGTCGGACGACGAGGCCTCGATCGCCGCGAACGTCCGCGGGGGAGCCCGCGCACACCTCGGCGACCTCGACGCCGGGCATCGCGAGTACGCGCTCGCCCTGCAGCTGGCCACGGGCACGAACGCCGAGATGAGGTACCGGGTCAACTACTCGGATCTGCTCGGGCTTCTGGGTCGCTATCGCGACGCGGTCAGGGTGGCCGAAGAGGGGCTCGCCCCCGCGCGCGCCTTCGGTGTCGAGCGCACCACGGGCGCTCTGATGACGCAGAACATGGCGGTGCCCCTGCTCGAGATGGGTGAGATCGATCGGGTCGAGGGCATGCTGGCGCGCGAGCTCGCTCAGCGGACTCTGCGCATCTCGCACATGTACTCCACGATGACCCGCGTCCGCGTGCTCTCCTGGCGCGGCAGGCACGAGGAGGCGGCCGATATCGTGCGCGAGTGGCACCCGGCGTTCGAGGAGACCGGTCGGGTCGAGCGTCAGATCTGGTACGACGAGGTCATGATGCGTGTCGCCGTCGCGGAGGGGCGGGGCGACCTCGCCGGGGCGCTCGACGAGGTCAGGGCGATGCTGGCCGATCCGGGGCCGGTGTCGCTGCACCAACGTCGGCTGATGCTCGAAGCGGCATGGTTCATCGCCGAGCTGCGCGCGTCGGGCGCCGAGGTCGACGCGGCGATCTCCGAGGTGCGTGATGCGTGGCGCGCTCAGCCACCGCAGCTGCGAGGCGACAGGTGGGAGACGATCCTCGAGGCATTCCTCTCTCCGAGCGTCGCAGCACTGGGACGAGCGGTCGAACTCGCAGACGATCGCGACGTGCCCGTGACGTTCGCAGTGACCACCCGCCTGGCTCTCGCTCGCGCTCTCCTCGACGCGGGCGATCGAGCGAAGGCGAGCGCCGTGCTCACGGCCGCGTTGCGTGAAGCCGATCGCCTGGGGCACGTCCCGCTGGGGCGGATCGTCAGTGGGTTCCGCGAGGCAGCGGGCCTCGCCGCCGCATCCGGCACCGCGGCATCCGGCACCGCGGCATCCGGCATCGCCGGCGTCGAAACGGATGCCGACCCACTGACGGCTCGCGAGCGGCAGGTGCTCGGGCTGATCGCCGAGGGGCTGAGCAACCGCCAGATCGGTGAACGGCTCTTCATCAGCGTCAAGACCGTGAGCGTCCACGTGTCGGCCGTGCTGCGCAAGCTCGGGGTGAGCACCCGCACCGAGGCGGCCGTTCTTCAGAAGAATCCGAACTTCCGGGACACCGGTCAGCCTGCCGTGGTACGTTGAGCAGGCGCGTATGTCGGACGTTCCGTCACGGCGCGGGCCGCGTAAGCGGCCGTTTGAAAACAGAAAGTAGAAAACACATGGCCACTGGCACTGTGAAATGGTTCAACGCGGAA
>JAZBLP010000104.1:0-10663 GCA_037033305.1 Actinomycetota bacterium | reverse complement strand
TCTGATCAGTCGGTGGTGAGCAGCACCTTGGTGGCGCGGCGCTCGTCCATGGCCCTGTACCCCTCGGCCGCCTGCTCGATCGGCAACGTCAGGTCGAAGACGGCTCCCGGATCGATCTGATCGGTCATGATGAGGTCGATCAGCTCGGGAAGGAAGCGCCGCACCGGCGCGGGCCCGCCCAGCAGGCTGACGGTCGAGAAGAACAGGTCGAGTCCGTCGAGCTCGACGCCGTGGCTCACGCCGACGAAGCCGACATGCCCGCCCGGGCGCGTGGCGTGGATCGCCTGCATCATCGACTCCTGAGTGCCGACGGCCTCGACGGTCGAGTGCGCGCCGTATCCTCCGGTGAGTTCCTTGATCTTCGCGACGCCCGCGTCGCCCCGCTCCTCGACGATGTCGGTGGCGCCGAATTTCGTCGCCAGAGCCTGACGGTCGGCGTGACGCGACATCGCGATGACGCGCTCGGCACCGAGCTGCCTGGCCGCGAGGATCGCGAGCAGGCCGACGGCGCCGTCGCCGACCACGGCGACGGTCTTGCCCGGCCCCGCCTCGGCGGCGACAGCGGCGAACCAGCCGGTGCCCAGGACATCGGATGCCGCGAGCAGGCTGCGCGTCTGCGCGGGGGTCGGGTCGCCCTCGACGACGACGAGGGTGCCGTCGGCGAGAGGGATGCGGGCGTAGTCGGACTGGGTGCCGACGCCGCCCATCATGACCTGGTGGATGCAGCGCGACTGGAATCCCGCCTGGCAGATCTCGCACGTGTTGTCGGACGCGACGAACGACCCCACGACGAGGTCGCCGATCGCGATGTCGCGGACCTCGTCGCCGACCTCCTCGACGATGCCGATGTACTCGTGACCCATGGGGGTGGGGTGATCCACCGGCTCGATGCCCCGGTAGGGCCAGAGGTCCGACCCGCAGATGCAGGCGGCGGTGACGCGGATGACGGCATCCGTCGGCTCGATGACGGCGGCGCGGGGGATCTCCTCGACGCGGACGTCTCCGGGGGCGTGCATGACGACGGCGCGCATGGTGTCGGTGCTGGTGTCTGTGCTCATGCTCCCACTCTGCGCCTGCCGGGCCCCCTGAGGGAGTCCCTGTCGAGGGGTGTACTGCGGGAGCCTCCCTTCGGGACGCGGTCGGGGGTAGCGTCCTGAGCATGGACAACAGATCCGAGGTCCGCGAGTTCCTGATGACCCGCCGTGCCCGCGTCGCACCCGAGTCGGTCGGCATCCCGGCCGGCGGCAATCGGCGCGTCGCCGGCCTGCGTCGCAGTGAGGCCGCGGCGCTCGCCGGGGTCAGCGTCGAGTACTACGCGAAGCTCGAGCGCGGCGCGATCGCCGGCGCCTCGGCCGCGGTCCTCGACGCGCTGGCGTCCGCACTGCAGCTCGACGACGCCGAGCGCGCGCACCTGCTCGATCTCGCCCGCGCCGCCGACGGCATCCCCTCGAGCGGTCGCTCGCGTCGCCGGTCGGCGAAGCCCGGTGTCGCGCGACCCAGTCTGCAGTGGGCGCTGTCGTCGATCACCGACGCGATCGCTTTCGTCCGCGACCCCCACCAGAACCTGGTCGCCACGAACGATCTCGCCCGCGCGTTCTATTCGCCGGTGATCGGCGACGGTGGGCGCACCCCGAACCTCGCCCGCTTCCAGTTCCTCGACCCGGCGGCGCGCGACTTCTATCCGGACTGGGATCTCTTCGCCGAGATGTGCGTCGCGATCATGCGGGCCGAAGCCGGGCGGGATCCGCACGACAAGGGCCTGCAGGATCTCGTCGGCGAGCTGTCGACGCGCAGCGAGACGTTCCGCCGGTTGTGGGCGGCGCACGATGTGCGCATCCATGGCGCAGGCACCAAGCGGTTCCGGCATCCGCTCGTCGGCGAGCTGACCCTGGCGTATGAGGAGCTCGCGATCACCGCCGAGCCGGGCAACGTGCTGCTGATCTACTCGGCCGAGCCGGGTTCGCCGTCGGCCGAGCGTCTCGCGCTGCTCGCGTCGTGGTCTCTGGAGCAGCGACTCGTCGAGCGGACCTCGGACGAGAGCCGCGGCTAGGACGCCACCACGTCGACAGATGGTTGTCTCCGGTCTACAGTTGCACTTTCGCAACCAATAGGCGTATAGTTGACTCTTATCAACTTTCTACACAGGAGCTCTCCACTGTGACACACATCTCACCCACCTCCTCAGGCGACGCGGTCCGCTCGCCTCGCGAGGTCTTCACCGCGATCTCCGGCCTCGTCGTCGGCATGTTCGTCGCCGTGCTCTCGGGCACCGTGGTGTCGACCTCGATGCCCGTCATCATCGCCGACCTCGGCGGCACCCAGTCGCAGTACACGTGGGTCATCACGGCCAGCCTCCTCGCGACCGCCGTCTCGACCCCCATCTGGGGCAAGCTCGCCGACCTCGTCGATCGCAAGATCCTCGTGCAGCTGTCGCTGATCATCTTCACGGTCGGCACCGTGATCGCCGGCTTCTCGACCGACACCAACATGCTGATCGCCGTCCGCGTGATCCAGGGCATCGGCGTCGGCGGACTGATGTCGCTCGTCATGATCGCGGTCGCCCTCATCATCTCGCCGCGCGAACGCGGCAAGTACATGGGCGTCGTCGGCGGCATCATGGCCCTCGGTACCATCGGCGGCCCGCTGCTCGGCGGACTCCTCACCGACGTCTGGGGCTGGCGCTCCAACTTCTTCGTCGGCGTGCCCTTCGCCATCCTCGCCATCGTGCTGCTGCAGTTCACCCTGCACCTGCCCAAGCCCCAGCGAGACCGCAAGGTGTCGATCGACTACTTCGGCATCGTGCTGCTCGCGGTCGGCGTCTCGACCCTGCTCATCTGGGTCTCGATGGGCGGCAGCCAGTTCGACTGGGACTCCTCGACCAGCATCATGCTCGCCGTCACCGCGGGTGTCGCGATCGCCGCGTTCATCACCGTCGAGTTCTTCGTCAAGGAACCGATCGTTCCGATGTCGCTCTTCCGCAACCGCACCTTCACGCTGTCGGTCATCGCCTCGATCGCCATCGGTGTCTCGATGTTCGCGACCTCGGTGTTCCTCGCGCAGTACTTCCAGCTGGCCCGCGGTGCCACACCGACCGAGTCCGGCCTCATGACGATCCCGATGATCGTCGGTCAGATGGGTGCGTCGATCATCATCGGCCAGCTCGTCAGCCGCTTCGGCAAGTGGAAGGGATGGATGCTCACAGGCTCCGTGCTGACCACGGTCGGCGTGAGCCTGATGGCGACCCTGCGCTACGACACCCCGTTCCCGCTGGTCGCGACCTACATGTTCGTGCTCGGCGCAGGACTCGGCATGGTCATGCAGAACCTCACCCTCATCGTGCAGAACGACACCGCGCCGCAGCAGCTGGGCGCCGCCTCGTCGAACGTCAACTTCTTCCGCACGATCGCCGGCACCATCGGCGTGACGGTCATGGGCGCCTCGCTCTCGACCAGCGTCGCGAACTACATCACCGACGCGCTCGACGGCTTCACGCCCACCACTGCCGACGAGGTCGAGGCGCTGAAGCACCTCGCCTCGGGCGACGTGCCCAAGGTCACCCAGCTGCCGGACACGATCCGCGCGATCGTCGAGGGCGCCTACGGCCACGGCATCGCGGATGCGTTCATCATCGCGATCCCGCTCGCAGTGATCGCCATCATCGCGATCGCGTTCATCAAGAACAAGCCGCTGTCGACCAAGAACGCCGCCGAGCAGCTGCGCGAGCAGGCCGAGGAGTCGGTTCTCGAGGTCTCCGAGGCTGAGGTCGGCGCCACCATGTCGACCGGAGCCATCCGCCTTTCGGGCACAGAGTCCGCTTCACCCTCGACCGGCTCGGTGACGACCGTGCTCGAGCGCGACGAGCGGGAGTCGGGGCGCTGACATGGTCACCTCCGAAGCGGCGGCGCCCGCCGACGTCGACACCGCCCTCGGTGACCTCCAGACGCATCTGAACCTCATCTTCGCGAGGACCCGGACGCTCTGGAGGGAGTCGGCGGCGCGCATCGACCCCGAGCTGCAGGTGGGCGGCTACAAGCTGCTGACCTACATCGATCGGGCGGGCTCCGCCAGCGCTCACGAGCTCGCCGAGCGCTTCGAGATGGACAAGTCCGTCATCAGTCGCCAGGTGCGGATGCTCGAGGAGCTGGGCCTCATCGAGTCGAGGTCGGACGAGCGCGACGGTCGGCTGCGTGTCCTGACGGCGACGCCGTCAGCCTGCGCAGCCCTCACCGAGCTGCGCAGCGACCACGCGTCGCGCCTGCGCACCGTCGTGGCCGAGCTCACGCAGGACGAGATCCAGGCGGCGTCCAAGGTGTTCCGTCTCCTCGCCGAGGTCTGATCGTCTCTCGCGCATGCGCCTCGACCGAAGCCCCGCCGTCACTGCGACGGCGGGGCTTCGCCGTAAGCTGGCGGGCATGAGCGCCTCGCCCGACGACCCCGCCCGCACGGGCGTGCCCGCCGCCGATCCCGACGGTGCCGACCCGATCGATCCCGCAGAGATCGATCAGGCGATCTCGAGGGTCGAGCACGAGCTGGGCCGGCTCTTCGCCCGCATCCGGGTGAGCTGGCGTGAAGCCGCGACCACTGTGCATCCCGACCTGCAGCCTCTCGGATACCAGGTGCTGACGTCGATCGCGACCGGCAAGGCGACCTCGGCCGGGGCCATCATCGAGCGGCTGCAGACCGACAAGTCGGCCGTCAGCCGACACGTGCGCCAGCTCGAGCAGCTCGGTCTCGTCGAGAGCGTTCCCGACCCGGACGATCGTCGGGCGCGGGTGCTCGTCGCCACCCCGCTGGCGCAGGAGCGGGTGGCACTGGCTCGCGCTCGGTACGAAGAGCGCCTCGGTGAGAGGCTGCGCCGCTGGACGGCCGAAGACCTCGACCACTTCGCCGAACTCCTCGCCGCGTTCGGCGACTGAGGAGGGGCTGGACGCGGCCGCGAGCCCGGACGAGACTGATCTCACCACTACGGGAATGAGGAACAGTCATGGCATACAGGGTCGGATACTTCGTCGGAAGCCTCTCGTCCACCTCGATCAACCGCATCCTCGCGACCGCGCTGATCAGGCTGGCACCGAAGGATCTCGAGTTCTTCGAGATCCCGATCAGGGACCTGCCTCTCTACAGCCAGGACTACGACGCCGACTACCCCGCGGTGGCCGTCGATCTGAAGGAGTCCATCGCCTCGGCGGATGCTGTGCTCTTCGTGACGCCCGAGTACAACCGGTCGATCCCCGGCGGACTCAAGAACGCGATCGACTGGGCGTCGCGGCCGTGGGGGCAGAACTCCTTCGACCACATCCCCGCCGCAGTCATCGGCGCCTCGGTGGGCGCGATCGGCACGGCAGTCGCCCAGCAGAGCCTGCGCGGAGTGCTGAGCTTCTGCAATGCCCGTCAGATGACGGCACCCGAGGCCTACATCCAGTTCTCGCCCGAGACCTTCGCCGACGACGGAACGGTGCACAACGAGGGCACCGCCACCTTCCTGCGCGATTACCTCGTCGAGTTCCGGGACCACATCGAACGCGTGCTCACGGTGCTGCCGCGCGACACCGACGTGTGAGTCGGGGCGGGCGAGCGGCGTAGCCTGAACCACATGACGCTCACGAAAGCACGCACTGCCGCAGAGGTCGTCGACTGGCGACGCCGTGTCTTCGCCCTCTACGACGCCGTGCGGCGGGCGGACTCCGCCGAAGAGGCGCACGAACTCTGGCGCATCGAGCGCGACGACCTGCTGCTGCACCATGCCGCTACTCCGTTGATGGCCGACGATCGCCCGCTGTTCGAGGGGCTGCCCATCGCGTCCTACGATCCGCAGTGGCGCTTCGACCTGCCGATCCTCGAGGCCGAGCCCGGCGGATTCGAGTTCGCGACCGGCACCGACGGCGTGGTGCCCTTCGAACGCATCGGCAAGGTCGAGGTCCCCGACGCCGGGTCGCTCGACGTGTGGCGCCTGACGACCTACGGTGGCGGCATCTTCATCCCGGTGCGCGACGCTCTTGCCGGCCGACCCAGGGGCACATACGGGGGCGGGCGCTATCTGATCGACACGATCAAAGGCGCAGATCTCGGATCGGATGCCGAGCGCGGCACGATCGTGCTCGACTTCAACTTCGCCTACAACCCGTCGTGCGCCTACGACCCCGCATGGGCCTGCCCGCTCGCGCAGCCGGGGAATGTGCTCGAGGTCGCGGTGCCGGTGGGGGAGATGTACGGCCACGTCGCCGACTGAGCATCCGGCCCGCATCTCGCCTCACGGGGAATACCTCGACCGTCGAGCGGCTTACCCCTCAGCGTGACTCTTTTCGAACCGGCCGTCTTCGGCGCCCTCTCGCTGTCCAACCGCGTCGTCATGGCGCCCCTCACGCGCACCCGTGCGGACGATGACGGAGTGCCCACCGAGACGATGGTGGAGTACTACCGGCAGCGCGCGGGTCAGGGGCTGATCGTCTCCGAGGGCACGTGGCCGGCCGCCGAGGGCAAGTCCTACGCCGGGCAGCCCGGCATCGTCACCGCCGCGCAGATCGAGGGATGGCGGCCCGTCACGGATGCCGTGCACGAGGCCGGCGGCACGATCGTCATGCAGCTGATGCACGGTGGCCGCGTCTCGCACCCCGCGATCTCGGGAGAGCCGAGGGTCGTCGCGCCGAGCGCGCTCGCCGCCCCGGGTCAGACGCACACGCCGGTCGGCAAGGTCGACATGCCGGTGGCTCACGCGCTGACGCTCGAGGAGATCCCGATGGTCGTCGAGCAGTTCGTGCAGGCCGCGCGCAATGCGATCGCCGCGGGCTTCGACGGCGTCGAGGTGCACGGGGCGAACGGCTACCTCGTGCAGGAGTTCCTGTCGCCGGTGTCGAACATCCGCGACGACCAGTACGGCGGGTCGCCGGAGAATCGCGCGCGTTTCGCGATCGAGGTCACGTCGGCGGTGGCTGAGGCGGTCGGGGCCGACCGCACCGGCATCCGCCTGTCACCGCAGCACAACATCCAGGGAGTGCTCGAAGAGGACGACGCCGATGCACTCGCCACCTACCTCGCCGTCGCCGAGGGACTCGCCCCGCTCGGTCTCGCGTTCATCGACGTGCTCAGCGCCGTGCCGACCAGCGAGCTCGTGCAGCGCATCCGCCGCACCGCGGGCGCTCCGCTGATCGTCAACTCCGGATTCGCCGCACAGACCACTCGCGACGAGGCCGAGATGCTCGTGTCCGAGGGATGGGCCGATGCCGTGGCCGCGGGTCGCCCGGTGATCGCCAACCCCGACCTCGTCGAGCGCTGGCGTCAGGACGCCGAGCTCAACGAGCCGCGCCCGACGCTCTTCTACGGGCGCACCGCCGAGGGATACACGGACTACCCCTCGCTGGAGGCCGTGCGCACCGAGGCCTGATCCGAGGCCCGGCTGCGCCGAATACCCCTGGCGGCGCTACCCCTGGCGGCGCGGAATATCGGGGCGTACTGTGACCGCATGGTCACCGACGATCCCACTGTCACCAACCCCGATCACTACCGCACGCTCTGGGAGAACGATCTGGTGCGCGTGCTCGAGTACACGGACGAGCCGGGCGACCGCACGACTCCTCACGATCATCCGAACAGCGTGATGGTGACCCTCAGCGATTTCTCGCGCCGTCTGTCAGCGGGGGAGCGGACCTTCGACACGTCGCTGACGACCGGTCAGGCGGTCTGGCTGCCCGCTCAACGCCACTGGGGCGAGAACACGGGGGCGACGCCGACGCACACCATCCTGGTCGAGTTGAAGGGCGATGCCGCCGGTGAGCCCGGTGCCGGTGCGCTCGGGCCTCAGGTCTGAGTCGCTCGTCGCTCGCCGGCTCACCGCCGGACGACGCGCGCCCGATTCTTCGCGACGCTGCTGAGGGTGGCGCGCACCGGCGTTCCCAGATACAGGCCGAGCGATGCGCCCGAGGCCAGCGCGATGCCGATCACCGCGGCATCGACCAGTGAGCCGCCGATGCCGACGACCCCCGATGTCGAACCTGCGGCGTGGATCATCTCGAGCAGTCCCTGGAAGACGGCGACACCGGGCACGAGGGGCACGATCGCGGCGGTGGTGACCGCGACCGACGGGACGTGCAGCTTCACCGCGATCAGCATCCCGATGAAGCTTGCGAGCAGGGCCCCGATCGCGCTCGCCGCAGCCGGATGCAGGTTCAGGCCGACCATCGCCGAGTAGCCGGCGATGGTGACGGCGCTGAGCAGTGCGCTGACGAGGATGATCCGAAGGCCCGCACCGTTGAAGACGGCGACGGCGATCGCGATGATGATCGCCCCGGCGAACTGGTTCAGGAGAGGGCCGAACGGGGCCGGGTCATCGGGCAGACCCATCGTGAAGCCCAGCACGCTCCCGAGTTCGAGGCCGACGAGGATGCCGATCACGACGCCGAGCGTCTGCATCGTCAGATCGAGGATGCGCCCGCCCGCGGTGAGCGCGAATCCGTCGATCGCATCCTGAGCGGCGCCCACCACCGTGAGTCCGGCGAGCATGAGCACGATGCCGGACGCCACGATGATCGATGGGCGGATGCCGACGAAGGGTTCGATGCCGGCGGCTCCGAGGGCCGACACGGCGACCGCCACGACCGTGGTCACGAACCCCCCGGCGATCTGGCTGAAGAACAGCGGAACGCGCACGCGGGCGAGCCCGGCCTGGGTCAACGCGGCGCAGAGCGCCGCGATGAACGTGAGACCGACGATGAGCGGCGAGGCGCCGAGCATGATGCTCACGCCGACGGCGAGCAGCGCCCGCGCCACGATGACCACGGGCTGCTGGTAGCCGAAGGGCACTCGCCGCAGCGCGCGGAACGTCGACCGGGCCGACTCGAGATCGAGTCCGTCGTCGATGTCGGCGACCAGCGCCTGCACCCGCTGCAGCTTGGCGTGGTCGGGGGCCGCGACGCGGACGACTCGCACGAGCGTCTCGGGCCAGACCTCGCCGCTCAGGTGGAACGAGACCGTGATCGAGTTGTAGGTGACGTCGACCTGTACGTCCCGCATGCCGTAGGCGGCGCAGATGCGGGTGATGGCGAGGGTGACCTCGTGGGCCGAGGCGCCGACCCCGAACATCGACTCGCCGATGCGGGTCGCGAGGTCGAGCACACGCGGCACGGTGCGTTCGTCGATGATCGGCATCGCCTCGGTGAAGGCGACGGATGAGGGATCGGTATGCAGGATCCTGCGCACGGAGGCGAGCAGTCGCCGCTGGGGATTCGGGGACACGATCCCATTCTTCCTCCTCGCGGCGGGCGCGCCCGACGACGTGAGCCCCTGCGAGGAGAAGATCCGTCAGGCCTGCGCGGGAACCTCGACGCGCTCGACCGGTGGCGCCGTGCCTTCGGCCGGCTCGCTCACCAGGCGCAGACCGCCCGGGGCGTTCGCCGTGAACGCCAGGGCTTCGACCCAGGCGCGGTTGACCTGGGGCTGGCGGCTTCCGCTGTACTTGAAGACGAGAGAGCTGCCGGCGTGCACCCAGACCGTGGTCCGACCGCCGCCGACAGCCATGTCCTCTCGCCAGGAGAACGAGAAGGGCTCGCCTCTCCTGAGCTTGGCCGTCATCACGAGCTGCAGGTGCGTGAGCGCCCTGTCCTCGATGTCCGACTTGACGGTGCCCTCGTAGATGAACTTGCCCATGATGATCTCCCCAGTACGCCACAGTGCCCGCCAGACAAGGCGTATCGAATGATCACCGGTGGTGCATCCAGTTTCCCATATTCCGATGTGCAGCGCGGCTGCCCCACGTTCTGGGTTCGGTTGTCCCCTCTCAGTGACGGCGCGCGCCCCTCGTCACTTCATGCGGCCGAACGTGGCGTCGATATCGGCCATCTCCATCGCCGCAGTCGCCTCGATCAGCGCCCGGAGTTCCTTGTCGGCCCCCGGCGAGAACTCTTCGAGGCGTTCGGGCGAGATCGTCATGGGTGCTCCGACCGGAGCCTGCTCGCTCGCGTCGAGAGTCGTGCCGTCGTTCGACGGCGACGCGCCCTGGAAGATCTTGCCCGCCTCCGACGCATCGGTGAGGTCGAAGGAGTACTGCTTGCTCTGCAGGCCCAGGTCGAGCAGCTTCTTGACCTCGGGGAACTGCTCGGCGTTCGTCTTCGGAATCGGCAGCGAGGTGCGCCAGTTCACTCCGAGCGTCTCGAGCGCCTTGGCGTACGCGTTCTCGTGGGCCTGATCGCGGACGATCAGATACGAGATGGTGCTGCGCGCGGTCTTGTTGTCGGTCATCTCGTAGAGCCGGCACTTCTGCAGGCGACCCGTCGACTCGAGCATCAGGTTGTAGAGCAGGTCGAGCACGAGGTTGCCCGAGTTGTAGACGTAGCTGCCCATCCACGGATTGCCGGCCGCGTCCACCGGCAGCGCGCCCTGGGCCCCGACCAGGTAGTGGTGGATGTTGCTCGTGTCGAGGGCGATGTTCAGGGGCGTCGCGCCGCCGGCGCCGGGCTTGTCCACCGGATCGGTCGGCTTGCCCTGGTACTGCGGCGACCCGTCGAGCAGACGCGAGATCGTGGTGCCGATGAGCTCGACGTGACTGATCTCCTCGGTGCCGATGCCCTGGATGAGGTCCTTGTAGGCCTTGCCGTCAGGGCCACGGAAGTTGATGCTCTGGAAGAGGTACTGCATCATCGTGCGCATCTCGCCGAACTGGCCGCCGAGGCCC